>DATLME010000122.1:0-4917 GCA_035537395.1 Sphingomonas sp. | reverse complement strand
AACGGATTTGCCGTCAGGTTGGCGGCTAGTCCCGCGGCCATCACGACGATCATCGTCTCGCCGATCGCGCGGCTGACCGCGAGCAGCACCCCGCCGACCACACCCGGCAAGGCGGCGGGCAGCAGGACCTTGCGGATCGTCTCGGACTGGGTCGCGCCCATCGCAAGGCTGCCGTCGCGCATCGCGAACGGCACCGCGGCGATCGAATCGTCCGCCATCGACGACACGAACGGGATGATCATGATCCCCATCACCAGCCCCGCAGCCAGCGCGCTTTCGGACGACGCCCAGCTGATCCCGAGCCACACGCCGAGATCGCGGACCGCCGGGGCCACCGTCAGCGCGGCGAAATAGCCGTAGACCACGGTGGGAACGCCAGCGAGCACCTCGAGGATGGGCTTCATCCATTTGCGCGTGGTCGGCCGGGCATATTGGGTCAGGTAGATCGCGCTCATCAATCCGAACGGGATCGCGACGATCATCGCGATGACCGCACCGATGAAGAAGGTGCCCCAGAACAGCGGCACCGCGCCCAGCGAAGCGCCGGGGTCGCGCGCATCGATGACTTGCGGGCTCCAATGGGTGCCGAACAGGAAATCGCCGATCGGTACGATCTGGAAGAATCGCGCGGCCTCGTACAGCAGCGACGCGACGATCCCGACGGTGGTCAGGATCGCGATCAGCGACGCGCCGAGCAGCAGCAGCATGACGACGCGCTCGACCTGGGTACGCGCCGAAAAGCCCGCGCGGACCTTCGTGAAGGCGAGCGCGCCTCCTGAAAAGGCGAGCAACAACGCGACCGCACTGGCAATCCAGTCGAACCGCGCCTGCGCGGCCTTGTACGCGGGGGCGAGGGTACGCGCGAGATCGTGGAACGCACCATAGCTGCGCCCTTCGGCCAGGCTGCGCGCCTCCGACAGGATCGATGCGCGGTCGAACCCCGGCGGGGGAAGCTGGATCGCCGCGGGTGTCGCGAGCACTGCGTCGGTGACGAGTGCCGGCGAGGTAAGCGACCAGATCGCCAGAAAGATCAGCGGCGGCACCAGCGTGCACAGCGCGACGAACCAGCCATGATGGACCGGCAGCGAGCTGAACCGCGCGCTGGTGCCCTGGCGGAAAGCGGTCGCGCGCATCCGGGCCGCAAGCCAGCCGATGAGCGCGAGGCCGATCACGAGGAAGAAGAGCGCGAGCGGGCTCACCGGCGGGCCGTGCGGATGTGGCCGCGGTGCACGCTGTCGCTACGCCGGCGAAGGCCGCGGCTCAGTCGGGGGGCTCCAGTGATGACGGACGGCGCCCGATTACAGCGGCCTTCCCACCCGGGTCCCGGCCTTCGCGGGGGTAGCGGGATGGCGACGGGGCAAGCGAGACGACTCACGACAGCGCCGCGGGGTCGAGCGGGATTTCGCGTGCGATGATCGCGGCGGAGCGGGCGCGTACCGCGTCGGGCGCGGCGATCAGGCCTCGGCGGACGAGCGGACCTTCCGGCCCCCACGCGGCGGCATAGAGCTTCACGAAGTCACGCAATCCCGGAATCGCGGTCAGATGCGCCTTCTTGACGTAGATGTAGAGCGGCCGCGATCCGGGATACCGGTTGCTGGCGATCGTCGCATAGGTCGGTGCGACGCCGTTGATCCGCACCCCGTTCACCGAGGCGAGATTCTCCTCGAGATAGCTGTAGCCGAATACCCCGATGGCGTTGGGATTGGCATTGAGCTTCTGGACGATGAGGTTGTCGTTCTCGCCCGCGTCGACATAGGCGCCGTCCTCGCGGATGCGGGTGCACAGCAGCTTGTGGGCGTCGGCATCGGTCGCCGCCAGCGCGTGCGCTGCGGGATCGCTTTCCTCGCACCCGCGGGTGAGGATGAGTTCGGTGAGCGCGTCGCGCGTGCCGCTGGTGGCGGGAGGGCCATAGACCTGGATCGTCGTCGCCGGCAGCGCCGGATTGACGTCGCGCCAGGTTCGCGCGGAATTCGGCCGGCCGCCGGGGGTGGCAGCCAGCGCGCGATAGAGATCGACCGGGGTCAGCGTCATCGCCGGGCCGCGCTTCGATTCGGCGAAGGCAATGCCGTCGATGCCGACCTGGATCTCGATCACATCGCGCACGCCGTTACGCGCGCAAGTCGCATATTCGCTGGCCTTCATCCGCCTAGAGGCGTTTTCGATGTCGGGATGACCCGCGCCGATGCCGCCGCAGAACAGCTTCATGCCGGCGCCGGTGCCGGTCGATTCGATCACCGGGGCACGGGCATCCGCATTGTTGCCGACGAACTGCTCGGCAACGATCGTCGTGAACGGGTAGACCGTGGAGGAGCCGACCGCCTTGATCTGGTCGCGCGAGCCTGCGCCGCCGCCATTCGCCTGATCCTGGCACGCCGAAAGCGCCAGTCCGAGACCGAGAAGGAGAATGCGCATCGAAACCCCGCAAACGGCCGCCTGGCCGTTACGCCCGACCCTGTGTGACATCCGCGTTACCCTTTGATGACACGGTTTCCGTCGGGGGAAGCACCACCGTGACGGTGGTGCCGGTGCCGACCCGGCTGGTGATGTCGAGCCGACCACGGTGCCGCTCCGCGATATGCTTTACGATGGCGAGCCCGAGCCCGGTGCCGCCCAGCGCGCGACTGCGGCCGGCGTCGACCCGATAGAAGCGCTCGGTGAGCCGGGGAATGTGCTCGGGCGCGATGCCGTCGCCCTCGTCGGTGATCGACAGCCGGATCATGCCCGCCCGATCCATCGCCAGACGGATCGTGACGGGCGACTCGGCGCGACCGTATTTCAGCGCGTTGCCGACCAGATTGTGGAGCATCTGGGACAATTGCGCGCGGTCGCCCGCGATCGGCGGCATGTCCGGATCGAGCGCGAGCACCACGTCGCGCGCGCGGTCGCGCGCGCCGTCGATCAGCTCGGCGCGCACGTCGGCGATCAGCGTCGCCAGGTCGACCGCCTCGGCGGGAAGGCGGTATTTTTCGGCCTCGATCCGGCTGAGCGAGATCAGGTCCTCGACGAGCCGCTGCATCCGCCGCGCCTCGTCGAACATGACCTTCAGGAACCGCGTGCGCACCGCGGGATCGTCCCCGGCCTCGTCGCTGAGGGTTTCGATGAAGCCGAGGATCGACGCCAGCGGGGTGCGCAGCTCGTGGCTGGCGTTGGCGACGAAATCGACCCGCATCCGCTCCGCGGCATAATTGCCGGTCTGATCGATCAGATGGACGATCCGGGCCCCGTCGGACGCTTCGCCGGTGCGCATTTCCCAGCGTTGATCGGGCGTGCCGAGCCCGACCAGCTCGACCGGGCGATCGGAGGCGGGGGCGGACGAGGCGAGCCGGTCGGCGGCGGCGGGATGGCGGATCGCGACACGGACGTCCTCGCCGACGATGTGCCCGCCAAGCAACGCCCGGGCCGCCCGGTTCGCGAAGGTCACGGTGCCGTTGCGGACCAGCAACACCGGTTCGACGATCGCATCGAGCACTTCGCGGACCAGCAGGCTGCCGTCGGCCTCGTCGGCGGGCTGGACGACCGGCCCGTCCTCGCGGGTGCCGATCGCGGCCAGCACCGCGGCGATGCCGCCGACCAGCGCGATCGCGGCGCCATCCGCGCGGCCGTCGACGAGGAAGACCGCGACCGCGGCGATGCCGGCGATGACCATGGCCCCGGCGAGGCGCTGTGCGAATCGGGAGGTCATGGGGTCCGCCCCTACGCGAAATCGCGCCGGGGAACACCTTGCGCGTCCCGGATCGGCACCGTGCGCGCGATTGCCTGCGGTAATGCTTTGTGAAAGGAAGTCGGGCCAAGGGGCCTTATGACCGACGACGCGCAATCTGCCGGCCCATCGCAGGGCACCCCGACGCGGCGTCGCGTGCTGGTGCTCGGCGCGGTCGGCGCGGGTGCGGTGGTGTCGATCCGCCCGGCGCTGGCGCAGACCGCAGGATCGGTGATGAATTGCGAGATCGCGGTGCCCGACGCCGGCCGGGCGGGCAGCTTCGTCGCGGCGGACGGTGCGCTGGTGCCGGCGGGCACGCGCGGCGCGGTGGCGCCCGCGGCGCGGCCGTTCAAGGGCGAGGAGATCAAGCGCGCGCTGAGCGGCGGCCAGCTGCCGGGGACGACACCTGAAAGCAACCGCGCCTACGTCAACTATATCCGCCGGCTGCAACGCGGCCAGGGCGGCTTCACCTGCTTCGCCTCGCTGCAGATGCCGCGCGGCTGACGCCGTGGCGGGACCGCTGTACCGCGCCGCGGGTGCCGACGGGCTGGTTCTCGCCGATCTCGATGCCTTCACCGCGGTGTTCCACCGCGCCTCGGGGATCACGCACCTGCTGACCAGCCCGGCCCCCGAGATCCTCGCGATCCTCGGCGAGCAGGCGGCGTCGCTGGACGCGCTGCTGGAGCGGCTGCGAGAGCGCTACGATCTGGCGGATGGCGACCGTTCGGCGCTGGCGGCGCGGGTCGACGAGCTCGTCGTGGCGGGGCTCGTGGCGGTAGCATGAGACACCAGGTCGCGCTCCGCATCGGTCCGATCGGGTTTCGCGTCGGCGCCGACTGGCGCGCGCCGATTGACGCGCTGCGCGAGCTGTACCGGGATTATCCGGTGCCCGACGTTCCCGACTATACCGTGCGGCTGGAGGCGGCGCGGCCGTGGCGCCGCTGGATCCGTCCCGCGGTGACGATCGGCGGCGACTACATGCTTCCCGAGGCGGCGCCGCTGCCGCTGGCGCAGGGTCTGCTCGCCGCCGAGATGGGGATGAACCTCCAGCTCGCGCTCGGCGGCCGGCGCTATCTGCTGCTCCACGCCTCGGCGGTGGAGCGCGATGGCCGCGCGGTGCTGATGTCGGGCGAGTCGGGGGCGGGCAAGTCGACGCTCGCGGCGCTGCTGGCCGCATCGGGATGGCGGTTCATGGGCGACGAGTTCGCGTTGATCGA
>DATLME010000121.1:0-2128 GCA_035537395.1 Sphingomonas sp. | reverse complement strand
GCTCGCGCAACAAAAAAAGGGCCCGGCGATCGCTCGCCGGGCCTCTTCCTCATCGCCGCCGCTACACGGTCAGGGCTGCTCGCCCACCGGCGCGACATATTCGCCCATTGCGGGGCCGCCGTCCTGGTCGAGACCCTTGTGGAGCCGGCTGTTGTGCATGCCGTAGACGAAATAGAGGATGACCGCGGCCAGCGTGTACCAGCCGAAGAACACCAGCACCCGGTTCTCGACGGTGAAGATCAGCGCGATGCACGCGACGATGCCCAGTCCCGGCAGGATCGGGAACAGCGGTACGGTGAACCCGCGCGGGATGTCCGGATGCGACCGACGCAGCCAGATCACCGACAGGCACACGATCGCGAAGGCGGCGAGCGTTCCCACCGAGGTCATGTCGCCGAGCGTGTTGATGTCGAAGAACGCCGCCGCGCAGGCGGTGATCAGGCCGACCAGGATGGTGTTGACCCACGGCGTCTTGAACTTCTTGTGCACCGTCGAGAACACCCGCGGCAACAGGCCGTCGCGCGCCATGGTGTAGAAGATCCGGGTCTGGCCGTACATCAGCACCAGCACCACCGAGGTCAGGCCGATGATCGCGCCCGCCTTCACCAGCTTGGCGAACCACGCCCATTGCGGCCCGAGCGCATCGACGGCGACCGCGACCGGATCGGGAACGTTCAGCGTCTTGTAGTTGACGATCAGCGTCATCACGATCGACACGAGGATGTAGATCGCGGTGCACGCGAACAACGATCCGAGCAGCCCGATCGGCATGTCCTTCTTCGGGTTCTTGGCTTCCTGGCCTGCGGTCGAGACCGCCTCAAAGCCGATATAGGCAAAGAACACGATCGACGCGGCGCGCAGGATGCCGCCCCAGCCGAACTCGCCCTTGTCGCCCGACGCCGGCGGGATGAACGGGTCCCAGTTGGACTTCAGCGTGTCGAAATTGGCGATCACATAGCCGCCGCAGATCAGGATGAACGCCAGGATCACGGTCACCTTGATCGCGACGATGACGTTGTTGACCTTGGCGCTTTCCGAGACCCCGATGACGAGCAGCGCGGTCAGCGCCATGCAGATCATGAAGGCGGGGAGGTTGAACAGATACGTCACCGGCGCGCCGTTGACGAGCATCGGCACCATGTCGGAGCCGGTGCTGACCATCACCGCATGTCCGGTCGGGCCGGTCAGCTCGACGGGAATGGCAAGTCCGAAATCGCGCAACAGGCTGACGACATAACCCGCCCAGCCGACCGCGACGACCGACGCCGCAAGGCCATATTCGAGCAGCAGCAGCGCGCCCATGATCCACGCGGCGAACTCGCCGATCGTGGTGTAGCTGTAGGTATAGGCCGATCCCGAGACCGGCAGGGTCGAGCTCAGCTCGGCGTAGCACAGCCCGGCCAGCGCGCAGACCACGCCCGCGATCAGGAACGACAGCAGCACCGCCGGTCCGGCATGGAGTGCCGCGGCGTTGCCGGTCCGCACGAAGATGCCCGCCCCGATGATGCAGCCGATGCCGAGGAACACCAGGTTCCAGGCGCCGAGCGTCCGCTTCAGCTCGCTATTTTCGGTCTCGCGCTGCACCTGCTCCACCGTCTTGCGAAGCAGCATGCGCGCGAGGATCCCGCCCGCGGGTCGTGTCGCCATCTAATCTCCCTTGGCCGCGTCCCCCGCGGCTCTGTCACTTGCTTGAAGCGATCGAGCCTAGCCGCAAATCGGGGAGGTGCAATCCCTTAAGCGGCAGACGGACCCGCGAGCATCGGCCCGAGAGGCTGGCCGGCGAACAGGTGGACATGCAGATGCGGCACTTCCTGGCCGGCATGCATCCCGGTGTTGGCGAGCAGCCGATAGCCCGGCATCACCAGCCCGGCATCGCGCGCGACCTTGCCGACCGCGCGGACGAAGCCGGCGATCTCGACGTCCGAAGCACGCGCGGAGAAATCGTCCCACGACACATAGGCGCCACGCGGGATTACCAGCAGGTGGGTCGGCGCGGCCGGCGCGATGTCGTGGAAAGCGATGGCGTAGGCGTCCTCGTACACCCGTCGCGCCGGGATCTCCTCGCGCAGGATCTTCGCGAAGACGTTCTGATCGTCATAAGGCTCGGTCGCGTCGATCGGCATTGCGT
>DATLME010000120.1:0-9037 GCA_035537395.1 Sphingomonas sp. | reverse complement strand
CAGGGATTCAGGCGGACATCAAGACCGTCACCATGCTGGGCGGACACGCCATGACCGCGGTCACTGCGATTACTGCGCAGAACACGATTGGCGTCAGCGCAGTCCATCCGGTTCCGACCGAGGTCATCCTGGCGCAGATCGATGCGGCGCTGAGCGACATCGGCGTCGATGCGGTCAAGATCGGGATGATCGGAGGCGCCTTCGCCGCCGAGCAGATCGCAGCCCGGCTCCAACGGCTGAGCGCCGAGCAGCCCGGCATTCCGATCGTGTTCGATCCGGTGATGGTTGCGACCAGCGGCTCGATCCTTGCCGACGCGGCGACGATCGCTGCGTTCGCGCGGCTGATGGCGCTGGCGACCGTCGTTACCCCGAACCTGCCCGAACTGGCGGCGCTCGGTGGCCGGGATGCCGTGCTCGCATATGGCTGTTACCTTGCCGAAAAGGGCGGGCATGCCGAAAGCACGGAGATCGTCGACACGCTCCGGGCACCGGCCGGGCTGGTTCGCGAGATCCGCAATCCGCGGATCGAAACGACGAGCACACACGGTACTGGATGCACCTTCGCGACCGCGCTCGCAACGGGGCTGGGTGCCGGACTACCGATCGGCGATGCGTTCGACCGAGCGGTGTCGTTCGTGCGAATGGCGTTGCTCGCCGCACCCGGGCTCGGGAACGGCCATGGTCCACTGGGACATCAATTCGTGACGGACTTCCGATGACACGGCCGCATCTTCGCCACGAGAAGCTCTGCCTCGCCCCGGTGGCAGGGGTCGACGAGGCTGGGCGGGGGCCGCTTGCGGGGCCCGTCGTCGCCGCGGCGGTGATCCTGCCCGCGCGCGGCGTGCCACGCGGCATCGACGATTCGAAGAAGCTCAGCGCCGCCGAGCGCGAGCGGCTTTGCGGGCGGCTGCACGGCTGCGCGATCGTCGGCATCGGCATCGTCGAGGCAGACGAGATCGACATCCTCAATATTTATTGGGCGACGATGAAGGCGATGACGCTCGCGGTGGGAGCGCTGACCGAGGCGCCGGCGCACGTGCTGGTCGACGGCAATCGACTGCCGCGCTGGTCGCACACGGCCACCGCGCTGGTCGGCGGCGACGCCAAGAGCCTGTCGATCGCCGCGGCCTCGATCGTCGCCAAGCATACCCGCGATACGATCATGCGTGCCCACGCCGATGCGCATCCGCATTACGGATGGCATTCCAACAAGGGCTATGGCTGCCCCGCGCATCTCCGCGCGTTGCGCGAACATGGCCCGTCGCCGCTGCACCGGCGCAGCTTCGCACCGGTCGCGCAGGCGTATCTCGACCGGTGAGTCTTTTGAGTCACACCGCTAGGGGTTGAGACCCCGCCGGAGTTCCGACTCAACATCTAGTCGGGGCTCCGAAATGTTCCGTTCGCAGGCAGGATCGACCACGGCCGTCGTTAACCAATGCGCGCTTGACGGAGTCCGCCGAATTCGCGCGAATGGCGCGCTGAGGGGGACGTAATGGGGGTTATCGACAAGGCACGGCTACGAGCGGTCGAGAGCGACGCGGTGCTGCCGCTCGATCAGATCGTGATCGGCGATTGCATCGCGGCGATGCGCGCGCTGCCCGCGAAGTCGGTCGACATGGTGTTCGCCGACCCGCCCTATAATCTCCAGCTCGGCGGCGAGCTGTTCCGCCCGGATGGCAGCCATGTCGATGCGGTGACCGACGATTGGGACAAGTTCGATTCGCTCAAGCACTACGACGCGTTCACCCGCGCCTGGCTTGCCGAGGCGCACCGGATCCTGAAAGACGACGGCACGATCTGGGTGATCGGCAGCTATCACAACATCTTCCGGGTCGGCGCCGCGGTGCAGGACCTCGGCTATTGGATCCTCAACGACATCGTCTGGCGCAAGGCCAATCCGATGCCGAATTTCCGGGGAACCCGCTTCACCAACGCGCACGAGACGCTGATCTGGGCGTCGAAGGGCGAGAAGGCGAAATACACCTTCAACTATCGCAGCATGAAGACGCTGAACGACGAGCTGCAGATGCGCAGCGATTGGGAATTCCCGATCTGCGGCGGGCAGGAGCGGCTGAAGAAGGACGGGGTGAAGGTCCACCCGACGCAGAAACCCGAGGCGTTGCTGTACCGGATCCTGCTGGCGTGCACCAAGCCGGGCGACGTGGTGCTCGACCCGTTCTTCGGTACCGGCACGACCGGCGCGGTGGCGAAGCGGCTGGGGCGGCGCTGGATCGGGATCGAGCGCGAGACCGGTTATTGCGCGGCCGCCATCGAGCGGATCGAAGCGGCGCTGCCACTCGACGAATCGGCGCTGGCGACGATGCAGAGCCCGAAGAGCCAGCCCAAGGTCGCGTTCGGGGTGCTCGTCGAGAATGCGATGATCGTGCCCGGCGCGGTACTCGTCGATGCGAAGCGGCGCTGGCGCGCGACGGTCCGCGCGGATGGATCGTTGCTGAGCGCATGCGGGGCGGTCGGCTCGATCCACAAGCTCGGCGCGACGTTGCAGGGCCAGCCCGCGTGCAACGGGTGGTCGTTCTGGCATTTCGAACAGGACGGCGCGCTGACGCCGATCGATTCGGTGCGGCAGACCTATTTGCTGGCGACGACGGTCTGAGGCTCGGCGCTGGGGCGTGACACGCCAGTGAGGCAATGGCGCCACGCCGTTCGCCCCGAGTAGCCGTCGAGCCTGTCGAGAAGGCGTATCGAGAGCTGCCTCGCGTGGCGCAGTGTCTCTCGATACGGGTTCTCGGCTTCGCTCGATCCCTACTCGAGACCAACGGGCAGCGGGCGCGGGCCGGCGGTAGACCCGCCGGCAGCTTCGCGGCTACGAGCGGGGCATGACCAAGCTTCACCTTCGCCCGATCCAGTTCGTCGATGCGCCGATGGCCTATGCCGATGGCGCGGTGGCGCGGCTGGCGGGGGGGATGTCGTGGTTCGCGGCCTATGAGGTGGTCGTGGACGGGCTTCGGTCGGTGGTGCCGGTCGCCGGGTTCGCCGAGGCGTTTGGCGGGAACGAGCGCGCGATGCGGCTGCACGCGGCGATCACCGCGCCCCGCGCCGCGCTGACGCTCGGGGAGCGGGTGCTGCGCTTCGACCAGCCCCTGGTGGCGGGGATCCTCAACCTGACGCCCGACAGTTTTTCGGATGGCGGCAAGCTGATGGGGGATGTCGACCGCGCGGTGGCCGCGGGAATCGACATGGCCGCGGCGGGCGCGGCGGTGATCGATGTCGGCGGCGAATCGACGCGTCCGGGCGCGGCGCTGGTTTGGGAAGGCGACGAGGCGAAGCGCGTCGAGCCGGTGATCGCCAAGCTTGCGGCAGCCGGGGCGCTGGTGTCGATCGATACCCGCAAGGCGGCGGTGATGGAGGCGGCGCTCGCGAGCGGCGCGGCGATCGTCAACGACGTTTCGGCGCTGTTGTGGGACGATCGCGCGCTGGGCGTGGTCGCACGCGCGGGCTGCCCCGTGGTGTTGATGCATTCCCCCGACCCGGCGAAAGGCCCGCATGGCGAGGGCCGGTACGACAACGTGCTGCTGGACGTGTTCGACTGGCTCGAGGTGCGGATCGAGGCCGCCGTCGCCGGCGGCGTCGATCGCGCCCGGATCATCGTCGATCCGGGGATCGGCTTCGGCAAATCGCTTGCGGACAATCTCGCGCTGATCAACGGGCTCGCGCTGTTCCACGGGCTCGGCTGCCCGATCATGCTCGGGGCGAGCCGCAAGCGATTGATCGGCGCGCTGTCGAACGAGGCGGCTGCCGCGGACCGGCTCGGCGGTTCGATCGCGCTCGCGCTGAAGGGCGTCGAAGCGGGCGTGCAACTGCTCCGGGTCCACGATGTCGCCGCAACGGTCCAGGCGGTCCGGGTCCGACGTGGGCTTTGCGACCAGGCGTTGGTCGCGGGATAGGGAGAAGCAATCGATGATCGTCGACGCCGTGCCGCGCTATCGCCAGATCGCCGCCGAGGTATGGCGACCGCTGCTCGCATTGTTCGTCTGGGACGTGGCGGTGACGGTCGCCTATTACGTCCTGCCCTTCAAGGCGCCGAGCCTGCCGCTGACCTTGTTCGGCTCGGCACTCGCGCTGTTCCTCGGCTTTCGCGACACCTCGGCCTATCAGCGCTGGTGGGAAGGGCGCGTCTTGTGGGGCGCGATGATCAACGCGTCACGCAGCCTGGCCAGGGCGACGAGGAGCTATCTGCCCGACGAAGCCGCGCGCGACCTGCAACGCGCGATCATCCTGCGCCAGGTGACCTATGTCCATGTCCTGCGCTGCCAGTTGCGACGCCAGGATCCAGCGGCGGAGGTCCACCGCTTCCTGTCGCCCGACGAGGCGGCGCCCGCGCTCGCACGCACCAACGTCGCCAATGGCATTCTCGACGGCACTGGCCGCCGCGTCGATCACGCGCGCGAGCGCGGCTGGATCGACAGCATCCAGCAAGCGTCGATCGAACGGACGCTGGTCGACATCGCCAATGCCCAGGGCGGCATGGAGCGGATCAAGAACACGCCGTTGCCGAATCAGTATCGCTTCTTCCCGACACTGTTCACCCGGCTGTTCTGCGTGCTGTTGCCGATCGGGCTGGTCGAGACGCTTGGGCTCGCGACTCCGGTCGGGTCGACCATCGCGGGGCTGATGTTCCTCGCGGTGTTGCAGATCGGCGAGGATCTGGTCGATCCCTTTGCCGACACGGTGCACGACGTGCCGCTGACCGCGATGTGCCGGACGATCGAGATCGACCTGCTCGAGGCGCTCGGCGATCCTGCGCCGGAGCCGGTCCGGCCGGTGAAGGGCGTGTTGTGGTGAGGGCGTTTCGGGCGTTGTACGCCGTCACCCCGGACTCGCTCCGGGGTCCACCGTGCCTCTACTCAGCTGGGTCGGATGCGCGGAACTGTGGGCCCCGGAACAAGTCCTGGGTGACGGCTGGATTTCGCTCGACGCCTGACCGTCAGGCGGCGTTGTCGATCCCGAGTTCGCCGAGCTTGCGGTAGAGCGTCGAGCGGCCGATCCCGAGCCGGCGCGCAACCTCGGTCATGCGACCGCGATAATGGCCGATCGCGAGGCGGATGACGTCGGCCTCGATGTCCTCGAGCGGGCGAAGGTTGCCGTCAGGGCGGAAGAGCGTGACGCCGCCGCCATTGGTGCTCGCGGCGTTGCCCTGGCGCCGATGGCCGAGCGCGGCAATCTGCGGGAAATCGGCGCGGGTAAGCGCGGCGCCCTCACACAGCACAGCGGCACGGAACAACGCGTTCTGGAGCTGACGGACATTGCCCGGCCAGTCATATTCGACGAGCAGCGCGAGCGCATCGTCGGTGATGCCGAGCGGACGGAGCCCGGGCTGCTGCGCGATCCGCGCGAGCAGGTGGCGCGCGAGGGCAGGGACGTCGCCGGTGCGTTCACGCAAGGGGGGTATCGTGACCTGGACGACGTTAAGGCGGTAATACAGATCCTCGCGGAACCGCCCCGCCTCAACCTCGTCGAGCAGCCGCTTGTTGGTCGCGGCGATTACGCGGACGTCGACCTCGCGCGAATGGCGTGCGCCGATTGGCTGAATTTCGCCGCCTTGCAGGACGCGAAGCAGCTTGACCTGCGCCTCCAGCGGCATCTCGCCGATCTCGTCCAGGAAAATGGTGCTGCCATCGGCTTCCTGGAACTTGCCGATCTTGCGTTCGAACGCGCCGGTGAAGGCGCCCTTTTCGTGGCCGAACAGCTCGCTTTCGACGAGGTTGGCGGGGATCGCGCCGCAATTGAGCGTGACCATCGCCTTCTTGCCACGCGGGGAGGCGGCATGGACCGCCTCGGCGACGACTTCCTTGCCGACTCCGCTTTCGCCTTCGAGCAGGACCGGAACGCGGGCGCGCGCGGCTTTGGCGGCGATCGCGAGCGCAGCGCGGAAATCGGGCGAGGAGCCGACGATCTCGTCGAACGCGAGCAATGCCGGGATCTTCTCGGTCAACGGGCGCAATTCGCCTGCGGCGGTGCCGGCGATTACCGCCTCGAGCGAAGCGAGCAGCCGTTCGGGGGCGAGCGGCTTGACCAGGAAATCGGTCGCGCCGGCGCGCATCGCGGCAACCGCATGCGCGACCGACCCGTTGGCGGTGAACATCAGGATCGGCAAGGCTGGGCGCCGGGCGCGCAACTCGGCGATCAGGCCGGTGGCGTCGCTGTCCGGCGAGGAATGATCGAGCAGCACCGCGTCGAGCTGCATCCCGTCCTGCGTGCCGAGCGTCGCGATTGCCATCTCGGCATCCGCGGCGAAGATCGAGCGCCAGCCGCCACGAGCGGCAAGCGCGGCGACGAGTCGGCGCTGGGCCGGCTCTTCGTCGATCAGCAATAGAAGGCGCTGGCCGTTGCGCGTCATCTGTGTTCCAATCCCATTCGTCAGGGGCGTTCATACCGGGTGTCGGTAAAAGCGGCCTTAAGGCTGCGGGCGGTCGGAAGCGGGCTTGAGCGACGCGATGACGACCGGTAAGACCTGATCAAATACGGATGGGTATAGGATTTGGATGATGGCAGGCGACGGCAACATGAATGCGCACGAAGCGACCTATGGCAGCGTCATGGGGATGCTGAAGTGGAGCACGCTGGCATGCGTGATCATCGCCGCGTTCGTGATCTGGTTGATCGCGTAACGCCGCGGTGAAGATCGCCGTCCTCAAGGAGAAGATCGACGGCGAGCGGCGGGTTGCTGCCACGCCCGAGACGGTCCGCAAGTTCATCGCGCTCGGTGCGACCGTCGCGATCGAGGCGGGTGCGGGCGAGGCGGCGTCGATTGCCGATGCGGCATATGCCGACGCCGGCGCGGCCGTCGCGGATCGGGTGACGACGCTCGCTGGGGCGGCACTGGTGCTCGGGATCCAGGGCCCCGATCCGGCGTCGCTGGGCGGGGTCGAGCCCGGTGCGCTGATCGTGGCGAGCCTCAACCCGTTCGGCGATCGCGCGCGGATCGATGGCTACGCTGCGGCGGGCTATGAAGCGCTGGCGATGGAATTGATGCCGCGGATCACGCGTGCCCAGTCGATGGACATCCTGTCGTCGCAGTCGAATCTCGCGGGCTACAAGGCGGTGCTCGACGCTGCGGCGGAATATGGTCGCGCCTTTCCGATGATGATGACTGCAGCGGGGACGGTCAGCGCGGCCAAGGCGTTCGTTATGGGAGTCGGCGTGGCCGGGCTCCAGGCGATCGCGACCGCGCGGCGGCTCGGCGCGCAGGTGTCGGCGACCGACGTGCGCAGCGCTACCCGCGAACAGATCCAGTCGCTCGGCGCCAAGCCGATCTTCGTCGAGAACGTCGCGGGGATCGAAGGCGAGGGCTCGGGTGGTTATGCGGGCGAGATGAGCCCCGAATACCAGGCGGCGCAGGCCGAACTGGTGTCGGCGCACATCGCCAAGCAGGATATCGTCATCACCACCGCGCTGATCCCAGGCCGTGCCGCGCCTCGCCTGATCACGACGGCGCAAATCGCGACGATGAAGCCAGGCAGCGTGATCGTCGATCTTGCGGTCGAACAGGGCGGCAATGTCGAAGGATCGGTGACCGGCGAAGTGGTGACGGTGAACGGCGTCAAGATCGTCGGGCACCGCAACGTGCCCAGCCGACTTGCGGCGGACACCTCGGCGCTGTTCTCGCGCAACCTGTTCAATTTTCTGAGCGCGTTCTGGGACAAGGACGCCGGGCGGCCGGTATTTCCCGACGACGACGAGATCGTCCAGGGCGTGCGGCTGACGCGGGGCGGCCAGGTCGTCAACCCGCGACTGCTGTCGTGACGGGCGACCCGTGGATTAGCCAAACAATACAGCGGCCGCGCCGCGCAGCCGCGGCCTGAGGAACAATCATGGATTTCATCGCGATCCTGTCGATCTTCGTGCTGGCGTGTTTCGTCGGCTATTTCGTGGTGTGGTCGGTAACGCCGGCCCTGCACACGCCGTTGATGGCGGTGACGAATGCGATTTCCTCCGTGATCATCGTCGGGGCGCTGATCGCGTCGGCGGCGGCCGGATCGCCGGTCGCGAAGTGGCTCGGATTGCTCGCCGTGGTGCTCGCGAGCGTCAACATCTTCGGGGGTTTCGCGGTGACCGCGCGGATGCTCGCGATGTACAAGAAGAAGGTGCGCTGAGATGGGGCATGGCGCATTGACCGACGCGCGGGACGGCGTCCTGGGCGGCATGGCGGCGAGCCCATGGGTGGCGCTAGCCTATCTGGTCGCCGGGGTTTGCTTCATCCTGGCGCTGCGCGGACTGTCGAGCCCGGTGTCGAGCCAGCGTGGCAACCGTTTCGGCATGATCGGGATGACCATCGCGATCGTGACGACGCTGGTCACGCACGAGATCGCGTCGCTGCCCGAGATCGTCGGTGCGATCGCGATCGGCGGCGGGATCGGCTTCGTGATCGCACGCCGCATCGCCATGACCGACATGCCGCAGCTCGTCGCCGGGTTCCACAGCCTGGTCGGGCTCGCGGCGGTGCTGGTGGGCGTGGCGGCATATCTCAATCCGGACGCATTCGGAATCGCGACGCTGATGGTGCCGATGCTGGGCGACCCCGTTGCGATCATCCATCCGGTCAGCCGCGTCGAGCTGGGCCTCGGCGTCGCGATCGGCGCGATTACTTTTTCAGGCTCGATCATCGCCTTCCTCAAGCTCAACGGCAACATGGGGGGCAAGCCGATCCTGCTGCCGGGGCGGCACATCATCAATCTGACGATCCTCGCCGCGGTCGTCGGGTTGGTGGCTTATTTCACCGGCGATCAGGATCCGTGGGTGTTCTGGACCATCCTCGGCCTGTCGTTCGCGATCGGATTCCTGCTGATCGTCCCGATCGGCGGCGCGGACATGCCGGTCGTCGTCAGCATGCTGAACAGCTATTCGGGCTGGGCGGCGGCGGCGATGGGGTTCACGTTGCACAACACCGCCATGATCATCACCGGGGCGCTGGTCGGCAGCTCGGGCGCGATCCTGAGCTACATCATGTGCCGGGCGATGAACCGCAGCTTCATCAGCGTGATTGCGGGCGGCTTCGGCGCGGAGAGTGGCGGGAGCG
>DATLME010000119.1:0-3050 GCA_035537395.1 Sphingomonas sp. | reverse complement strand
CCTCGGGCTATGTCGGCGCGGGCGGCCGGTGGTTCGACACGATCGGCGAGGTTGGGGCGCAGCATAATCGGCTGGTGATCTATCGCAGCCGCCTGCTTCATTCGGGTCGGATCCTTGCACCCGAGCTGCTGGCGGCGGACCCGCGCACCGGTCGCCTGACCGCGAACATCTTCCTGACGATGCGTCCGGCTCAATAAAAAAGCCGCCGGCCGTACGCGACGACCGGCGGCAAGGCACCGCGAAAGGGGACGCGGTTACGGGGAAGTCGTTGTGGTCCCGGCGTCGCGCATCAGAAGTTGAACCGCGCGACGGCCGAGATGCGGCGGTCGTTCATGAACCAGCCGCGTGGCACGATCCGGATGTCGTCCGCACCGTCCGGACCCTGCACCGCGACCGAGGTCTTGGTGATCGAGTTGGTCAGGTTCACGCCTTGGAAGCCGAGGCGGAGATTCTTGGTCACCTGCATGAACACCGATGCGTCGAGCTGGCCGTACGCTTCCTGGAACACCGGATCGAACGGCGTGATCACGTCGCGCGTGGTGAGCAGGTAACGCGACCGCCATGCGTAGGAGGCGCGCAGCGAGAAGCCCTTATAGTCATAGAACGGCGTGATGTTGAAGTTGTGCTCCGACAGGCCCTGGAGCGAGAAGCCCGAGATGTCGATGTTCGACACCAGGCCCGCCGCCACCGATGGGTCGCCGGGATCGAGTGTCGGCTGCGGCACGCCCGAGCTCTTCACATAGGTGTAGTTCGCCTGCAGGCCCAATCCCGACAGCACGCCCGGGAGGAAGTCGTAGGTCTGCTGATAGGCGGCCTCGAACCCCTTCACCTTGCCGGTTTCGGGCGAGTTGAACTCGCGCGTCACCACGGCGTCATAGGTCTGGCCGTTGTTGGTGAACGTCTGCCGCTCGGTGTTGAACACGACGACGCCCTTCACCTCCTTGTAGAAGGCGGAGAAGGTCAGCGACCCGACCTGGTTGAAATACCATTCCGCGGTCAGGTCGAAGTTGTTCGACGTCACCGGCAGCAGGTCGGGCGAACCCGCACGGATGTTCGCGCCTTCCAGCCGGACGGCGCTTTCGCCCGTGATGATCCCGTCATTGGGATCGGCGGTCGCGGTGTTTGGCGTCACCGTCAGCACCGCGCCGGGGTTAACTTGCGCGCCGATCGACACCGGGAAGTAGTTGCGGATGTCGCGCGTATTGGGGGGCGAGATGCCCTTGAAATACGCGGCACGGAACTGGACGCCGTTGCCGACCTCGAGCTTCAGGTTCACCGCCGGCAGCCAGTAATCGTAGCTGATGCGGGTGTCGCTGGGCAGGATCGCGCCGTTCTGGAAGGCACGTGCGTTCGCGCGCGCCTGCGGGTTGCTGTACAGGAACGCGCACCCTGCCGGCACCGTCGGCTGGGCAGGGGGAGTCTGCCCGGCCTGCGGATTGACGATCGTCTGGATCGTCGTGCGGCAGGTGTCGTCCGAGGTCAGCGGATCGATCGTGGCATATTGCACGAAGCCGCCGCTCGACCGGTTGGTCTTGCTGTAGCGAACGCCGACATTGCCGCTGAAACGCATCCCCGCGCCGAACTCACGGTCGAACCGTCCCATGATGTAGCCGGCGTGGCTGGTTTCCTTGATCGGGTTGATCTCGCCCGGCAGGTAGTAGCCGTCGACCACGCCGGGACGTTCGGCAAGCGGGATCCAGCCACCGCTACCGCCGGTGGCGACGGTGCCCGCGGGCAGCCACTCGTCCCGGATCGCCTTGCTGAAGTTGATGAACCCCGGATAATCGCTCGCAGGGCGGCCAGCGTAGTAAAGCCGGGCCTGCCCGCCCGACGGATCGGTTGCCTTGCCGCGGAAGAAATCGTTGAAGAAATAAGGCGTGTACGAGCCGGCTTGCGACGTCGTGCCGAGCTGGTCGCCACCGGGTCCACCGATCTGCTCGTCGAGCCAAACCGGCCCACCATTGCCCCACTGCTCGGAAAGCACGCCCCAGTTATAGGTCGAGACCCGCGCGATCTGGTCACGATCGGCAAAGCGATAGCCCGCCCGCACCGATTTCAGGAAGCTGTCGTCGCCGAAGCTCAGCTCGCCGTCGATCCGGAACGCGTCCGAATTGCCCTCTGATTCCTCGACATGGTCCATCGAGTTGCGCCAGAAATTGTTGGCTGGATCCGCGAAGTTCTGGTTCGCGCCCGAGAAATAGGTCGGGAAGTTGCCCGAGCTTCCCGGCGCACCGGTGCACACACCCTGTGCGTTGGTGCCCGAGGTCTCGCAGGTCTGCGGCCGGACGAAGCTGACGTCGGGAAGGTCCTTGCCGTTCAGCCGGATCGCGGCATCCTGATAGGTCGTGCCCCACAGGGTGTTGTCGACGATATCGCCGCGCGACTCGACATGGTCATAATCGAATACGAGCGCGAACCGGTCGGTGACGTCCCACTTGAAGTTGAAGCCGTAATCGTCGGTGACGCTCTGCTCGAGATGCTCGCGAAACTGGTTGTTCGATTGCAGGCCAAACGCCGGCGTGCGGGTGCCCGCGAACGCCGCACCGGGCCCGGGCGCCGTCTGCTGGTCGGCGCGCCACCCGGTCGGACCGGTGATCAGGCCTTCCGAAAACAGCGCGTCGTCGTCGAAGCTGATCGACGTGCCTGCGCGCGCGCGGCTGTCGCCCGCCGCGGTGACGTTGTCGGTTGCGATCTCGATCGTGTTCTCGGTCCAGGCCTGCCGCGCGTCGGAGCGCAGGAACTGGAATGCCGCTTCCATCGACCCGTCGGGCGCGCGCCATTGCAGCGCCGCCGAATAGCCGTAGCGTTCGCGCTCGAACTCCTGGCTGCCCTGGACCGCGCCGCGCGGGAAGAGCCCGCTGCCACGCTGGGTCGCGCCGGTGAAGGGGACGACGTCGGTGCGCGTGCCGTCGGAATAAATCGGACGATTGCGGAAGCTCGAGACCTGCAACCGGTCGTTGCGGGTGAACAGCTGCGAATACACCGCACTGCCGAGGATGCCGATCTCGCCGATCCCCGTGTCCCAGCGCGTGCTGGCAAGGAAGGAGACG
>DATLME010000118.1:0-4820 GCA_035537395.1 Sphingomonas sp. | reverse complement strand
CCGTTGTTGGCGCTGAACGGGCTCTTGCCCTCGACGAAGCCGGCGCGGACGATGCGCGGTCCGCCGATCGTGCCGGCGTCGATCCGCTCGATCAGCGTGTCGAGCACCGCATTGTCGTTGCCCATGTCGCGCATCGTCGTGATGCCCGCCGCGAGGTTGAGCAAAGCGCCTTCCTGATCGGCGTGCGCGTGCATTTCGTGCAGCCCCGCGACCAGCGTGCCGCGCGCGCCGTCGATCGTGATCTCGCCCTTGCTGGCGGGGGTGTCGAGCGGCTCGACCGCGGCGATCTTGTTGCCCGAGACCAGCACGGAGACCGGCGCGGTGAGCTTCAGCGTGGCGGGGTCGAAGACCCGCACGTTGCGGATCCGCACCGGCGCGGCATAGCGATGCGCGACCTTCTTCTGGATCGCGACGAACCGGTCGGTCGACCATTGCGCGGCCAGCGTCTTGAGGCGGGTGTCCTCGGCTTCGTAGCCCGCACGCACCACCACGCTCTGCGGGGTCACCGACGCGAACAGCGCGCCGGTGTCGTCGAGCAGGATCGTCTCGGGCGTGGTGTCGATCCCGCCGATGTCGTAGCGGGTGACGTCGATCGCGCCGCCCTTGCCCGCTACCTTCAGCGTCTCGCCCCTGGTCAGCCGCAAGGTGCCGCCCGGCAGCGCGGCGAGCGTGGTGCCCCCGGTCTTCAGGATCGCGCGGGCATAGAGCCCCGCGGACCAGGGGCTGCCGCTCTGCGCCACGTAGATCGACCGGGGCTTGGCGCTGCTGCCCTTGCCGGTGGAGTCCTGCCAGGTCGCGCGCGCACCGGCGCGGCGGAAGCGCTCGGCGACCCGCGAGCCGAACACGGTGGTGCCGGTCACGTCCCACGCCACCGGCAGCCCGGCGGCGTCGAGCGCGATCGTCTCCTTCATCGTCGGGCCGCGGCCGTTGTTCTTGACGTCGTAGTCGATCGTGGTCGCGCCCGGCGTGCCGTCGACGTTGAGCCGCCCGACCACCTTGCCGCCGTAGATGACGCTGAAACGCTCGGAAGCGGCGGTGGCGGGCGAAGCGGCGAGCGCCGCAGCGAAGGCGACCGTCACGGTCGAGGCGATGAACTGCATGCGCGCGAGCCTATGCGGGGCGCGCAAACGCGGCAAGAGGGCGACAGCCGCGCCCGGCTTGGCTAGGTTCGCGGATCGAACGAACCGGAGGTCGCATGCATCGTCGTCACTTCATCGCGGGCGCGAGCGCCGCCACCGTCGCCGCCGCAATCCCCGCGGCTGCCACCGCCGCGGCGGTCGCGGGCAGCGGCGATGCCGGGCTGCGCACGATGCTCGACCGCTTCTTCTACGACCGACTCGGCAGCGCGCCCGAACAGGCGACGCAGCTCGGGCTCGACAGCGGCCCGCGTGCCGGGCTGAAGGCGCGGCTGTCCGACGAATCGATCGCAGGCCAGGCCGCGGACCTGCGCCGCGCGCGCGGCGAACTGGCGGAACTGCGCAGGGTCGATCCGGCGACGCTGTCCGCCGCGGCAGCGCTCGATCGCGAGGTCGTGCTCTACCAGCTGACGCGCGCGGTCGCGGGCGCGGAGAAGTTCACCTATGGCGACAGCCTCGGCCGGTTCTCGCCCTATGTGCTGAGCCAGCTGACCGGCGCGTATCGCGACGTTCCCGATTTCCTCGAATCGCAGGCGCGGGTCCGCGACAAGGCGGAGGCCGACGCCTATCTCGCGCGGCTCGAGGCGTTTCCCAAGAGCATCGACGACGGCACCGAACGCCAGCGACGCGACGCCGCGAAGGGCGTATTCGCGCCCGACTATATCCTCGACACGACGCTGAAGCAGCTCGCCAGCGCGCTCGAGGGCCCGGCCGAACGGACCGTGATGGTCGCGACGTTCGCCACGAAGCTCGCCGCTGCCAACGTCGCCGGCGATCATGCCGCGCGCGCGACGCGGATCGTCGAGGACAAGGTGTTCCCGGCGCTCGAGCGGCAACGCGCGTTCGTCACGGAGCTGCGCGCGAAGGCCGTGCACGATGCGGGCTGCTGGCGGCTGCCCGACGGCGACGCCTATTACGCGGCGGCCGCCGAGGCAGCGACGACGGTGCCGATGAGCGGTGACGAGATCCACCGGCTCGGGCTCGCCCAGGTCGCGGAGATCAGCGCGCGGATCGACGGCATCCTGCGCACGCAGGGCATGGCGACCGGCTCGGTCGGCGAGCGGCTGGTCGCGCTCAACAAGCGTCCCGACCAGCTGTTCCCCAATACCGATCCGGGCCGCGAGGCGCTGCTCGCGCAGCTCAACACCCAGATCGGCGCGATGCAGAAGCGGCTCGGCGAATCCTTTTCGGTGCTGCCCAAGGCGCCGGTCGAGGTGCGCAGGGTGCCGCCGACGATCCAGGCGGGCGCCCCCGGCGGCTATTACCAGAACGCCTCGCTCGATGGCTCGCGCCCCGCGATCTACTACATCAACCTGCGCGATACCTTCGATCGCCCGAAGTTCGGCCTGGCCACCCTGACCCACCACGAGGCGGTGCCGGGGCACCATCTGCAGGTGACGCTGGCGCTGGAGAGCCCGGCGATCCCGCTGATCCGGCGGCGGTCCTTCTTCAGCGGCTATTCCGAAGGCTGGGCGCTGTATTCGGAGCAGCTCGCCGACGAGATGGGGATGTACGAGGGCGACCCGCTCGGCCAGGTGGGCTATCTGCAATCGCTGCTGTTCCGCGCCACGCGGCTGGTGGTCGACAGCGGCATGCACGCGAAGCGGTGGAGCCGCGAGAAGGCGACCGACTATCTGATCGCGGTTACCGGCATCGCGCGCGGCCGCAGCCAGGGCGAGATCGATCGCTACACCGTCTGGCCAGGCCAGGCATGCAGCTACAAGATCGGGCACACCGCCTGGACCCGGCTCCGCGCCGAGGCCAAGCGCCATCCGGATTTCGACCTGAAGGCGTTCCACGACGTCCTGCTGCAGGGCGCGATGCCGCTGGCGGTGCTCGACCGCGTGGTCCGCGCGCGCTGGAAGGTGGCCTGATCCGACCGGGGGCTCAGGCCCCCGTGCGGGGGCGGAACAACTGCCCTTCCTCGACGACGTAGACGATGACCAGCGCGCCCAGCCCGATCGCGAGATAGCCGATCGCCATCGGCAGCGTCGTGCCGTTGAACGCCTGCCCGATGATCGAGCCGACGATCACCGCGCCGATGGTCGAGATGAAGCCCTGCACCGATGACGCGGTGCCCGCGATATGGCCGACCGGGTCCATCGCCATCGCACCGAAGTTCGAGCCGCACAGGCCGATGCACGTCATGCTGAGCGACTGGAACGCGATATAGCTCCAGACGGTTTCCTGACCGAGCGCGATCGTGCCGACGTGGAGCACCGAGAGCGCGATCAGCGCGATCAGCCCGGTCTGCGAGATCAGCCTGGTGCCGAGCCGTTCCACCAGCCGGCTGTTGACGAAGGAGGCGCAGGCCATCGCGAAGGCGCACACGCCGAACAGGAGTGCGAAGCGATCGCCGCTCCCGAAAATCCCGACGAACACCTGCTGGGCCGAGGAGACGAAGGCGATGATCGCGCCGAAGGTCAGCGCGGCGGCGAGCGAATAGCCGAACGAGAACCGGTTGGTCAGGGTCAACCGATAGGCGCTGCCGAGCGCGGCGAACGAGATCGGGGTCCGGCGCTCCACCGGCAGGGTTTCGGGGAGCCGCGCCGCGCTCCACGCCAGGACCGCGGCGGCGAAGACCGCGAGCGCGTAGAAGATCATCCGCCAGGGCCCGAGCTCGAGCAGCAGCTGCCCGCCACTCGGCGCGAGGATCGGGACGAGGAAGAACACCATCTGCGCGAGCGAAAGCGTGCGGGCCATGCGGCGCCCCGAATAGCTGTCGCGCACAATCGCGACCGCGAGCACGCGGGTCGACGCCGACATCGTCCCTTGCAGCACCCGGGCGCCGAGCAGCGCGGTGAAGGTCAGCGCATGTGCGGCGAATATGCTCGCGAGCACGAAGCCGGTGAGTGTCCAGAGCAGGATCGGGCGTCGCCCGAAGCGGTCGGCCAGCGGCCCGTAGACCAGCTGTCCGATACCGAAGCCGAACATGTACGCGGTGACGATCCATTGCAGCGCGTTGGCATCGCCGACCCGCAGCGCCCTGCCGATATCGGGGAGCGCGGGCAGCATCAGATCGATGCCGAGCGCGTTGACCGCCATGATCGCGGCGACAAACGCGACGAATTCACGACGATGCACGCCCGGATGCGGTTGGGGATCGTTAACCATCGCGCGCCGGTAGGGACAAGCGCCGCGGGATGCTAGCACCTGCGTCGTAATCGGCGGCAAGACGACGATATCGTTGCAAACCTTGCGCCTATTAGCGCTTGGTTCACGAAGCCGCGGCATAGCGGCGGGCGTGAACCAGATCGATCTCAACGGACAGGCGCAACTGGTGGAGTCGATCCACCAGCCCTTGAAGGCGAGTCTCGGCGAGTGCCTTCGGCGCTGGCGGAGCCTCGATGACGCGACCCGCGCGCAGAGCTATCTGGTGGTCCAGGGCGAGCGCCACGATGCGCGCCGGACGCTCAACGCGCGGCATATTGCGGAGCTTGCGGCGCTGGCGTGAGCCGATTTTGGGTCTTTGGGTCGGTTCGGGGGCGCTCTTTTCTGGATCAACATTGCTGGGGGAGTGGCACGGTGGATGCCGGAACAAGTCCGGCATGACGGAGGTGGGTTCGTCAACCCCGACGTGTTCCGGGGTCCACTGTGCCGCGTACTAGCATCGTCGTAAGCGCGGCGCGGTGGATGCCGGAACAAGTCCGGCATGACGGAGATGGGTTCGTCACCCCGGACTTG
>DATLME010000117.1:0-3269 GCA_035537395.1 Sphingomonas sp. | reverse complement strand
TTCCAGCGGATCGGCGGCACGTTGCGGCTCGGCGACCCGGTCGCACGCATCGACACGCTCGGCGATCGCGCCACGGGGGTGACTACCGAAAGCGGCTGGCACGCCGATGCCGACATGGTCGCCGCCAATGCCGACATCGTCCACACATACCGCACGTTGCTGTCGGGTTCGCGCAGCGCGCAGCGCACCGCGGGCAAGCTGGAAAACAAGAAATACTCGCCGTCGCTGTTCGTCGTCCATTTCGGCGTAAAGGGGACGTGGCCGGGCATTCCGCACCACATGATCCTGTTCGGGCCGCGCTATAAGGGGCTGCTCGCCGACATCTACGATCACGGCGTGCTGAGCCAGGATTTCTCGCTGTACCTCCACCACCCCACCGTCACCGATCCGTCGCTCGCGCCGGAAGGGCATTCGACCTTCTACGTGCTGGCGCCGGTGCCGCACATGGGCAAGTTCCCGGTCGACTGGGACGAGGTCGGACCGATCCTCGAAAAGCGCATTCTCGACGAGGTCGGCCGGCGGCTGATCCCCGACATCCACGAGCGCATCGTGACCAAGTTCAGCTACGCGCCGAACGATTTCGCGCGCGATCTCAACGCGCATCTCGGCAGCGCCTTCAGCCTCGAGCCGACGCTGACGCAGAGCGCGTGGTTCCGCGTCCACAATCGCGACGATCATATCCCGAACCTCTACTTCGTCGGCGCAGGCACCCATCCTGGCGCGGGCATTCCGGGCGTGGTCGGCAGCGCGAAGGCGACCGCGGCGCTGATGCTGGAAGGGGCGCGATGAGGCGGCTGGCGATCTATTGCGGCTCCGCCTCGCCTGCCGACCCGCTCTATCTCGACGCCGCGCGCGCGATCGGGACGACGCTCGCCGAACGCGGCATCGGCATCGTCTATGGCGGCGGCCGGCTCGGGCTGATGGGCGCGATTGCCGACAGCGCGCTGGCGGCCGGCGGCGAGGTGATCGGCGTGATCCCGCAGGCGCTGGTCGATGCCGAAGTCGCGCATCGCGGCCTTACCGAGCTCCACGTCGTCGGCGGGATGCACGAACGCAAGGCCCGGTTCACCGATCTCGCCGACGGGTTCGTGACGATCCCCGGCGGCACCGGAACGATGGACGAACTCTGGGAGGCGCTCAGCTGGGCACAGCTCGGCTATCACGCCGATCCGGTCGGGCTGCTCAACGTCGCCGGCTATTATGATCACCTGATCGCCTTCTGGGAAAAGATGGGAGAGGTCGGCTTCCTGCGCGCGCAGCACCGCGACCTGCTGATCGTCGCCGACACGCTCGACGAACTGCTCGTGCGCATGGCGGCACATGTCCCGACCCAGCCGATCGTGCGAATGGCGATGTCGGATCTGTGAGCGCCGACGGCGCCGTTCCCTCCCGCGACGCGATCGTCGCCACCGCGCGTGATTCGATCGCGCGCGGGTCGAAGAGCTTCGCCACCGCCAGCCTGTTGTTCGATCCGAAAACCCGCGAGCGCGCGTGGCTGCTCTATGCCTGGTGCCGTGCGTGCGACGACATCGCCGACGGGCAGGATCATGGCCATGCCATGCGTCCGGTCGAAGACGCCCCGGCGCGCATTCAGGCGATGGCGTTGCTGACCGATGCGGCACTCGACGGCATCGTGACCGGCCAGCCACCGTTCGACGCGCTCCGCATCGTCGCCGCGGAAACCGCGATGCCGCGCCGGCTGGCGCACGACCTGATCGAGGGATTTCGCCTCGACGCCGACGAGTGGCACCCGCGCAGCGAGGACGATCTGTACCGCTATTGCTACCATGTCGCGGGCGCGGTCGGCTGCATGATGGCGGTGATCATGGGCGTGTCGCCCGCCGACGACGCGACGCTCGACCGCGCCTGCGATCTCGGCATGGCGTTCCAGCTCGCCAACATTGCGCGCGACATCGACGAGGATGCACGCGCCGGCCGCTGCTACCTGCCCAGCGAATGGCTGGCGGAGATGGATATCCCGCCCGGCGAGCAGATGAAGCCCGCCTATCGGCCGCGGGTCGCGGTGCTCGCACGCCGCCTCGCCGATCGTGCCGCCGCGTTCGAGGCGAGCGCACGCCAGGGCACCCGAGTCCTGCCGTTTCGCTCGGCCTGGGCGGTTCTCGCCGCCGCCGAGATCTACGGCGCGATCGCGCACAAGGTCGCCGCAGCCGGCGATCTCGCCTGGGACAACCGCGTCACCACGTCGGCGTTCGAGAAACTCGTCTTCATCATGCGCGCGGGCGTTGCTGCGCGCCGGCGGGCGGACCTGCCTGCGGTTCCCCGCACTCCGGCCTTGTGGACCCGCCCGCGCTGAGTGCGCGGGCGTTCGGCTTCCACGACGCACGTTGGCCGGCCGACGGCAGGACGAGACCGATCTCGCGCCAACGAAAAAGGGGAAAGGCCGCAGCCTCTCCCCTCTTCTTTTCTCGGTTCGCGAAGATCAGCCCGCGAAGTTGACCCGCACGCTCGGCTTGCGACGGCCGCGCAGCGCGCCAGCCACCATGCCGAAGCCGGTCAGCATCATCGCCCATGTGGTCGGCTCGGGAACCGCGCTCAGGAACTGGCTGTAGATGCTCCCGCTGGTAGCGTTGTAGCCGGCGTTCTTCAGGACGTCGAAGCTGATGTTCCAGCCCATCGCGTCGTAGGCGGCAAGGTCGAGCGCCGTGACGGTGCCCATCTGGCCGAAGCAGAAGGTCGGATCCATGATGCCGAGCTGCTTGGTGCAGACCTGCTCGAACGTCGTGCCTTCGGCATCCTTCCAGTGCGATGCCTGGTTGCCGTCGCCATTATAGGCACCGGTCGAGAAGCTGTTGCCGAACAAGGCGGTCTTGCCACCGTCGATCGAGAAATAGCTGTCGGTGCCGACCGACAGGTCGAGCACGCCGTCCGGGCCGTAGACGAGGTTGTTCGGATCCTTGCTGTAGCGGAACATGTCGAGCGCGCTGAAGATCGACGTGTCGTTCAGGCTGTAGCCCAGCGCGCCTGCGCCAGGCCCATCGGGAAAGCCGTAGAAATCCAGGAAATCGACGCCCGACACGAAGCCGAGTGCGTGGCCGATCTCGTGGATGGCAACGCCGAGGAAGTCGAACGCGCCGCGATCGATGCCGTTGGTCGGATCGAAGTCGAAGGCGAATTCGCTGCTGAAGGTCACGTTGCCGTCGACGACACTGCTGTTGGCGCCCAGCGCGCCGATCGCCTTCAGCACCGAGCTGTTGGCATAAAGGATCTGGCTGCTGCGGCTGTTGCCGAGCACGACCGTCTGGCTGCCG
>DATLME010000116.1:0-4272 GCA_035537395.1 Sphingomonas sp. | reverse complement strand
TGCCTATCCGGGCACGCGGCGGATCTAGCTCGACAACCACTTCTTACCGTCATTCCGGCGAACGCCGGAATCAGTCGATCTATCAACGTCCACCCCGGCGAAGGCCGGGGCCCAGTTGGGGAAGGTTGATAAGGCAGCGGGGTGCTCCGTTACGTTGGCCTTCCCACCTGGACCCCGGCCTTAGCCGGGGTGGGTGGAATGTTCCAATTCGCGGCCTTAGTTCCGCCGCGTCCGACCCCAGGCCGTCGCCTGCCGGTCCGCCAAGGAAACCAGATCCCCCATCGCCACCGGCATGTCGATCAGGTGGAGGCCCCAATCCTTCAGGATCGCACCATTGGCGACGACGTCCCCCACGATCGTATCGGTGCGCGGGTCCTTGGCATCGGCGTTCACGCTGACCGCAAGATAGGCGAACCCGTCGGCTGACACGCATTCGGCGGAGATCAGCCCCGGCGTCTTCACGAAATTGGTAGTGACCGGCACATTGTCGCTCGTCCATGGACCCGCCGTCGCGCTCGCGGTGCCCGCGCCCTTCGTACCGAAGATTGCGTCGGTCACGACCTTGCCGCCGCCGAGCGCCGCCGGATTGGTGCAGGCCGCGACCATGCCGGTCTGCTCGACCTTGCCGAAGCGGCTGTTCGCGGGTGGCGGCGCATCCTTGCGGAAGGTGACGTAGCTGACGACGCAGCCGAACTGGTCGCGCGTCCTGCATAATCTGGTGGTCTTGAGATCGCCGCCGACATCGCCGCCGGGCGGCACCGCGACGTTGGTACCGATCAGCATCGCCGAGATCAGCCGGCGCGAGATCGCGGGATCGGTCTCGATCGACGATGCGATCAGCTGCTTCAGGATCCCGGCTCCTTGGCTATGCCCGATCAGGACGACGCCGCGGCCGCCATTGTCGCGCTTGAGATAGTCGTTCCAGGCCATCGTGACGTCGGCCAGCGCGAGCGCGCGATCGCCGGTGAAGGGTTGCCCGGTCATCGCCGCGCGCAACGCGGTGATCGTGACCTGCCGGTAAAGCGGCGCGAACACGCGGCATTTGCTCGCGAAACGTGCGGCCTGCGACGCGGCGACCTGCTGCTCCTCGGGGCCAGCAGTCATGTCGCTGTTCGACGTGCGATCGAGCGACACCGTGGGATAGACATAGAAGCAGTCGAAGCCCGGCACTGCGCCCGCCTTGAAGGTCTCGACGCTGCGCTTGCCGTCGGCGCGGATCACCGTGACGTCCTGGTTGGTCGCGCAGGCATCGGCGCGTCCCGGGCGGCACAGCCAGCTGGCGTCCTGCGCATAGTCTGGAGCTGGCGCCGGGGTGGCGACTGGCGCAGGGTTGGCGACTGGGGCAGGGCCGGCGCTCTGGGCGGTGGCCGACGCAGCCAGCAGATTGCCGGCAAGCATCGTCATCGTCAGCATCGTCTTCATCATCGTCTCCCCTGATTGTGGGCGACGTTATCACGCGCGCGGCCGGCGTCGAGCGTCGAGTCAGCTGTCGAGCGGGTAGAGCGCGGCGGCGATCACGCGGCCCTCGCCCCGCAGCACGCCCCAGGCACGAGCGGCGGCGCGGCTGTCCATCGCCTCGATGCCGATGTCGGCCGCCTCGATCGCGCGGACCAGCTGCGCCGGGGGACGAACCAGTGCCCGCCCGGTGCCGATCAGGATGAACTCCGGCCGTGCCGCCACCAGCGCGGCAAGCGCCTCGATGGTCAGCGCCTCAAGCGGAGGCGGCGTCCACGCCTCCGCCCGCTCCACCGTCATCAGCACGGCGTCGTGCACCGCGCCATCGTCGAGGCGAAAGCCGCGCCCCGCAAAGCCGCGGACGATCGGGCCGCCCGCGCTCGCGTCGCGCTGCATGTGGAGGTCAGCGATCCTTCGGCCCCACGCGCTCGGCATTGTCGAGCGCGCCCGGCTTGCGCGCGACCGGCTCGGCGCGCAGCCCGAGCGAGATCAGCAGCGAGGACGACACGTAGATCGACGAATAGGTGCCGACGACGATGCCGAGGATCATCGCCGCGGTGAAGCCGCGCAGCACGTGCCCGCCGAGCAGCAGCATCGCGATCAGCGCGAGCAGGATCGTGACCGAGGTCATCACCGTGCGCGGCAGCGTCTCGTTGACCGATAGGTTGATGATCTCGCGCATCTCCATCTTGCGATAACGGCGCATATTCTCGCGGATGCGATCGTCGATGACGATCTTGTCGTTGATCGAATAGCCGATGATCGTCAGCACCGCCGCCACGATGTTGAGGTCGAATTCGAACTGGAACAGCGCGAAGAACCCGAGCGTCATCAGCAGATCGTGGACGATCGCGACGATCGTCGACACGCCGAACTGCCATTCGAAGCGGAAGATCGCGAACAGGCCGATGCCGAGCACCGCGAGCACCACCGCGAGCACGCCGCGCTGGATCAGTTCGTCCGACACCTTGCCCGACACCGTCGAATAACGCGAAAAGGTCGCGCCCGGAAACGCCTGGCCGAGCGCGAGTTCGACCTTCTTGACCACCGCATTGGTCGCGCCTTCGTCCGCGCCCTGCTGGACGGGGAGGCGGACCGCGACGATCTTGGGGTCGCCATATTGCTGAAGCGCGGCCTGGCCGACCCCGAGCTGGTCGACAACGGTGCGCACCTTGTCGAGATCGGGCGCGGTGGCGAACTTTTCCTCGATCATCAGCCCGCCGACGAAATCGACGCCGAAGTTGAGCCCGCGCGCGCCGACCAGCGCGATGCAGGCGAGGCTGAGCGCGAGCGTCAGCCCGAACGCCCACCCGCGCAGCCGCACGAAATCGATGTTGGTGTTGTCGGGTACGAGTTTCAGGAGGCGCATGGGGCGGTACCCTCATTCTTGAACAAGCCAACCGTCATGCCGGACTGGTTCCGGCATCCACTGTGCCGCGCAAGCATCCAGGACGGATGTTGCGGCATCGTGGGCCTCGGGACAAGCCCGGGGTGACGACGTGCGTAGGACGCGACGGCCATCATATGTTGATCGTCTTCGGCTTGTTGCGGCGGATCCACAAGACCACCAGCATCCGGGTGAAGGTCACCGCGGTGAACACCGACGTCGCGATGCCGATCAGCAGCACGACCGCGAACCCCTTCACCGGGCCCGAGCCCAGGAAGAACATGATGATCCCCGAAATCGCGTGGGTCATGTTGGCCTCGAAGATCGTTCGCGACGCTTCCTTGTAGCCCAGCTCGACCGACTGGATGATGCTCCGCCCGCGACGCCGTTCCTCGCGGATGCGTTCGTTGATCAGCACGTTGGCATCCACTGCCGTACCGATCGTCAGCACGAAGCCCGCGATCCCCGGCAGGGTCAGCGTGCCCTTCAGCAGCGCAAGCACCCCGAGGATGACGAACACGTTGATGACGACCGCGAGGTTCGCATAGAGCCCGAACCGGCCATAGGTCACGAACATGAACGCGACGACGAGCGCGACCGCGACTGCGGAGGCGAGGATGCCCGCACGGATCGAATCCTGGCCGAGTTCGGCGCGGACGGTCGATTCCTCGATCACCTTCAGCGCGACCGGCAGCTTGCCCGAGCGCAGCGCGATCGCGAGCTGGTTGGCGCTCTCGACCGTGAAGTTGCCGCTGATCGACGCGGTGCCGCCGAGGATCGGCTCGTTGATGTTCGGCGCCGAGATCACGCTGTTGTCGAGGATGATCGCGAACGGCTTGTTGACGTTCTGCTGCGTCACCCGCGCAAAGCGTGCGCCGCCCTGGCTGTTGAAGTTGATCAGCACCTGCGCGGCGTTGGTCTGCTGGTCGAAGCCCTGCCGCGCGTCGGTGAGCTGGTCGCCCGAGATCATCACCGCGCGCTTGACCGCGATGAACGGCACGCCGCTGGGGTTGTCGGGATAGGGCAGGACCTGGCTGCCGACCGGCGCCACGCCCTTCACCAGATCGGCGGGGTTGGCAGTCTCGTCCACCAGCTTGAATTCGAGCTTGGCGGTCTTGCCGAGCAGGTCCTTCAGCGCCTGGGGATTCTGCAGCCCGGGCACCTGCACGACGATGCGGTTGTCGCCCTGGCGGATGATCGTCGGCTCGCGGGTGCCGAGTTCGTCGATGCGGCGGCGGACGACTTCGGTCGCGTCGTTCATCGCGGTCGTGATCGCCTCGCGCAGACCCGCCTCGGTCGGCTTGAGGACGAAGCGACTGGTGTCGACGACGCTGATGTCCCACTCGCGCTGCCCGGTCATCCCGGCGCCGCCGCCGGTGACGGTCAGCAGCCGCTCGCGTGCGGCATCGACCTGGCGCGGGTCGCGCAGC
>DATLME010000115.1:0-2982 GCA_035537395.1 Sphingomonas sp. | reverse complement strand
GCCGACGGACAGGTTCACGAGCTCGTAGGACGGCAGGTTGAGGTCGAGCGTGGTTGCCGCGCTGGCGGGCTGTCCGCCAAATGGCAGGCCAGGCACGAATGTCCGCGGGTTGCTTTCCTGGTCGCCGGGCTGGGTGAAGCGATCGCCGACATGCTGGACCGACGCGCTGATGTAGGCCTGGCTGCCCTCGCCCACCGGGACGCGGTAGGTCGCGTTTGCCGACAATTGCAGCTTGGGCACCGATGGCAGGCGATTGCCGTCGCGGATGCCCTCGATCACGGTACCGTTGGGTCGGGCAAGGGTCGCGTCGAACTCGGCTTCGAGCAGGCTGCCCGAGAAGCCGACCTCGAATCCGCGGAACGGAGACGCCGACATTTCGACCTCGACGCCCATGGTATGCGCCTTCGGCACGTTGAAGACGATGCGCGACGAGCAACTGCCCGCGTCCGCGGTCACCTGCAGGTTCTTGATGTCGGTGTAGAAGCCGGCTGCGTTGAAGGTGACACCGCCGTACTGCGCCTTCACCCCGCCCTCGTAGTTCCACAGGGTTTCGTCGTCATAGCGCGGGCGGTTGCCGAAGGTCGCGGCGTCCGGGCCCGACGCCCCACCCGAGCAAAGCGGGATGTTCAGCGGATCATTGACACCGCCGAGCCGGAAGCCTTTCGACGCCTGCGCGTTGAAGGTGACCCCGTCGGTCGCCTCGTAGCTCAGCAGCAAGCGTGGCGAGAAGCCTTCGGACCTGGTGCGGTCGGTGTTGTTGTCGCCGTTGGTGAATAGTCCGCCCGACTTGAACGTGCGCTCTTCGTTGAAGCCGTAATATCGCAGGCCGGCGGTTGCGGTCAGCTTCTCGGCGACCGTGTAGCTTGCCTCGCCGAAGATGGACAATTGCTTCAGGCTGTAGGGAATGTCGGCATTGTAGGGTGAATTGGCCGCAAAGCCGTTCGCCACCGCTGCCGAGGTACCGGCGCCGAGCGCCGCATCCGTGAAGCCGTCGTAGCCTGGGGTCGGCAGCCGCTGCGCGTAGATTCGGTCGGTGGTCGAGAAGAAGCCGCCGAACAGCCACTGGAACGGGCTGTCATAGGCCGATGCGAGCCGGAGTTCCTGAGTGAACTGCTTGACGTCGGTCGTGTCGCGCAGGTTCGACGGCAACAGCACCGCGGCGCCCGGGAAACCGAGATCGACCGAAACGCTGCCGGTCAGCGCACTCGCATCCCGGCTGACGAGGATGTTGCGGTCGGTGTAGCTGGTGACCGAGGTCAGCGCGATCTGGTCGAGCGTCGCCTGCACGGTGAGATCGCCGATGATCAGTTCGTCGCCGAACGCCTCGTCAAGCAGCAGGAACTGCTCGCGCTCGCCGAGTGTCACCGCGGGTCGGCTGGTGGTGAAGCGGTTGGCGAAAAGATTATAGACTTCCTGCCGATTGAAGCCGTCGGTCTCGATCTTCTGGTAGATGATGCGCGGCGTGATCGAGACGTTCTCAGTCGGCTCGAGCCGCAGCGCGACGCGCCCGCCATAGCGCAACCCGTCGTTGACGTTCTTGTCGACCCCGCCGCCCTCGCGCCGGGCATCGATGAAGCCGCCATAGCGGGTGTAGTAGCCGACCGCGCGCACCGCCGCCTTGTCGCCGAGCGGAAGGTTGATCGCGCCCTTCAGATGCCCGCCGAGCGCGTCTTCCTCGACGACATTGACGTTGCCCTCGACGACGCCTTCTACTCGCGCCGTCGTTGGCTGGTTGGTGATGTAGCGGATTGTGCCGCCGACCGAGCCAGAGCCGAATAACGTGCCCTGTGGGCCCCGCAACGTTTCCACGCGGTTGAGATCGAAAAGGTCGAGATCGGGGGTAAACAGCGATAACGAGATCACCGACTCGTCGAGGTAAACGCCGACCTGTTCCTTCACACCGGGCTGGTCACGCGCGATCTGACCCGCGGATACGCCGCGGATCCCGACTTGGCTTTGCCCCGGCCCGAGGTTCTGGATCGCGAGCCCCGCGACATTGCGGGAGATGTCCTCAAGGTTGGTTGCGCCCGATCGCCGGATGTCCTCCTCGGTCTGCGCGTTGATCGAAAAGGGTACATCCTGGATCGTCGCGTCGCGCTTGCTCGCAGTGACGACGATGTCGTTGTCGTTGATCTGCTCGTCGGCAGGCACGGTCTGCGCCAGCACCGCAGTCGTTGCAGCGGCTCCGACCGCCAGCGTCAGCAACGACGCGCCTGTGCCCCGCCAAGCCTTGCGCCCGTAGATCATCGAACCCTCCCGCTTATTGCTGAACGAACGCTATCTGTCAGCATGCTACCGGTCAATGTACCGGATCGGCCCTACTACGCGGACGGACGCACCTGGCGCGCGTCGGCGAAACCGTTGTTGTCGGCACGATCACGATGTTAGACGTCGCGGCGCTTACCGCCCCTCGCACGGTTTCGCGCGAACTGTGACCTGCCCACACCTTCCCGCGCGCCCGCGTGGCCATACTCATAACGAAGCGACCAGCCGGCGCCGGGTTGCGCTCATCACCTCGGTCCCACGATGAATACCGCCCAAACGCGATCTCGCGCCGCGTCGCAACGGGCGTGTCAGTTGACTTTGGCATCGACCGTGAACACCACCGGTCTGGCAAGCGACATTGGCTCCGAGCCGGCCGACTTGGCGTGCGGGCACACTATGAATTAGTCGTGCCATCGAGTTCGAGGCGACCATGCGGCAACTTCTCTAACCGCTCTCCAGCCATGCCCGTGCGGCATCCATATCTCCGAAAATGCGAACGCGCTCGCTTTCCAGGGTGCGCCGCGCCTGCATTTTTGCAAGTGCGCTCGATACCACAATAGCCGTGCGACGAGCCGCGCCAGACTCGGCAAGAGCTTGGAAGCGCTCGGCCACGCCGGAGGTTTGCACCGCGAACCCGCGCGCATCGCTAAGGACATCATATGCCGGGTACCGGGTCAGGATCGATGCGCTCCGTAGGCGCATCTCTTCAGCAAAACG
>DATLME010000114.1:0-52923 GCA_035537395.1 Sphingomonas sp. | reverse complement strand
AACGGCAGCGCTCCGCAAGATCGCCGGAGCGGCTGGCGGCAAGGACCGGCCGCGCATCGCGCTGGTGAGCACGGGCGAGGCGGCGGCCCGGCTGACGGCGCCGCCGGCCGCGTTCGGCACGGCGCCGCCGGTGCTCGAAGTGGGCCAGGACCTCGACCTCGAAGCGCTTGGAAAGCTGTTGGAGGAGCTCGGCTACTTCACCGACGACCGGGTGGATGAGCCGGGTGAGATCGGGCCGCGCGGGCAGGTGCTGGACATCTTCCCGGCGGACTCGGGCTCACCCTACCGGATCGAGGTGCAGGAGGGGCGCGTCGCCGCCATCCGCGCCTACGACCCGGCGACCCAGCTGGCCACGGGCGAGTGCGACCGCCTGGAAGTCGGGCGGGTGACGGAGCCGGCGATCGGCGATGGTGCCACCCTGCTGGATCACCTGCCGGGCGCGCGGATCGGACTGGCGCCAAAGGCCGAGAGCCGGCGGCGACGGTTCCTTGCCTTGGCCGACGATGCGGCCAGGCGGCGACCCAAGAGGGCAATGCGCGACATCTGTGCGGACGAGCGGTGGCAGGCGGCGCTGGCCGGGCATGAGCCGCTGGACTTGGGCGAACCCTTCGCTGAGCCGCCGCCGCGGTTCGTGGAAGGCCGCGCGCCCGAACGGGCGTTCCTCAAGCTGGCCCGGACGGCACTGGCGGCGGGCGAGCGACTGCTGCTGCTGGGCACGCAGCGCGACCTGCGGTTCATCCTGCCGCGGGCGACCCGCGCGCTGAAGCAGGAGGCGATCAGCGCCGCGAGCTGGAGCGAGGCGCGCAACGTCGCGCCGGGCGGCATGGCCGCCCTGGAGATGCCGGTGCCACGGGGCTTCCGCCGGAACGGCTATGTCGTGGTCGCCGCCGCCGACCTGCTCGGCAGCCGGGCGCAGCGGGATGAGGACGCGCCGGTCAGTAGCGAGCCGATCGGGCTTGAAGCAGGCGAGGTGCGGATCGGCGATGTCGTGGTGCACGAGGACCACGGCATCGCGGTTGTCGCGGGGCTGCAGTTGCTGGCCGACGAGGGCGGCGACGCCGTTGCCCTGCGCTTCGCCGGCGACGCGCGGCGGCTGGTGCCGGTGACGGAGGCCGACCGGCTGTGGCGCTATGGCGCGGACGAGGATGCAGTGACGCTGGACAAGCTGGACGGCTCCAGCTGGGAGAAGCGCCGGGGCGAGATCATGGCCTCCATCGCCCATTCCGCACGCGGACTGGTCGAACTGGCAGCCGAGCGGATGGGGCGGAGCGCGCCGGTACTGGCGCCGGACTCGGCCGCTTACGAGCGCTTCGCCAGCGGCTTTCCGTTCACCGAAACGCCGGACCAGGCGCGCGCGATCGAGGCGGCGCGCAGCGACCTGGCATCGGGCAAGCCGATGGACCGGCTGGTGATCGGCGACGTCGGCTACGGCAAGACGGAAGTGGCGTTGCGCGCGGCGGCGATCGCGGCACTGGCTGGCAAGCAGGTGGCGGTAGCGGCGCCCACCACCGTGCTGGCGCGACAGCATCTGGAAGCGTTCCGTGAACGCTTCGCCGGCTTTGACGTTGAAGTAGCCGGCCTATCGCGACTGTCGAGCGCGGCCGAGCGCAAGCGGGTCGCGGCCGGGCTGAAGGACGGCTCAATCAAGGTGGTGGTCGGGACCGGCGCTGTGGCCGGCAAGGCGGTCCTTTATGCCGATCTCGCGCTGGTGGTGATTGACGAGGAGCAGCGCTTCGGCGCGGCCGACAAGACCAGGCTGCGCGAGCTCGGCGCCGGGCACGTGCTGACCTTGAGCGCCACGCCGATCCCGCGCACGCTCCAGTCGGCGCTGATCGGCCTGCAGCAGATGTCGGTGATCGCCACGCCCCCTGCGCGCCGGCAGCCGATCCGGACCGCCATCGCCAGCTTCGACGAGACCATGGTGCGGACGGCCTTGCTGCGCGAAAAGGGCCGCGGCGGACAGAGCTTCGTAGTGGTGCCGCGGATCCAGGACATGGCCGACATGGCGGCGCGCCTGGCCAAGCTCGCGCCGGAACTGGAGCTGCTGCAGGCGCATGGCAAGCTGCCGGCGGCCGAGATCGACGAGGCGATGGTGCGCTTCGCGCGCGGCGAGGGCGACGTGCTGCTGGCGACCAACATCATCGAAGCGGGGCTCGACGTGCCGCGCGCGAACACGATGGTGATCTGGCGTGCCGACCGCTTCGGCCTGTCGCAGCTGCACCAGCTGCGCGGACGGGTCGGCCGCGGCAGCCGGCGCGGCCAGGTGCTGTTACTGACCGCGCCCGATGCGGCGATCGCGCCGCGCACGCTGAAACGGCTGCGGACGCTGGAAGCCTTCGACCGGCTCGGCGCCGGCTTTGCGATCGCCGCGCGCGACCTCGACATGCGCGGGGCGGGGGATCTGCTCGGCGACGCGCAGGCCGGACACATGAAGCTGATCGGCATCGATCTCTATCAGCATCTGCTCGAAGCCGCGCTGCGTACCGCGCGCGGCGAGACCGTCGAGCGCTGGACGCCCGAGCTGAACCTCGGCATCGAAGGCCGGTTGCCCGACAGCTGGATCCCCGAGGAGGAATCGCGGGTGACCCTGTATGCGCGGCTCGGCCGGCTGGAGGATGCGAGCGCGATCGACGCGTTCGAGGCCGAGCTGGAGGACCGGTTCGGTGCGCTGCCCGACGAGGCGCGCACGCTGCTCACCGTTGCGCGGGTCCGGGCAGCGGCGCGTGCCGCGGAGATCGCGCGGATCGACGCCGGCCCGGGGGCGATCGCGCTGACGCTCCGCCGGGCGGCGACGATCGACGCGGCGGCGGCGGGGTTGACCAAGAGCGGCGACCGGCTGCTGCTCGCGGAACGCATCGCCGATCCGCTCGATCGGCTGGCGCGGGTCGCCGCGCTGCTCGAGGAACTGCCCTGAACGGCGGACGGAACCGGAGCGCGGTTTTGCCCATTGTCGACGCAGTGCGCGTGACCGTGACGGCGCCATGCCGGTGCCGCCGACCGGATCGCGAGCAATGGGAGACTATGCATGAAGATGGTTCTGATGGCTGCGGCCGCGATTGTCCTGCCCGCGACGGCGATCGTCGCCCAGGCGCCGACGTCGGCCCCGACCTATGTCATGATGGCAGGGGCGGGCGATCAATATGAGCGTGAATCGAGCAAGCTGGTGATGGGTTCGCAGAATCCCAAGATCAAGCAGTTCGCGACCATGATGATCACCGATCACAACAAGAGCACTGCCGACGTGAAGGCAGCGGCGATGCGGTCCAAGGTGATGCCGAAGCCGCCGATGCTCGACGCGCAGGGCAAGCGCGACGTCGCGGCGCTGAAGGCGGCCAAGGGCGCTGCGCGCGACACGCTGTACGTCCAGCAGCAGAAGATGGCGCACCAGAAGGCGCTGGCGCTGCACCAGGGCTATGCCGCCAATGGCGACGCGCCGGCGCTGAAGACGGTCGCCGCCGCGACCGCGCCGGTCGTCCAGCATCATATCGAGATGCTGTCGGCGATGTGATCCCCCGGGGGGACCGTCGCCGGTGCCGTGAAGGCATCGGCGGCGGCCCTCTCGCGACATCGAAGCGGAGCGATGGGTCGTCCAATCCCGGCTGCGAAGGGGACCGCACCGCGGACTCCCGATGGCCGCTACCTGGTCGTCCGCGGGCGATTGTGGCGAACCGCCAATCCGATGCTGGCAGAAGCCGAGCGTGAAGCGCTGGTCGGTACGTTGATGGACGCACGGCGCGCGGTGGGCGCGGCACGCCGGACAGGCGATGCAGAGGCGGAGCGCGGCGCGCGCGCCCGGGTCGATGCGGCGAAGCATGCACTCGGCGAACGTGGTCCGGTGTGGTGGAGCGACGGCGCGCCAGATCTCAACCGGCACATGGCGAGGAACACGCCATATGCCGCATGGTTTGCCGCGCTGGAGGACGCCGCTTCATCTTGAACGCGGCGATGGCGTCGCGCGCATCCCGACGATATGCAGCTAAAATGGCGCCGGATCGTTTGATCGGGCGAGCTGAAGGTTGCGCCCGCTTTCCGGTGCTACCAGCGGGGGCGATGCATGAGCAGTGAGCGTGAGATCAAGGCCGACCGGCTGTCGACCGGTATTGTCGAACTCGACGATATTCTTGGTGGCGGCGTAACTGCAAAGCGGGCTTATCTATTGGAGGGTACCCCCGGCAGCGGCAAGACCACGATCGCGATGCAATTCCTGCTCGAAGGTGCCGATCGCGGGGAGCGCGGTCTCTACATCACCTTGTCGGAAACGTCGGCCGAGCTTCGCGAGGTCGCGCAAAGTCACAATTGGAGCCTCGACGCGATCGAGCTGTTCGAGCTGGTCAGCGGCGATCACCTCGATCCGCAGGCCGAACAATCGATCCTCGATCCGTTCGAGGTCGAGCTGGGCGAGACGATCCAGGGCGTCATGGAATGCGTCGACAAGCTGCGGCCGTCGCGGGTGGTGTTCGACAGCCTGTCCGAACTGCGCTTGCTCGCGCAGAATTCGCTACGGTACCGGCGGCAGATCCTCGCGCTCAAGCAGTATTTCTCGCAGCGCAACTGCACGGTGCTGATGCTCGACGATCGCAGTTCCGAGCCCGGCGACCTGCAACTGCACAGCATCGCGCATGGCGTGATCACGCTGGAGCAATATGCACAGGATTACGGAACCGAGCGGCGGCGGCTGCGCGTCGTCAAGATGCGCGGCGTCAAGTACCGCGGCGGCTATCACGACTTCACGATCGAGACCGGCGGCGTGAAGGTGTTCCCGCGACTGATCGCGGCCGAGCACCACACCGAATTCTGCGAGGAACTGCATACGACCGGGCTGGAGCGGCTCGACCAGATGCTTGGCGGTGGACTGGCGGCGGGAACCAACGCGCTGCTCACCGGCCCGTCCGGCGTCGGCAAGACCAGCACCGCGCTACGCTGCGCGCTGTCGGCGATCGAGCGCGGCGAGAAGGCGGTCTATTACCTGTTCGACGAAGGGCGCGCGACCCTGCTGGCGCGCGCGCGATCGATGAGCATGGATCTCGGCCCAGCGATCGCGAGCGGCGCGCTCGAGGTCGTCCAGATCGATCCGGCGGAGCTGTCGCCCGGCGAATTCGCGAGCTGGGTGCGGCATGCGGTCGAGCGCGACGGCGCGAGGTTCATCGTGATCGACAGCCTCAATGCGTTTCTCCAGGCGATGCCCGGGGAGAAATTCCTGATGCTGCAGATGCACGAAATGCTGAGCTATCTGAACCAGCAAGGCGTGCAGACGCTGCTGATCCTCGGCCAGCACGGCATCATCGGGGAGGTGCGGTCGGACGTCGATCTCAGCTATCTGTCGGATACGATCCTGCTGTTCCGCTATTTCGAGGCGCATGGCGAGATGCTGAAGGCGCTTTCGATCGCCAAGAGCCGAACCACCGCGCATGAAAGCACGATCCGCGAATTCAGGCTGAGCCGGGAGGGCGTCGTCATCGGCGATCCGTTGAAGGATTTCGAAGGCATCATGACCGGCATCCCGACCTATCGTGGCGTGACGCCGCTGCTCGCCCAGGAACCTGCGGCCGCCGGGAGTTGATGGTGGAAGACCGGATCCTGCTCCTGGCGCTGCGCGGACGCGATGCCCCGGTGCTGGAGCAGCTGCTCGCCCGGCAGGGGCATTCGACGGTAACCTGCGCGAGTGCGACCGCGCTTGCCGGCGAGCTGGAACAGGGCGCCGCGGCCGCGCTGATTACCGAGGAATCGCTGATCGGCGCCGATCGCACGCTGCTCGAGGCGTGGCTCGGGCGGCAGGAGCCCTGGTCCGACTTTCCCTTCATCCTGCTTGCGACGCGGCGCGCAGGGCAGCGATCGATCGAGGCGATGCGGGCGCTCCAGGCGCTCGGCAACGTCGTCGTGCTCGAACGGCCGGTGCATGGCGACACGCTGGCGAGCGCGGTCGCGGCATCGCTGCGGGTGCGGCGCCGGCAATATGAGGCGCGGGCGCGATTGCTCGCGCTGCAGACCGCCGAGGAGCGCCTGACCCAGCTCAACGCCACGCTGGAAGCGCGTATCGTCGAGCGTACCGAGGCGCTGTCGCGCGCCAACAACCAGCTGGTGCAGGAAGTAAGCGAGCGCGAGCGCGTCCAGGCGGCGCTGGTGCAATCGCAGAAGATGGAGGCGGTCGGCCAGCTCACCGGCGGGATCGCGCATGATTTCAACAATCTGCTGACGGTGATCACGGGCAATCTCGACCTGATCAGGCGGGTGGCGGCGAACGAGCGGGTCGATCGCTATGCCGGGTTCGCGGCGCATGCGGCGGAGCGCGCGTCGAAGCTGACCCACCAGCTGCTGGCGTTTTCGCGTACCCAGCAGCTGACGCTCACCTCGGTCGGGCTCAACGACCTCGTCGAGAACATGACCGACCTGCTCGATCGCACCATCGGGCCGCAGATCACGCAGGCGATCAAGCTCGATGCGGCAATGCCGATCGTCGCCGCGGACGAGCACCAGCTCGAACTCGCGGTGCTCAACCTGGCGATCAACGCGCGCGACGCGATGCCCGACGGCGGCACGCTGACGATCTCGACCGCGGTCGAGACCGCCGCTCCCGAGGGGTTGCCGCCCGGACGCTACGGCGTGGTTCGCGTCACCGACACCGGCACCGGGATCCCGCCGCAGATCCTGTCGAAGGTGTTCGATCCGTTCTTCACGACCAAGCCGGTCGGCAAGGGGACCGGGCTGGGACTGAGCCAGGTGTTCGGGATCACCCGCCAGTCGGGCGGCACCGTCCAGATCGAGAGCCGCGAGGGCGAGGGGACGACGGTGAGCCTGTGGCTGCCGGTCGCCTCCGCCGCGCTCCAGGAGGCGCAGGCGATCGCGCGGGTGCCGCTGTTGCCGCAGGGCGCCGAAGGCCGTGCGCTGGTGATCGACGACGACGAGGGGGTGCGGCGGTTCATCGTCGAGTGCCTCGAGATGTTCGGCTATTCGGTCAGCCAGGCCGCGTCCGGGCAGGACGGGCTGAACCTGCTCGGCGAAGTCTCGCCCGACCTGCTCGTGGTCGATTTCGCGATGCCCGGGATGAACGGGCTGGAGGTGGCGCAGGCCGCCCGCGCGATCAGGCCCGAGCTGCCGATCGTGCTCGCGACCGGCTATGCCGATACCGACGAGACGATGGAATCGCGGATGATCAGCACGATGCTGCGCAAGCCGTTCCAGGTCGACGATCTGTCGCGCGCGGTGCGGACCGCGCTGACCGCGCCGGCGCTCGCGGCGGTGCGCTAGCCCTTCGCGGCAGCGCGGCGGCGCGGCGCGGCGTCGGCGAGCTCGATCCAGACCGGGGCGTGGTCGCTGGTCTTTTCCCAGCCGCGGACGTCGCGGTCGACCTGCGCATCCTTCAGCCGCGGCGCGAGTGCGGGGCTGAGCAGAAAATGATCGAGCCGCAAGCCGGCGTCGCGCGCATAGGCGTTCCGGAAATAATCCCAGAAGGTGTAGATCGTCTCGTCGGGGTGGCGGGTGCGGAGCGCGTCGGTCCAGCCCTGCGCCACCAGCCGGGCGAACGCATCGCGCACCTCGGGGGCGAACAGCGCGTCCTCGGTCCAGCGTTCGGGTTTGTAGACGTCGCGTTCGGTGGGCATGACGTTGAAGTCGCCGGCGATCACCACCGGTGCGCCGCTCGCGAACAGACCGGCGGCATGATCGATCAGCCGCTCGAACCAGCGCATCTTGTAGTCGAACTTGGGGCCGGGGCGGGGATTGCCGTTGGGCAGGTACAGGCAGGCGACGAGCACGCCGTTGATCGCGGCCTCCAGATAGCGGCTCTGGCTGTCCTCGGGTTCTCCGGGCAGCCCGCGGCGGGTCTCGTGGATGTCGCCGACACGGCTGAGCAGCGCGACGCCGTTCCAGCTTTTCTGCCCCTGCCACACCGCGTCGTAGCCGAGATCGCGGATCGCAGCCTCGGGGAATTTCTCGGACGGTGCCTTCAGCTCCTGCAGGCAGACGATATCGGGCCGGGTTTCCTCGAGCCAGCGCAGCAGCACTGCGAGCCGGCCGTTGACGCCGTTCACATTGTACGTCGCGATCCGCATCAAAGATCGGGCAGGATCTGGTCGGCGCGGCCCCAGCCGGCGAGATCCTTCGAGGCCGCGCGCTTCAGCAATTCGGCGGCGTCGCCGAGATGCCAGTGTGCCGCGCCGTCGAGCCCGCGCAGCTCGTCCCAAGTGATCGGTACCGCGACCGGCGCATGTTCCCGTGCGCGCACGCTGTAGGGCATCACCGCGGTCGCGCCGCGCTGGTTGCGGAGGTAATCGATGAAGATCCGGCCGGTACGCTTGGCCTTGGCGAGCGCGGCGGTGAAGCGTTCGGGCTCCGCCTGCGCCAGCGCCATCGCGAAACGATGCGCGAAATCCTTCACCGCGGGCCATTCGGCCTGCGGCGTCAGCGGCGCGATGACGTGCACGCCCTTGCCGCCCGTAACCATCGCGAAGGTCGCCAGCCCCATCTCGGCCAGCATGTCGCGGACGTGGAACGCCGCCGAGACCACGTCGGCGAAGGCCAGCCCCTCGTCGGGATCGAGATCGAACACCAGCCGGTCGGCCTTCTCGACGTCCTCGATCCGTGCGCCCCAGCCGTGGAACTCGATCGTGCCCATCTGCACGCAGGTGACCAGCCCCTCGGCATCGTCGACGAAGAGGTAAGGCTCCTGGTGGCCGTCCTTTTCGGTGATGCCGACATGGTGGACGTGATCGCCGAAGCTGCCGGCATCGTGCTTCTGGAAGAAGCATTTCTTGCCGCGGCCCTGCGGGCAGCGGACCAGGCTGATCGGCCGGCTTCCCGCCCAGGGCAGCATGATCGCCGACACCGCCTGGTAATAGTCGGCCAGCTCGCCCTTGGTGAGCTTGCCCTCGGGAAAGATCACGCGCTCGCGATTGGTCACGCGGACCGTCGTCGGGACGGGCGCGGCGACCGTCTCGACCGGCGCCGCGGTTTCCAGCACAACCGCCTCCGGCTTCTTGTCGAGACGCAGGCCGAGATAGCTCGAATGCCGCAGGACCTTGTCGTCCGTGATCTCCATGAAGGCGACCTCGGCGACCAGCTTGGGCTTGATCCACTGGGCGCCGCGAACCGCCGCGCGGGGCGCGGTGACGGTCGGCGTGTCGACGTGCAGCGGCGCCATCAGGCCCATCAGCCGGTCCATCTCGTCGCCGGTGAAGCCGGTGCCGACCTTGCCCGCATAGCGGAGCTTGCCGTCTTCATTGACGCCGAGCAGCAACGCACGAAAGCCGCGCTGCTTGTCCGAGCGGGTCCAGCCCACCACGATGAATTCCTGGCGCCTGATGCACTTGGTCTTGAGCCAGCCGCTCGACCGCGCCCCGACATAACGGCCGTCGGCGCGCTTGGAGATGACGCCTTCGAGCCCGGCTTCGCAGAAGCTGCCGAACAATTCTTCGCCGCGCCCGACGATGTGATCCGAATAGCGAAGCTTCGCGGTGCCATCGCCGACCAGCGCCTTCAGCTTTTCCTTGCGTTCGACGAGCGGCAGGCCGGTGAGATCCTCGCCGTCGAGCTCGAGCAGGTCGAAGGCATAGTAGAGGATCGCGCCCGGATCGTCCTTAAGTGCGCCCTGCAGGCGCTGGAAGCTGGTGCGGCCGTCGGGATCGACCACCACCGCCTCGCCATCGAGCAGCGCGGATCGCGCATCGAGCGACGCGACCGCATCGGCGACCACGGGCGCGAACCGGTCGGTCCAGTCGAGCCCGGAGCGGGTATAGGCACGACCTTCGTCGTCACCGACCGAGATCAGGGTGCGATAACCGTCATATTTCATCTCGTGCAGCCAGGCGTTGCCCGCGGGGACGTGATCGACCAGCGTCGCCAGCTGGACCGCGCGGAACGGCGGCGGCGCGAGCTTGTCCTTCTTCGCGGTCGCGCGCGGCTTGCGGGCGGCCGCCGCCGGCTGCGCCTTTGCTGGCTTGCGCTTGGCAGCAATCTTGCCCGCCGCGATCTCGGCCATCGTCAGCCCGCTCTCGATACCGGTGAGATGCGTCGCGACCAGATCGTCGGAGCCGGCGGAATGTTCGTCAGCGACCTTGCGAAGCAGCCAGTTTTCTCCCTTTTCCCGCCCGCGCGGCTTCAGGCGGATCATGATCCACTCGCCCTTCATGCGGCGGCCGTGGAGGAAGAAGTGGAGGTGCCCCTCGGCCAGCGTCTTGCGCGGATCCTTGCCCGCGAGCGGCTCCCACGTGCCGTTGTCCCACAGCATCACCGTGCCGCCGCCATATTGGCCCTTGGGGATCGTGCCCTCGAACGTCGCGTAGTCGAGCGGGTGATCCTCGGTACGGACCGCGAGCCGCTTGTCGTCGGGGTTGAGGCTGGGCCCGCGTGTCACCGCCCAGCTCAGCAGGACGCCGTCGAGTTCGAGGCGGAAATCATAGTGCAACCGCGTGGCATCGTGCTTCTGGACGATGAAGCCGTTGCCCGCGCCCGGCTTGCTCGCGCCCGACGGCTCGGCGGTCTTGGCGAAGTCGCGCTTGGCGCGGTAGGTCGTCAGGCTATCCGCTGCGCTCGCGTCTTTTGTCGCGGTACGGGCCATTTCCGGGTCGCCTCTCGCTTCGTTACGTACGCAATACGAATGAACCAGTCCCGTGCTGGTTCCAGCATCGCCGCACGGGCGACTAGCGGCCGTCGGGGCGAAGCGTGGTCACCGTCAACCCCGGTATGCCGATCGCGATCGACCCACGATCGAGCGCGTCGAGCAGCCCGGTCATGGCATGCTCGCCCGCGGCCCAGCGCTCGTGCGCGGTCTCGGGCGAGAAATCGAACGCCTTGCCGGAAATCTCGCGCTCCTGCGCCGCATATTGCAGGTGGACCACGTGCACCGAGGGCGTATCGGGGCCGATCCCTTGCGCCGCGGCTACCGCCTGCCAACGGGCCAGGGTGCGCCGGCTCTGCGCGGCAAAGATCAGGTCCTGGGTGCGTTCCGTCACCTCGCCGAGCGATTGCGGCCGCGGCGACGCGAGCGGCAACAGATCGATGGCGATGCAGAGCGTGGTGCCCGGCCGCGGTGCCGCCAAGATCGGGTCGAGCGGCAGGTTCGCGGACAGCCCCGCATCGACGTACCAGCGGCCCTCGATCTCGATCGGCGGAAAGGCGGGCGGCAGCGCGCTGCTCGCCCGGACGTGGGTCGGCGTCACCACCATCTCTGCAGTGTCGAACACGACATCCTCGCCGCTTTCCAGATCGACTGCGGTCGCCGCATAGGCGATGTCGCCGGCGTTGAGGCGGTCGACGTCGATCGAGGCGCGCAGCGTCGCCTCGAGCTCGCTGGTGTCGTACATCCCCGGGTGATCGGCGCCGACCATCGCCTGCCACAGCGCGGTGCCGCGCGGGCGAAAGATCCCGGTCCGCCCGGTCGTCAGCGCCCAGGTCGCGGCGAGCGAGCGCCGCGCGGTATCGGCGGATTGCGGCATCCAGCTCGCCGGGACGGGGCCGGGCGCGGGCTGCCACAGGCCCGCGAGCCGTGCGAGGCGGTCCTCCGGCGCATTGCCTGCGATCAGCGCGCCGTTGATCGCGCCTGCGGAGGCGCCGACGATGCGGTGGATCGGCAGCCCGTGGCGGTGCAATGCGGCATAGGCGCCGGCCTGATACGCGCCGAGCGCGTTGCCGCCGCCGAGCACCAGCGCGACATGATCGGCTGTGGTCACCGGATCACGTCCGGCTTGCCGCCAGGGCCTGGAACTCGATCCGGTCGTGCGCGCAGAACACGCGAACCGCGTCGCCATGATCGACCGAGAGCGACCGGACCCGCGCCTGATTGGCAAGGCGTGCGGCGCGATCGACCTCCATCAGCTGCTGATAGGCGCGCAGCCCGGGCGGGCATTCGCGGGCGGCCTTGCCGACCTCGCCGTGATGGAAATAGGCGTCGCCGGCATAGAACAGCCAGCGGCCGTCATCCTCCTGCACCGCGACCCCGGCATGGCCCCAGGTGTGCCCGGCGAGCGGCACCAGCAGGATCTCGGGAGGAAGGCCCGCGAGATCGCGCACCGCGTCGAACCCGAACCAGCGCTCGCCGCCGCCGAGCGGGTAGAGCGACCAGTCGCTCGCCTCGTTCCACTGCCGGGGGCGATAGCGCTTGCGCGAGACGAAGGCGCCGCCGCGGCGTTCGTCCGCGACCTCCTTCTCACGCGCGGTGACATGGATGCGGGCGTTCGGAAAATCCTCGATCCCGCCGGCATGGTCGAAATCGAGATGGGTGACGACGATGTGGCGGACGTCGGCAGGATCGAAGCCCCGCGCGCGCACCTGCGCCGCCGCGGTCTCCTCGCGTCGCAGCTGCGGCCGATTGAGCGCGAGGAAGAAATCGGACAGCCGCTCGCGTGGGCGATCGACGTCGCGAAGGCCGTAGCCGGTATCGACCAGCACGAGGCCCGCGTCGCTTTCGATCAACAGGCAGTGGCAGACGAGATGCGCGGACGCGTGCGCGCTATGGCCGTCGAACAGACGACCGCCGACCGGGCAACAGGTGCCGCAATTGAGGTGGTGAATACGCATGATCAGCTCCGGCGGGATGGAGACGGGTTAGAACGCGGGATCAACGCAGGCGATCGCGGGTCTGTCGTTCGAGACGGCGTTCGCGCCGCGCCCAATCGAACCAGAGCGTCGCCCCGGCGGCGGCGATCGTCAGCCCGATCGCGGGACCGAGCAGCCGGTCGGCAAGCGGGCGGGGCAGGTTCTCGGTCATGGTCGCTCTCCAGACTGGCTATTGCGGCAGGAGCCGCGGGAACTCCTCGGGCAGCTCGCGCGCCAGGAACCCGATCGGTCCGCGCAGCGTCGCCGCGCGGCGTCCGCCCTGGCCGTGCAGCCACACTCCCCAACCCGCGGCGACATGCGGATCGGCGCCGCGCGACGCGATGCCGCCGACCGCGCCGGCGAGCACGTCGCCCGATCCGGCGGTGGCCATGCCGATCCCGCCGCCGCCGTAGCGCAGCGGATCCTGCCCATGCGCGGCGATGATCGTCTCGCTCGCCTTCAGCACCACTACCGCGCCGAAGCGCTCGGCGATGTCGGTAGCGATGGCGGTGGGATCGGCTGCGATCCGGTCGATCTCAAGGCCGGTGAGCGCCGCCATCTCGCCGTGATGCGGTGTCACGATCACGCGACCTTTGCGCTGTGCCAGGGCAGCGTCGCGCGTTGCCATTGCAGGGATCGCGGCAGCGTCGAGGACCAGGACACTGTCCTCGGCGGCCAGTGCGAGCACCGCATCCAGAATGAGGCCGGCGGCATCGGTGGAGCCCATCCCGGGCCCGAGTATGATCACGTCGGCATGCTCGATCGAGTCACGCAGCGCGTCGGCCGCGCCGGCGCCCAGCTCGCCATCGTCCCCGACGGGGAGACCGATCACCCCGGCTTCGGGGACGACGACGCCGAGCGCGATCGTCGCCGCCTCGATCGTCGCCATCTGCAACTTGCCGGCGCCGGCGCGCAACGCCGCCTCGCCGGTCAGCCGGATCGCGCCGGGTACGCGCGCCGAGCCACCGATCACGAGGACGCGGCCGCGGCTGTTCTTGGTCGTGCCGGCGCCGTGAACCGGCGTCGGGTGGGCGGCGATCCAGCCGCTGTCGAGGAGGGTGCAGTCGCTCATCCGCGCACCGCGCTGGTGCGTTCGGGCTCGGCGGTCACTTCGGCGGTGTCGTCCTGTTCGACCGCGGTGGTGCGGTTGTAGTCGACCAGCACGAGCGCCCCGTCACGGCCGACCGACGGATCGAACCGGTATTCGGTCACCGCGGCGTTGGCGACGTCGCCGGCCTTGTCGATCGCGAGGATCTCCTGCTCGCTGAGGTTCTCGATGATGTACCGCAGGCAGAGCACGACGACCTGGTGCGCGACGATCATCACCCGGTGCCCGGCATAATGGAGCGCGATCGTGTCCATCAGCGAGCGCAGCCGGAACACGACGTCGCACCAGCTCTCGCCGCCCGGCGGGCGATGATAGAATTTGCCGAGCAAGCGGCGGAACTCCGCCTGTTCGGGATGAAGCGCGACGATCCCGTCGACGGTCAGCCCGTCGAGGATGCCGAACTCCTTCTCGCGGAGCCGTTCGTCGATGCACACCGGCTCGTCGGGATCCGCGCCGCCGGCGTCGCGGAACAGCTGGGCGCTGGTGCGCGCGCGCAGATAGGGCGAGGCGATGATCACGTCGGGGCGGTCGTCGACGGGCTGCCGGGCAAACCATTCGCCGAGAGCGCGGACCTGATCCTCGCCGCGCGGCGACAGCGGGATGTCGACGTCGCGGGCGTCGAGCTCGATCCGCTGCGCGCCCGCTGCGTGGGCGGCGTCCCGGGCGACGTTGCCGGCGCTTTCACCGTGGCGAACGATCCACAAGCGAGCGGGCCAGCGGCTGCCCTGGCCGGTTGAGTCCTGCGCGGCCATCGCGATTAGCGCCCCCCGCCGGGACGCTGGGTGTCGCGCACTTCGCCGCCGCCGCCTGCGCTATGATCGTAATCCTCGGTCGGGCTGCCGCCGCCCGCGCCGGCGCCGCTGCCGTGCACCTCGCCGGTCTTCTCGTCGACATAGGCGCGGCGGCCGGCGTCGGGCGGGATCTGTTCGCCCGGGGCGTGGTTAGGTACGTCGGGATCGACCGCCTCGCCGCCATGTTCGCCGGCGACCGCGACGTAGCGCGGCGATACCTTGTCGTGGCTGTCATATTCCTGGCCGGAATGTCCGCCGCGGGTGGCGCGCTCGTTACCCTTCAGGCCGACGCGGTGGTCGATGTCGGCGGGCGCCTGGTCGGTGCTGGATGGCTGGTCCATGATCGTCTCCTCGCCCTTGCCAACGGCGAGACCCGCGCGAACGTTCCCGCCGCGTGCGATCAGCCTTTGCGGGCGATCGCGACCGCGTAATCCTGGAACACCGGCGGCAGCGTGGCGACGAGCATGCCCCCGGTCGCGGCGGCGTCGACCGCGCGGAGGGTGCCGTCGCGGGTGTCGAAGACCGTCGCGATATAATCACCGTCGGCGAGGCCGGGGACACACAATTTGAGCGGCGCCGGCGCGGTGGCGGGGGCGAGGGTGCCGTCGCGGCGCAGCGTATCGCGGCGAACCAGCCACGCGAGCGCCTGCGCCTCGTCGCCGCAGCCGCACGCCGCGACGCCGGGATCGTCGACCGCGATCTCGTCGGTCAGGTTGCGGCGGCGAAAGCGCGCCCAGTCGACCAGCGGCAGGAAATCGGCGAGCGTGCGCTGCGCGGCGCGCATCCCGGCGGTGAGCACGTGCGGGTGACGGTTGGGCCAGCGCATGCCCCCGCCGGCACCGCCGCTGGCGAGATGCGCCCATTGAATGTGGCGGAAATACTCGTCGTCGAACGCCGCCGGCAGGGTGCGCTTGCGATCCTTGAAGCTGTGGATCGGGCCGTGTTCCGAATCGAACACCGGTCGCGCGTCGCTGGTCTCGCCGATCGCGGCGCGGATCAGCCGTGCGACCGACAGCGCGGGCGCGACGGTATCCCGCGGGGCGTCGATCGTGCCGTGCTCGTAAAGGTGCGTGGTCGCGAAATCGAGCGCGGGGTGGCGAAAGATCGGGTCGGCCATGGCGGGGTGTTCGAGCAGCACGGGGCCGAATACCGACACGGTCTGGAGGTTGGCACGGCCGTGGCGTGCGGTCTCATAGGCGCGCAGCCAGGGCCCGATATCGTCGACGAACGGCGCCGCCGCGGCGGGATCGTCGCCGCCATGCGCGGGGTGCATCTCGTTCCAGAGATCCCAGGCGAACAGCGCGGGGCTGTCGCCCCAGCGATCGGTCGCGAAGGCGAGGCGCGCACGGACCGCTTCGCGCATCGCGGGGCAGGTCAGCCATTCGCGCCGGCTCGTGCAGGGGCCGCCGTTCTTGCGGTTATAGGGGTGGTCGCGCCAGCGGATCCACATGAAGAAGGTGTCGTACGGCGTCAGCAGCACCCGCATGCCGACGCGCTCGAGCAGCGCGAACAGATCGTCCCACAGCCGTACCATGTTGGGCACGAAGCGGCCGACGGGCTTTTCGAGATAGCGATGCTCGCCATGGCAATATTCGAGCATCAGCCGGATGCAGGTGACGCCGTGCGACTTCAACCAGAGGAGATGCCGCTCGACCGCGGGCAGGTCCTTCCGGCGGAACAGGCCGGCGAGCTCGGGCCAGGTGATCGCGTCGTTGTGGCCGATCGGCGTCCAGGGGGTACCCGCTTCGGTGAGGAAATAGGGAAGCCCCGGCTGGACGGCGATGCGGTCGAGAATGGGGGCAGGGGCGGTCGGCGCGTGCATGACGCCCCGCTATCGCGCCGGGCGGCGAGGCGATAGCGATTCGCGCGACACATTCGTCATCCTGACGGAAGTCAGGACCCAGGGCCAAGCAGCGACCGGCCTTGTAACTCTGGGTCCCGGCCTTCGCCGGGATGACGAGAGGGGGGCGATCGCTCAGCTACCCCTCGATAAAGTGCGGGACGAACCTTGCCATGTCGCGGGTCACCATCTGGCTGTCTTCGCGGATGCCGATGCCGGCGGGTTCCTCGCCGACGATCCACGCACCGACGACGACGTGGCGGTCGTCGAACACCGGCGGGGGGAGGAGCGCCTGGCGGATGTGGCCCTCGGCGCCGTAGCCCTGGTCGATCACCGGCTCGTCGACGCCGTCGCGGGTTACCGCGACATTGGCGCCCTCGCGCGAGAAGATCGGCTTGCGGACGAAGTCGCTGCCGAGCGACGCCGCGGCGGGATCGTCGTCGAAGAACGCGGGCAGCAGATTGGGATGACCCTCGTGGCGCGCCCAGAGCAGCGGCAGCAGCCCCTTGTTCGACAGCACCGCCTTCCACGCGGGCTCGATCCAGCGCACGCCGGCGCGCAGCAGATTGGCGGCATAGGGTTCGCGGAACATCAATTCCCACGGGTAGAGCTTGAACGCGGCCTGCAGCTCGAACCCGTCGGAATCGACATATTGCCCGGTCGCATTGAGCCCGATCTCGTGCATCTCGACGAACTTGGGTTCGATCCCGGCCTGCGTAGCCAGATCCTCGAAGAAGCGAACCGTCTGGCGATCCTCGACCGCGCTCGCGTCCGCCGCGAAATGGACGAAGCCGCCCTGCGGGAAGATCGCCGCGAAGCGGGCGCGGAGCTTGTCGAACAGGCTGTTGAACTGGTCGGACCCCGCCGGCAGCGTGCCCGCGGCGATCATCTCCTCGAGCCACAGCCACTGGAAGGTCGCGCATTCGAACACCGATGTCGGGGTGTCGGCGTTGTATTCGTAGAGCTTGGGCGGCGCGCTGCCGTCATAGGCGAAGTCGAACCGGCCGTAGAGCGAGGGCTGCCGCGTCCGCCAGCTTTCCGCCACGAGCGCGTGATGCTCGCGCGGGATCGCGAGCCGGGTCAGCAATGCCTCGTCGCGCACCACCTCGTCGACCAGCGCCAGGCACATGGCGTGCAGATCCGCAGCGGCAGGCTCGAGATCCTCGTCGATCTCGCGCAGCGTGAACGCATAGGCTGCGCTCTCGTCCCAATAGGGATCCCCGCCCGCGCCATGATAGACGAAGCCGATCGCCTCCGCCTTGTCGCGCCAGTCGGCGCGCGGGGTCATCGCCAGACGACGCAACCGCTCAGCCGTCGCTGGTCTTGGTAGGGTCGCGCTGCTCGATCTGCAGCGTCGGCTTTGGCGGGCTGAGCCGCGCAAGCACGTCGTCCGCCGACGACTGGCCCGGGAGGATCCCCGCAAGCCGCAGCTTTTCGTCGAGATCGGCGCCGGTGCGGCGATCCTCGAGCTCGCCCGCGGCGCGGATCTTCTCGCCGCGGATCAGCTGGCGTTCACGGATCCGCGCCAGGCTGTCCGCCGCCGAGCCGAGCGACGATCCAGCGCCGCCTGCCGCAACCGTCGCCTGCGCCTTCTGCACCGACTCGTTGACCTTCACGACCTCGACCTCACGGCGGAGCTGCTCGATCTTGCGATCGGTCGCGGCGACTGCCTTGTGGATATTGTCCTCGGCGGCGCGCATGTCGGCGACTTGCGGCGCCTTCATCGAGACTTCCTGTTCGAGGTCGGCGATCCGCTGCGCGACCTGGCGGGCGAGGTCCATGTCGCCCTTTTCCATCGCGATCCGCGCCGAATTCTCGTATTTGGCGGCCTGCGCGCGAAAGCTCTCGACCTCGGTTTCGAGGATGCGTCGGCGGGCGACGAGCCCGGCGAGATCGTCACGCGCCTTGCCCTGTGCCTTGTCGGCGTCGCGGATTTCCTGGTCGAGGATGCGCAGCGCGTTGGCATCGACGACCGAGCCCGCGACTTCGTTGGCGCCGGCCCGGCCGAGCGTGAACAATTTGCTCCAGATAGCCACTTGATTGTCTCCAGGCGAAAAATGTCGGGCGGTATGGATCAGGCGGGTGCGAATGCCGCACGCAGGTCGGTCGCCGCCTCGATCGCGTTTTCGGCAAGCGCGCGCAGCTCGATCACCACGGTGTCGAGCGGCGAGGTGGTCGCGAGTTCGCCGAACAGCTCGTAGAAGTCGCGGCCGTCGACCGTGGCGATGCCGAAATTCGACAGCGGCACCAGCTTCTGCGCCTTCAGCAGGAATTCGTTGAACTGGTGGCGATCATCCTGTTCGTCGCAGGGCCACAGCAGCACCGAGGCCGCGATCTGCGCCTCGCTGACGTTGACGAAGGCCTCGAGATCGCCGTGCTGGTGCATCGTGACCAGCAGCACCGGATCGGCGCCCTCGACGATGCGCAGCCCGAATTCACCGCTTTGCGCGGCCTCGCTCGTCTCGAGGGCGGCCTTCAGGCTGCGGACGGTCCAGGCGGTGTCGGTCATGCGTTTGCGGTTCCCGTGATGCTCGTCGCCTACATAGGGCTTTCGGAGGGACGCGCCACCCTTCCTGCGGTCACCAGAGGCGCCTATGGGAGGACGCCAGGCAGCGAGGATCAGCCATGTTCGACCGTCTTTTCGGCCGCCCCCGGGCCGCAGAACCAGCGCTGGCCGCAGCCCGCAACGTCACCATCGGCCGCACCGTGGTGCTCGACCCGCTGGCGTGGCGACGGTTCGGCGGTGCGCTGCACTTTCCGTTCGATTCGGACACGTTGCAGATCGTCGCGCAGGGAATCGTGGCGCTCGACGGCGGCGGCTACATCCATCGCTACTACACCGACGACGATGTCATGTTCCAGGCGGTGTCGGACGACCGCGAGGCGAACGCGCTGACCGACGTGACGCTGTTCGCGCCGTGGCGGAGCATCTATCCGAGCACGCCGGGCGAGCGCCCCGCCTGGCGCGAGCGCCTCATGGCGCCGAGCTTCACCGACGAGGGCCTGCCCGAATATCGCCGCGCCTGGTTCGGTGACGAGGCCGCGCGGCAGGAGCCGGTGACCTTCTGGGAGGACCTCCACGACGACCGCGACGGCATCGTCGACCGGCGCATCTTCCAGACCTGCATGTTGTTCGGCCGCGACGTCGAGGGTGACGGCCGCGAATTGCTGCTCGCGATCGACATGGAGACCGAAGCGAGAGAGGTTTCGTTCGAAATCATGCTAGGCATGGCGCTCGAGCTGGGTGAGTTTCGCGCCTGAGGGGACGATGATGACGGGTGACTATAGTTTCGTTGCGAGCGCGCTGGCGTTCGTCGTCGCGTTCGTGGCGGCAGGGCTGTTCACGATCGCGTTCAAGCTGATCTACCAGTGGGCGACGCCCTATAACGAGCGCACACTGATCCGCGACGGCAACATCGCGGCAGCGGTCACGCTCGGCGCGGCGCTGCTCGGCTATATCTTCCCGCTCGCCTCGGCGCTGGAGCATACCGTCAGCCTGCTCGAATTCGCGGTGTGGGCGCTGCTCGCCGGCGTCATCCAGATCGTCGCCTTCACCATCGTGCGCGCGGTGGTGATGCGCGATTTCAGCGACCGCATCGTGCGTGGCGAGCTGGCCGCGGCGATCTACATGGCGAGCATCTCGCTCGGCGTCGGGCTGCTCAACGCCGCCTGCATGAGCGCTTGAGGGAGTTCGCCAGATGAAGCGTTCGCAATCGATCGTCCTCACCACCCTGATGGCCGGCACCGGGCTGTCGCTGACGGCCTGCGAGGGAGCGGACACCGGCGGCAAGCCGGTCGACGCGCTGAGCTATACCAGCGTCGCCGAATGCCGCACCGCGGCGAAGATCCCGGCGGATCAGTGCCAGACCGCGTTCGAGCAGGCGCAGAAGGCCAATGACCAGAACGCCCCGCGCTATGGCGACCGCCAGACCTGCGAGGAGCAATATGGCGTCTCGCAATGCGTCCCGCGCAACAATGGCAGCTTCTTCACGCCGCTGCTGACGGGTTTCCTGGTCGGCCAGATGCTCAACGGCGGCGGCGGCTATCGCGGGGCACCGATGTACCGCGATCGCAGCGGCAACTTCATCGGCGGTGCGGGCAACCGGATCAGCCGCGATTATGTCAGCGGCCGCACGCGGGTGGGGTCCGACGCGTTCAATCCGGCGGCGCGCGCGCCGGCACGGGTGCAGTCGCGCAGCTCGGTAATCTCGCGCGGAGGGTTCGGTGGTGGCTTCGGGGGACGGGGCTTCGGGGGCTAGCGCGACCACGATCGACCATATCCCGTATCGAGAGACGTCGCCCCGCGAGGCGGCCTCTCGATACGCCGTCTCGGCAAGCTCGACGGCTACTCGAGGCGAACGGCTGGGGGAGTAGCGATGCTATCTTTTACCCCGGCATACCCCGCCAGCATGGCGCGAATATCCACGCGTGCCTTCAGTCGTGCCGCCAGCAACGCCGTGCCGCTGATCTTGCGCTGCACGAACAACGTGTCGACCGGCGGGACGTGCCAGCTGTCGCGGTCGCGCGCCATTTCGAGCCCCTGATCGCGGAGGACCGCGACGAACGCACGGTCGCCGAAGTCGAACGGGCCGGGGCGGTGGAGCACGCCGAGGATCACGTCGATCATGCGGTCGACCAGCGCACGGTGGCGCAGCACCGCTGGTTCGCCGAGAAACCCTGCGGCGACCGCGGCATCGCGGACCGCGTCGCGGTCGCCGTCGAGGCCGGCGAGGAGCAGCCGGCGATAGCCCTCCGCCGTCGCGACGGGCACCGCGCGGGTCGCGCCGAAATCGAGCAACACCACCCGCCCGGTGTCCGCCTGCCAGCGGTAGTTGGCGAAGTTGGGGTCGGTCTGCATCAGGCCCCAGTCGAGCAATTCACGCAGGGTCAGCGCGATCAGGCCGTGCATGACCCTGTCGCGCACCTCCTGCGTGGCGTCTTCCAGCGCTTCCACCGGCACGCCCTCGACGAAGGTCATCGCCAGCACGTTGGGCGTGGTCAGTTCGTCATGCAGTTCCGGCACCACGAAGTCCGGCGAGCCGTCGAGCAGCGTTGCGTAGCGGGTCAGCATCGCGCCCTCCCGCAGATAATCCGCCTCCTCGTGCAGCTGGCGCTTCGCCTCGGCGAGCAGCGGCGCGATGTCGAGGCCATCCGGCAGGACGCCGGACACGCGGAGCAGCGTCGCGACGTTGTCGATGTCGGCATCGATGCTCTGCTTGACCCCGGGATATTGTACCTTGATCGCGAGCGTCCGCCCGTCGGGCAGGCGCGCGCGGTGGACCTGGCCAATCGACGCCGCGGCGACCGGATGGGCCTGGAACTGCGCGAACCGACGGCGCCAGTCGCGCCCCCATTCCGCGATCAGCACCTTGTCGAGCTGTTGCGGCGGCATGTGGTGCGCGTTGTTGCGAAGGCGCGCGAGGATGGTCGCGAGCTCTGGCGGCAGCATCTCGCCGGCATCCATCGAGATCATCTGCCCGAGCTTCATCGCCGCACCGCGCAGATGCGAGAGCTGATCCGCGACGCGGGTGGCGTTGGCCGGGGTCAGCAGCAGGTCGCCGAGCTTCGGCCGCTCGCCGCTCGCGAGCCGCCGCGCGCCTTCGGCGACGACCCCGCCGGCGACGCCGCCCGCCATCCGGCCGAATACCCCGAGCCGGGACAATCGACCGCTGGGCACCGCTCGCCCCTTGTCGCCGCTACGATCGCTCACTCGATGATTCCCGCTGGCGCCGAACGGCGAGTGCCTGGCGCGAAGCACCGATATGGGGCGGCCGATCGCTGCTTCAATCGGCGCGGGGGGAGTCCCCGCGGGGCACAGTTCGCGGCTTTACTGCGCCTGATCAATAGGAACATCGGCGGTACCGTGGCGTTGCATTGGGTCGGGGACGTGGCCGGAGATAATCATGCGCAACTCCACCTCAATTGTTCTGGCGGTAGCTGCGGCGATCGGCTTGGGTTCGACTGCCCGGGCCGAGCCACCCGCAACGCTCGCACCTTTCGCCGGCTCGCCATTGTCGGATGCTGATCTTTCGGTGATCCGCGGATCGGGCCTGCCGTTCGCCGGACCGACCAGGCGGCAGGTGGTCGGACTGACCGACCTGCAGTCGCAATTCGACGTGCGCAGCTTCGGCACGGTCGCGCGGATCCAGATGGATGTGTGGTGGGGCAGCGAGGGCGCCGGGCTGATCGCCTCCGCGGTGCGGGCGCAGCTCCCGGATCGCTGATCCTCAACGTCTTGTTAAGGATTGTCGTCCTACGGTGGTGCCCAGAGGGGGACGACCGGCAATGGCTACGAGGACGTCGCAATTTCGCAAGGTGGACGCAGCGGCGCTCGATCGTCGCGCCGCGCCGCGCCACCGCGTCGAGATCTCGCGCGCGACGGTGCGCGGTCATGGCGCCGAGCCGCTCGCCGCGTTCCTGTGCGATGTCTCGATCTACGGGTGCCGGCTGGCCTTTCCGGCGGCGTCGCTGGGTGCCGACCGGGTCTGGCTGCGGCTGGATGGCAGCCTGCCGATCGCCGCGACGATCGTCTGGCGGCAGGAAGACTCGATCGGCTGCCGCTTCGATACGCCAATCGAACGGACGTTGATGCGCTCGCTCACCATCCAGCAATAGGCGCGGCGCCGGCAACGGCGACGGTGTTTTTTTGCGATCGGTGCCGCTTTTCGGGATCCGGCCCGTATCTCCGGCATGAAGCCACTGTCTTCGCTCAGCCTGGCGGACGTCGGGCCGGTACCGCCGATCGGCATGCTTGCTCGCAAGCTCGGTCATCACATCGCCCTCGACCCGGGCGAACAGGCGGCGCTGGCCGGCTTGCTGAGCCGCAGCGTCCGGCAGGTCAGGCACCGGGCGTTGCTGGCCGATCGCGACGTGCCGCCGGCCGAGATCCAGGTGATCATGGAGGGCTGGGCCTGTCGTTTTGCGACGCTCGATACCGGCAAGCGGCGGATCGTCGCCTTCTACCTGCCCGGCGACGTGTGCGACTTCGACGCGTTCCTGATGCAGCGAATGGACCAGCCGATCGCCGCGATCGGGCCGGTGCGGGTCGCGTCCGTCAGCCGCCAGGCGCTTACCGACCTGTCGCGCAACCAGCCGCGGCTGAGCCAGGCGCTATGGTGGGAATCGATGACCAATGCGTCGATCCAGCGCGCGTGGACAATCAATGTCGGCCAGCGTGCGGCGGACCGGCGGATCGCGCATCTGTTGTGCGAGCTGCACACCCGGCTGACGCATGTCGGGCTGGCGGATGCGAGCGGGTGCGCGTTTCCGCTGACGCAGGCGGATCTCGGCGACGCCTGCGCACTGACCTCGATCCACACCAACCGCGCGTTGCAGGAGTTGCGGCGCGACGGCCTGCTCGATCTCCACGCCGGCGCGCTCCGGATCCACGACTGGGCGAGGCTGGCCGCGCTGGGCGGCTTCGATCCGGGCTATCTCCACGGCGGCGCCGCGCCGGCGGGCTGAAAGGAACAACCGGCCCCTGCGCGCGTCGTCCGGTGCGGGAGGGCTGATCCGGATGGCGGGGGCGAAGCTCAAAATCTATCGGACCGCGATCGGCTTCCACGACGCCTATGTCGCGGCGCCGAGCCAGAAGGCCGCGCTCGAGGCGTGGGGCAGCGACAAGAACCTGTTCGCGCGCGGTGCGGCGGAGCAGGTCGACGCGACGCCGCTTGCCGAGGCGCTAATCGCCGCCCCCGGAACCGTGATCAAGCAGCTGCGCGGCACTACCGAGGAGCAGTTCGCGGCATTGCCGCCGGACGTCGAGCGCACGCCGCCGCGGCCACGCGCAAAGCCGGCCGCCGCGCCGGCGCCCCGCAAGCCGAGGCCGAGCCGGGCCAAGCTGGAGAAAGCCGAACAGGCGGTTGAAGCGCTGGCAGCGGCACAGCGCGAACAGCTGCAGGAGCTTGCCCGCCGCGAGGCCGAGCTGGCGCAGGAGCGTCGCGCGCTGACTGCCGCGCACGCCGCCGAACGACGCCGGATCGAAGACGATCGCGACGCCGAACAGCAGGCCTACGACCGCGCGGTCGATCGCTGGAACGGCTGACGGCTAGTCGTGATCGGCGACCGCATTGTCGTTGCCGTCGCCATCCTTCACATCGCCGCCGCCATGATATTCGCGACGGCTTTGCCCGCCATCGTAGCTGCCGGGTTTGGTCGGTACCAGCGACGGATCCTTGAAGGCACCGCCGCCGCTTTCGCCGCCGCCATTGCGGCCGGAGGCGTTTTCGGGGCGCTCGCCCAGTTCTTCGGCGGAGGTCTGGTCGCGGTCGCTCGGCATCGTCGGTCTCCTGATCGGGGCATGATCGTATCAGGGGAACGATCGACCGGTCGCGAAGGCTCCGGCGCGCGATGATTGTTGTGGCTCGTTGGAACACCGATGCGGACCTCGCCGTTACCATCGCAGGAGGAGCGCGACATGGACGATACCAAGCCCACCGAGGTCACCGACAAGCCCAATCTGTCGACCGAGCATCAGCATGATGGCGACGCGCGCCGTCCCAGCGATACGCTGGATCGCGGACAGCCGAGCACCGAGGGCGAGGACGCCCCGCCGCGCAAGTCGTCACTGACCGACAACGCCTGACCGGCGCCCGACGACCCGAAATCCGAGGAGCTCTTCATGGACGTATCGACCACGCCACTCGTCGAGCGCATCGCCCGCGTGCTAACCGCGCAGAGGATCAGCGCGAACGCCGATGGCGATCAGGAATCCGCCGCGCGCAGCATCGATGCCGCCTGGAAGGATCATCTGCCGGACGCGCTGGCGGTCCTGCGCACCCTGCGCGAGCCGGATGCGGCGATGGCGCATGCCGGCGATCCCCGCATCTGGGAGCAGATGGTGCTCGCCGCGCTCGACGGCGCCAAGCCGGAGACCGTGGTTCTCTAGCGCCGCATCAGGCCTGGCGCAGCACCCCCGCGGCGCGCACGTCGGCGATGCGGGGATAGCCGTTGACCGCCATCAGCAGATCCGCCTCGGCGAGGATGCAGCGCAATACGTGCGCCGCGCCCTCAGCTCCGTCCAGCGCCAGACCATAGAGATAGGGGCGGCCGACCCCGACCGCGGCAGCGCCCATCGCAAGCGCCTTCACGACATCGGTGCCGCTGCGGATCCCTGAATCGAACAGCACCGGCACCTTGCCCGCAGCCGCGACGACGTCCGCCAGCATGTCGATCGCCGCGATCCCGCCATTGGCCTGGCGGCCGCCATGGTTCGAGCAATAGATCGCATCCGCGCCGCTATCGACCGCGCGCCTGGCATCGTCGGGGTGGCAGATCCCCTTCAGGATGATCGGCAGCGAGGTCAGCGACTTCAGCCACGCCATATCGTCCCAGGTGAGCACCTTGCCGAAAGTGGCGCCCCATTGCCCGATCGCGGCGCGCGGATCCTCCTCCGGCGACTTGGCGAGCGTTCCACGAAATACCGGATCGACGAAGTAATTCTGCAGGACGTGGCCGCGCAGCTGCGGAAAGTTGGCGGTATTGAGGTCGCGTGGTCGCCAGCCGGTGACCCAGGTGTCGAGCGTGACGACGATGCCCTTGTACCCGGCAGCCTCGGCGCGATGGACGAGGCTTTCGGCCAGCGCCATGTTCTTCGGCGTGTAGAGCTGGAAGAAGCCGGGGGTATCGCCAGCGGCGCGAGCGACGTCTTCCAGGGGATCGTTCGACAGCGTCGACGCCATCAGCGGAACGCCGGTCATCGCCGATGCGCGCGCTGCGGCGAGATCGCCGTGCGCGTCCTGGGTGCACATCCCCGTCACCCCGATCGGGCTCATGAAGATCGGGGTCGGCAACGTCATGCCGAACAACTCGATCGACAGGTCGCGCTTCGTGCAGTCGACCATCATCCGCGGCACCATGCCCCAGTGGCGGAACGCGTCGGCGTTGTGGCGTTGGGTATGTTCGTCGCCGCAGCCGCCCTGCACATAGGTGAGCACCGATTGCGGCAGCGCGGCGCTCCCTCGTGCCTCGAGCGTCGCGAAGTCGACCGGCAGCTTCGGCACGACGCCGCTCAGCCCCGCCCCGTAGATCATCGTCTGATAGTCGCCATAATGCGGCATGGTTCGCGTCCCGCTGCTGTGTAGCGCGGACTGTCGCGTCCCGTGCGGCGGAAGTCGATAGGGTGCGGCCGATCAGCGTGCGGCTTTGCCGAGTGCCGCATCGCCGGCCGCGATGAGATCGCCGATCGCCCCCGCCGGGCTCGCTGCGGGCAGGCTCGCCATCGCGCAGCCGAGGGTGTCCGGCTCGACCGTGCCGACCTGCCCGGTCAGCATCGCGAAGGTCGCCGCGGTCGGCAGCCGCGCGAACGCCGCGGCGTAGCGCGCGTTGAGCACGGTGAGTTCGGGCTCGCGGCCGAGCATCGCAAGCGCGATGGCATGCCGCAGCACCACCGCCTGTGCGACCTCGGTCAGCCGGCCGTTGCGCGGCACCGGGGGCGCGGGCGCCGCCGCGAGCGCCGGCCAGTCGCGCGCGCGCCACAGGATCTCGGCGCGCAGCCCCGCGACGTCGTCGACGTCCTGGATCGTCGCCAGCGCCTCGGCGGACCGGCCGAGCAGATCGAGCGCGGCCGCCTCGACGCGGCGGCGATCGGCGCGCATCTCGGCGGGATAGACGATCGCCTCGCTCTCGCGGAGCACACGGATTGCGTGGTCGGGCTTCCCGGCGAGGATGAACAGGCTGGCCACGCGGACGGACAGCGGACCTTTTTCGATATCCTCCGCGCGCGCCGACAGACGGTGACCGAGCAGGTCCGCGGCACGCGCATAGAGCCCGGCGCGCTGCAGGCGGGCGGCGAGCGCCTCAACGAGCCGATCGCCGTCGATCCCGGCCGGCACCAGATCGCGATAGTCCCAGAACATGCCGGCCGCGCGGGGAAGGGGCAGTTGCGTGGCCGAGGCGAGCGCGGCGGCGAGCGTCTGCTGCATCGTCGCGACGAGTGCGCCCGCTTCGGCGCCGAGATCGAAATAGCGGAACAGCACCGCGCCCGCGGCCAGCGCGGCCGGGCCGTCGCCGAGATCGGTCGCCAGCCGCACCGACAGCGCGAGCGCCTGGCGCTCGACCGCATCGCCGCGCCAGGCGAAGCGCAGGTCGGCGAGCCGGTCAAGCGCGACGGCGGGCGTCATGGTCCCCGCCGCGAGCCCGGCCTCGACGAGCGCCAGCTGCGCCGCGGCGCGCTCGCCGGGCCGGCCCGACCGAATGACGCGCGCGAGCAACAGCCGCCCTCGATCGCCCTGTCCGGCCGTCAGCAATGCCTGCGCGCGGAGCAGGTTCGCCGCGCCGTCGCTCGCGGGGAGCGCCGCAAGCCAGCCGAGCGCAGGCTGTACCCGTCGCGCCTCGATCGCCGCGCCCGCCGCCGCGAGCAGGAACGGCCGGCGCAGCGGAGCAGGCCGCGTCGCCAGCGCGGGCATCGCGCAACCGAGATCGCGAACCGCGCTGGCGGGAAGCGCGACGCGCAGCCGCCACAGGCAGGATTCGGGATCGGCGGCGAGACGCTCGTCGGCGAGGGCCGCCGTCGCTTCGACGGGACGCTCCAGCATCGCCAGCGCGACACCGCGCGCGCGTCGCCACGCCGGCACCAGCGCGAGGTCGGGATCGTCGCTTGCCATCACGTCGAGCACGCCGATCGCTTCGGCGGCGCGCGTCTTTCCGATGAGGCTTTGCGCCATCGCCCAGCGCGTCGCCTGCCGGCTCGACGGCGTCGCTGCCGCAAGCGCCGCCCAGCCCGCGGCGTCGCTGCGTTGCGGCCACGCCTTGGTACCCCAGGCCAGCGGCTGCTCCGCGAGCGCGGCGGCGAAGCCGGCGACGCGTGGGGGCGTGACCGGCGCAGGCAGGGTCGCTGGTTGCGCGGCGACGATCGCGGCCGAGAGCATCCGGATCATGGCCGCACCAGCATCGTCACCGCGACCGCCGCGCCGACCGACCCGATCAGAAACAGCGCGACCCCGACCAGCATGTCGCGCCTCGCGCCGGTAACGGACGTCGCCGGGATGTCGGGGGCCGGCGCCGCCGTCTGCGCAACCGCGTCGGCGTCGATCACGATGCTCGCGAGCGGCGGATCGTTGCGGCGGCGCAGCGGCGGGTTCGCTGCATTGCGGACGACGCGTACCCGCGCGGGCTTCTGATCGTGGCTCATCGTGCTCGGGGTCCTGGCTTTCCTCCTATTATAGGTGTGGCAGGCGACCCGCCGACGCGGCGTCGTGCTTTGCCGGGTTCTGCGGAGTAGGCGATGCGATCTCCCCTTTACGTTGTCGTCGCGACCGTCGCCGCCTCGCACGGGGCGGTCGCGCCGGGCGCCGAAGCCGGGGAGGGTCTGCACCTCGTGACGATGGCCGGGCTCGACGTCCCGATCGTCGAGGGCGACCGCGCCGACGGCCGGCTGCGGATCAAGATCGTGCTGCGCGCGGCCGACGAAGCGGGTGCGGCGCGGCTGCAGGCGGCGCTCCCCGCGCTACGCGAGGCGTCGCTCGCGACGACGAGCGAGTTCGCACGGCTTCACGCCAGCCCGTTCTCACCGGTCGACGCGCGCCGCCTTGCCGCGGATCTGCAAGCGACGCTGCACGGCCGCGCCGACGCGGTGCGTTCGGTGTTGCTGGTCGAGGTAGCCGCGACGCGCGCGTGATCGCGCGGGCGGGCCGGAAGCTCAGTCGAGCCGCGCCGCCGCCTTCAACGCCGCGAGGGTGGCGGCGGGGTGGGGGCCGCGGCGGATATCGAACGAGCGATGCTGGTCGTCATGGCGGATCGTGGGGGCGAGACGCGGCGTCTTCGTCATCGCGGTCGGCGTCGCGCCAGGGCGCATGATGTCGATCGAGTGGAGCGCGCACCCCGCGAAGCGTTCGGGCTGCAGCAGCAGTGTCAGGCAGTCGTCGATGCTGGGCATCGTGCGTGGGCCGATCGTATCCACGACGTCGTCCATCGTCATCCCGGGCGCCGTCATCGCGAGTGCGGCCGCGGCTTCCCACAGCGACGAGGCGTTTTCCACCGAGAGCGATAGGGTCAATAGATAGCCCGTCTCCACTGTCATTCTCCCGAGGTCCGCGCTGCCGTTTCGGACCGATCGGACGCAACCATACCACCGAAACGGTCACACTTTACAAGTGAATTCTGACACTCGCCCATGAATATGGAACCGGCGGCGGTTTGGCTACGATATTCTCGGATTAACGTATCGGGATCGCGGGAAATTCTTCCGCAGCGGTCCATCGACGCTTTTTACCCCGCCGGTTTCGGTGTCGGAGAAAAAGGAAGCCGGGACGGGCAATGGCCCGTCCCGGCTTGGCGATCCCGCCGACGTCGGGGGAGTTGCCGGCGGTGCCGACGTCGGTTTACTGGAACAGCGAGATGATCGTCTGCGGCGCCTGATTGGCGATCGACAGCGCCTGGACACCGAGCTGCTGCTTGACCTGCAGCGCCTGGAGCTTGGCCGATTCCTTGGCCAGATCGGCGTCGACCAGATTGCCGATGCCGCTCTCGATCGTGTCGGACAGCTTGCTGGTGAAGGTGATCTGGTTGTCGATCTGGCGCGATGCCGAACCGAGCGTGCTCAGCGAGGTCTCGACCTTCTTGGCGTAGGTCTCGAGCGTGCTGACCATCAGCGACGCCTTTGCCGCGGTGTCGATCTGCGAATCCGCGCCGAGCCGGCCGACCGTTGCGTCGGTCGCGCTACCCGCGACTTCGGTGTCCGGCAGGGTCAGATCCTGGTTGGCGACGTCGAGCGTGTCGGCAACGTAGGAGGTGGTGCCCGGGGTTGCCGACTTGTCCTGCAGCGACTGCAGCGCGCCGACCGTGCCGCCGCCATTCTTCAGCAGATTGGTGCCGTTGAACTCGGACGAGTTGATGATCGTCGTGATCTGCTTGCGCAGCGCCACGAAGTCGTCGTTATACGCCTTGCGGGTTTCGGCGCTGATCGTGGTGTCGGCGGCCTGCTTGGCGAGCGCCTTCATCTGGTTGACGACGTCCGAGATCTGCTCGGCGCCGGCGACCGCGACATCGGTGACGCTCTTGGCGCTGCTCAGCGACGACGTGACCGCCTTCAGCTCGCCGAGATCGCCGCGCAGGCCCTGCGCGATCGTGTAGGCCGAGGAATCGTCCTTGGTCGACGACACGTTGAGGCCGGTGTTGATGCGGCTCTGCACCCGGTCGAGGTTGCGGTTGGTCGCGTTGAGCGACTGGAGCGCGGCCGAGGCGCCGTTGTTGGTGTTGACCGACAATGCCATGAGTGAAGTCCTTCTCGTAGATCGGCTGCTTCTGCGGCCGTGGATCCGTCCGGCGGTCCGCCGACGCGCATGGATCAGCCAGCGCGTGCCTTATTCTGGGAAGAAACCCGGCCCGGCGGTCGCGGCGTCCAGAACTTTGATGGTTAGCAGAAGGTTAGCGCATCTGCGGTCGACCGCACGCGTTTCGCCACCCCCGTCAGCCGGACCTGTTCCGGCATCCGGCGACATCCGCACGCAGCGGCTTGGGAACACGCGGCACCGTGGATGCCGGAACAAGCCCGGCATGACGTTTCAGGACGGGCTTCGCATACGCGCGCCCCGCCTTGGTCAGAACGGGAAAAGCGCGTCGTAGATCTGCTGCCCCCAGCGCGCCTGTTGCGCCTGGCTGAGCTGGCCGCGACCGCCATAGCTGATCCGCGCCTCGGCGATCTGGCTGTGGCGAATGCTGTTGTCTCGCGCGATGTCCTGCGGCCGCACGATGCCGGTGACGATCAGCTCGCGCAGCTCGTAGTTGACGCGGATCTCCTGGCGGCCGCGGATCGTCAGGTTGCCGTTGGGCAATACCGCGGTGACGATCCCCGACATCGTCAGGTTGATCGTCTCGCTGCGGCTGATCGTCCCGCTGCCGTTGAATTCCGAGGTCGAGTTGGTCGCCGCGAGCGTGGCGGGATCGCCTGGCAGGAGCTTTTCGAGACCGAGCAGGCTGGTGACGCCCGCGGTCTCGTCGCCGCCGCGCGAGCGCGCGGTCGAGTTGCCGATGTCCGCCTTGTCAGCGACGTTGATCCGTACGGTGAGGATGTCGCCGACCCGCGCCGCGCGCTGATCGCCGAGAAAGGCGCCCGCGCCCGCGCGGAACAGCGATGCGCTTGCCGCCGCCGCCGCTACCGGCGCCGGACCGGCGCCGCGCCGGTGCTGGCCGAGCGACTCCTCGAGATCGGGGGAGTCGACCGCCTCGGTCTTGCTGAGCGGCGGCGCGCGGCCGAGCGTCTTCAGCTGGTCGATCGTGCCGCACGCCGGCAACAGCGTGGCGATCGCGAGCAATGGCAACAGGGTCGAACGGGGCGTCATCATCTTCTCCGCAAACCGGGTCATGGCGAGCCCAGCCGCACCGTGCCGCTGCCCTCTACGATCGCGTCGAAGGTCCGGTTGGTGGTGGTGGCGACGACGCGGACGAGATCGCCGAGCCCTCCCGCGGAGAGCGCGCGGCCGGCTGCGGCAATCACGAGGCCCCGCGACCGCAGGGTGATCGACACCGGCTCGCCGCGGCGGACCAGGCGCGGCGCGATGAGGTCGCTGGCACGCACCACCGAGCCGGCCGGCAAGGCGCGGACCAGCTCACGCCCGGCGGCCGCGGGTGCCGCGACCGCACCCGTCGCGCGACCGACCGGCCGGGGCTCGTGGTCGAAGTCCGCCGCGGTGAGCAGCTCGCCGCGTTCGACCGCGCGCACCAGCACGGCCACCGGCGCGGCGTCCGGCGCCACTGCCGCCCCGCTCGCGAGGAGTACCGCCGCGAGCGCGCTCACCGCAGCTGCCCGGACGTGGCCAGCATCTCGTCGGCGGTCTTCACGACCCGGCTGTTCATCTCATAGGCCCGCTGCGCGGTGATCAGCGACGTGATTTCGGAGACGGGATTGACGTTCGAGCTCTCGATAAAGCCCTGCATCGTGGTGCCGAAGCCGGGTTGTCCGGGGTTGGCGACGGTCGGCAAGCCCGACGAGCCGGTCGGCATGAACAGATTGCCGCCCTGCGCCTCGAGCCCCGCCTCGTTGACGAAGGTGGCGAGCTGCAACTGGCCGACCGTCTGCATGTCGGTGGCGTCGGCGAACTTGACCTGCACCTCGCCGGTCTTCGACACCGAGACGTCGACCGCCTCAGGGGGGATCACGATCCCGGGTTCGATCGCATAGCCGTCGGAGGTGACGAGCTCGCCCTGGTCGTTGAGCTGGAACGATCCGTCGCGCGTGTAGCCGATCTCGCCGCTGGGCATCGTCACCTGGAAATAGCCGCGGCCCTCGATCGACAGGTCGTAGCGATTGCCGGTCTGGCTCGCGGCGCCCTGTTCGACGATGCGGTAGATGCCGCCGGTCTTGACCCCCGAGCCGATCTGGATCCCGGCGGGAACCTTGGCGCCGGTGTCGCCCGCCGCCGCCGAGCCCGGCCGGATCTCCTGCTGGTAGAGCAGGTCCTGGAACGCCGCGCGCTGGCGCTTGAAGGCGGTCGTGTTCATGTTGACCAACATCAACACCGTGGGATACAAGAAGGTCGAAAGTCAGTTCAGCACGCTCGTCGGCGATACCAGCTCGGCTGCCAAATACAGTGCCGGCGGCGTCACCGCGACGGCCCGCTCGCTGATCTCGAAACAGGGCCAGCTCGGCACGTCGGCGAGTTCCACGGATCTCGGCATCGACGGCCAGGGCTTCTTCGTGACGAGCACGAGCCGGGTCGATGGCGGCGTCATCCAGCTGACTCGCGCAGGCTCGTTCACGCCTGATCCGGACGGGTATCTGAAGAACACCGCGGGGCTGTACCTGCAGGGCTGGCGGCTCGATGCCGAGGGCGGCTACGTCAACACCGGCAACACCGACTCGCTGGAGCCGATCCGGGTGAGCGACCTGGGTGGTACCGCCAAGCCGACCACCAAGGTGCAGATCCGCGCCAACTTCCCCAACACGACGACGGCAGTGACCCCTGCGGTCGCGACCGCCTACACCGCCGGCGATCTGTCGACCGGCGACGTGCCGCCGCAGTTCAGCCGCTCGGTCGACGTCTACGATCAACAGGGCGGTGCCCACCGCCTGACCCTTAGCGCCATCAAGATCGGCGGCAATGAATGGAAGGCCGAGATACACTCGAGCCCGGCCAACGACGTCGCTGCGATCGACGGCGTGCTCGCCAGCGGCACCATCAAGTTCAATCCGGACGGCAGCCTCGACCGCGCGGGCAGCGACCCCGATCTGTTCGCCGCGATCTTGCCCGACTGGGCCAATGGCGCGGGGGCGTTGCCGATCACCTTCGAACTCGGCACCGATGGCGGGATCACCGGGCTGACGCAGTTCGGCAGCCCGCAGAGCTTCACCTCGTCCGCCGACGGCGGCATCCTCGGCAGCGTCGCCTCGATCGACGTCTCCGACGAAGGCATCGTCAGTGCGGTCTTCGCCGACGGCACCAAGCGCGCCGCGTTCCAGCTGCCGATCGCCACCGTGCCCAATCCGGACGGGGTGCAGCGGGTGGCCGGCAACGCCTTTCTGCCCACCGTGCAATCCGGCACCTTCACGATCAACGCGCCGGGCACGCTCGGCACGGGCGAGATCAAGTCGGGCAAGCTCGAGGCGTCCACCGCGGATCTCGCGGAGGAATTCACCAACATGATCCGTTTCCAGCGTGCCTACAGCGCGTCGTCGAAGATCATCACCACGGTGGACGACATGCTTCAGGAAGTCAGCAACCTGAAGCGCTGATCCGCGCCTCGTAACCCGAAGGAACTCCGGCGTGTCCGTCACCGACATCCTTTCTACCGCTCTCACCGGCCTGGGCGCTGCCCAGGCTGGTATGCGCACGGTCTCGAACAACATCAGCAACGTGAACACGCCCGGCTATGCCCGCCAGCGCGTATCGCAGCAGGCCGGTGTGGTGAGCGGGCAGGTGTCCGGGGTCGTGGTGGGCGAACCGGAACGCGTGGTCGACCGCTATCTCGAAGGCGCCGTCTATGGTCGTGCGGGCGATGCCGGCCGGGCCGAGACGGTTGCCGGCTATCTCGATCGTTTGCAGTCGTATCTCGGAGCGACCGGTGCCGAGTCGGGCCTGTCGGCCCGGCTCGATTCCATCTCGTCCTCGGCAACTGCGCTTACCGGCGGGTCCGCCGGCACCCAGGCGAATGCGGCCTTTATCGGCGATGTCGCCGACGCGATTGATTCACTGCAGAACCTCGCGAACGATGCCGACGCCTTGCGCACCGATGCGGACAGCGAGGTCGGTTCCACAGTCACCCGGATCAACGCGCTGCTGTCGCGGATCGACGACCTCAACGATTCGGTCGCGAGCCTTACCGGGCTGGGCCGCAGCACGGCCGGTCCCGAAGACCAGCGCGCAGGAGCGCTTCAGGAACTCAGCGACCTGATCGGGATCACCACCCGCGCCAAGGTCGACGGCCGCGTCGAGATCGAAACGACGAGCGGCATTCCGCTGATCGATCAGCGCGTCCGGCAACTTTCATACGGTGGCGGCGTCGGCGCGTCGCAGCCGGTCTATCCCGCGATCGAGGTTCGCTTCGCGGACGATCAGGGCCGCCCCGGTGCTGCTACCGGCCAGACGCTCGACAGCGCCTCGGCGGGGGGCAAGCTCGGCGGGCTGATCGACGTGCGCGACAGCCAGATCCCTGCCTTCACCGAACGTCTCGGCACCTTGTACGGCGGGCTCGCTCGGACGCTCAATGCGGCGTCGAACGCGAGCACTGCGGTGCCTGCCCCCGCGACCTTGTCCGGACGTCCGACCGCGCTGGCCGGTAGCGACCGGCTGGGCTTTACCGGTGCCGCCACCTTTGCGGTGACGCGGAACGACGGCACGCTGGTCGCATCGACCCGCGTCGACTTCGCCGCGCTGGGTAGCACCGCGACCGTCGACGATGCGGTCGCCGCGATCAACGCCGGGCTGGGTGGTGCCGCGACCGCCAGCTTCGCGGACGGCGTCCTGACGATCGCGGCCGACGCGAGCGGCACCGGGGTCGTGGTCGCGCAGGACCCGGCTTCGCCCAGCGCACGTGCCGGTGCCGGCTTTTCGCACTATTTCGGGCTCAACGATCTGGTGCGCAGCGACGCGAGCATGCACGTCGCATCGGGCTTCACCGCTGGCGACGCGCACGGCTTCGACGGCGGCAAGGTCGAGCTCGCGCTGCGTGATCCCGCCGGCAACGTCGTCGCGCGCCACACGCTGACCGGCGCGAACGGCACCAGCTATGGCGATCTGGTCACCGAGCTGAACGCCAGTCCGCTCGGCAAGACGGTTCGTTTCGAGCTGTCGTCGACCGGCAACTTCACCTTCACGGCGCTCGCGGGCAACACCGGCTCGACGCTCGGCGTCGTGTCCGACACCACCGATCGGGCCGGCACCGGGCGCAGCTTTACCGCGATCGCGGGCCTGAACGGCAATGCGAGCGATCTCGCCACCGGTGCGGTTCGCCAGGACATCGCCGCGGATGCCAAGCGCCTCCCGCTGGCGCAATTGCAGGACGTCGCGGTGGGGGCGAAGGCGCTCGGCAGCGGCGACCGCCGCGGTGCCACCGGCTTCGTCGATGCGCTCGCCACCCCGCTCGATCTCGGCACCGAGGGGAGCAGCACCATCGTGCGCTTCGCCGCGACGGTGTTGGGGGAGACCGGCGCGGCGGCCGCGCGTGCGTCCGACCGCAGCAGCGAGCTCGTCGCGCGCCGCGAGGACGCGATCGCGCGGCGCGACAGCGTCTCGGGCGTCAACATCGAGGAGGAGCTGGCGCAGATGGTCGTCCTCCAGAACAGCTACTCGGCGGCGGCCCGCCTCGTGACCACCGCGAGCGACATGTACGACACGTTGCTCGGCATGATCAGGTAAGGAGCACCCAATGCGCATCGCCACCGTCACCCTCCAGCAAACGATGCGCTCCTCGATGGAAAGGGCGCAAAATGCCCTCGCCAAGACGAACGAGCGCCTGGCGACCGAAAAGCGGGCGAACGACATGGCGGAGCTCGGCACCGATGGCGTCCGCACCTTGTCGGCGCGCAGCATGCTCTCGGCGCAGGAGGCGCAGGGCAAGGTCGCACGCGAACTCGGAACGAAGCTCTCCCTCTACGACGCCAACATCACCACCATCGACACGGCTGCATCCGAGTTGCGGACCACGCTGGTGACCGCGGTTGGCAACGGCAATACCGCCGGTGTGCAGCAAGCGGTCGAGAACGCATTCGCGCAGTATCGGGCTGCGCTGAACGCGACCTCAGACGGTAAATCACTGTTTGCAGGCGGGCAGGTGGAAACCAAACCCTTCCTGCCGGAAACGCTGACGGACACCGTGGGTGCTACGACCGACACGGCGTTCGCAGGTGATGGAACCCGCGCCAGCACCCGCGTCGCAGACAATGTTGACGTTACTTATGGGGTTACCGCGAGTGAGATCGGTAGCGACATGCTTGCGGCGTTTCGAACGATCGCCGAGGCGGGCACGATCGGAGCGAAGCCGACGGAGGACCAACTTACAGCGTTGCGTACCGCCATTGGCCTGATCGACGATGCACTGCCGCAGGTGCGGGCAGTCAACGCCGCCAACGGTGAACGCCAGCAGCAGGTGGAGACCCTTGCGATCCGCGCCGACGACCGGTCGCTCCTGCTCACTGCGATCATTTCGGATGTCGAAGATGCCGATTATGGCCAGCTTTCCATCGACGTGAAGCTTCAGCAGCAATATCTCGAAGCGAGCTATTCGGTGTTCGCGCAGATCACGGAAATGAGCCTTACCGACTACTTGTAGCAACACGCGCCGGAACACGGCGCTGGTCCTACCCGTTGACCATTTTCGTACCGTTCAAGCGAAAGTGAATCATCATGGCTGCCAAGGCCCCGAAGAACCGCCGCGGCAAATCCGCCGTTCAGCCGCGACGCGAAAAGCCACGAAATTTGGGCGTCGCCACGATCACAGCAGGGATTGCGGCGCTGGGACTTGGGGCGGCGTTCCTTGGGCTGTTCGTCCGCCGGTCACGGACGAACCCGGCCGAGCATGCCGCGCCCGATCTCGCGCTTGGCAAGCCACGGCCCGGTGCCGCTGATCGTGCTCCCGACGCTTTCAGGCCGGATCCGACCGCACCGGTCCCCGAGTCGATGCGCGACTCGCTTCGTCCTGCAACGGGGCCGGCGCCCGGCTTTGCCGCGGATCGTGGGTCGACCACGGGAATTTGATGCCGGATGGTAGCTTGCCCGAGGGGGCGGTTTGCATTTTGGCTGCCGAGCGCCCACATAGGGGATGCTACAGTCGCATATCGACGGTCTTCGGCGCTTTGCGGCTCCCTCTTCCTTCCTTCCCTGCTGCCGAGGCACCGGGCGGCCCGACGAGCGGGGCGCCTCGAGACAGAAGGAAGCGATTATGGTCACCGGCACCGTCAAATTTTTCAACGCCGACAAGGGCTATGGCTTCATCGCACCGGACGGCGGCGGCAATGACGCCTTCGTCCATGTGACCGCAGTCGAGCGGGCGGGGATGGTTACACTGCGCGAGAAGCAGCGCGTTTCATACGACCTTGAGCCGGACAAGCGCGGCAAGCAGTCGGCAGTCAACCTGCAGCCGCAGGACGACTAAGCGACCCGGCCGGCCCGGCGGCGAATGTTGCCGGGCCGACCAGTTTTTGAATGCTGCGAGGAGATAGTCGATGCGAGAGAGCGATACCTACACGGCCCGCGCCGCTGCCGCCGCCGCCGATGCCGGCGCCGCGACCCTCGACAATGTCCGCGAACGCTGCCTGCGTGCCGAGCAGGCCTGGTCGAAAATGGCCGAGCGAAGCCTGCGCGTCGAGACTGCGCGCGCTACCCGCGAAGGTGCAACGCAGGCCGCGGTAGCCCTGGCGGACTAGGTCGGCGCAACTTTCCTCCCGGTCGGCGCATTGAGTGCCGACACAGGAGGAGAGAAGACATGACCAACTATCGCCTGGCGTCGTCGTTCGCTGCGGTCGCCGCCGCTACCCTGGTAGCAGGCTGTGCCGGTTCCGGCGGGTCCTACGGCAACGACCCCCGCTACCGCACCTATTCCCAATATGACTACGACCGTGCCGACCCGAGCTACGGCGGTTACGACGCGAGCCGCTATTACGTCGATAATCGTCGCTACCGCGAACGTCGCCTGTCGCAGAACGACCGCATCTATCGCGGCCAGAACGGCAACTATTATTGCCGTCGCCCCGACGGTACGACCGGCCTGCTGGTCGGCGGCGTTGCCGGCGGCGTACTCGGAAGCCTGATCGCGCCCGGCGGCTCGGGCGTGCTCGGCGCATTGCTGGGCGGTGCGGCCGGCGCTGCCGTCGGACAATCGGTCGATCGCAACAACGTACGCTGCCGTTAAGCCGAACGCGCGCCCGCTATCGTGGCGGGCGCGCCGGCATCGCGAGCGGCTTTCCCGAATCCTTCCAACGGTCGAGCACTTGCGAGGCCGGCGGCAGCCGATCCGCTGGGTTCGTTCCAGCCGACGGGGTCAATGCCGAAACCGGTAACGTTTCCGCGGTGGTTGCGACCGGAGGCAAGGGCGCCGCCGGTTTGTCGACACGTGGCACGCGCGGCATCGGTTCACCGCCGCGATAGGATTGATGGAACGCAGCTGCTGTGCCCCAATATCCCTTCCAGCGATGGAAGAAGTGGGCGCCGACGACATCCGTCATCACGAGGCCGCGGTTCCAGACGGGAGTCACCGCGTAGGTGTGATAGTGCGTCGCGAGCCCAACATTCGCAAATACCCGCCCGGTCAGCGAGCGTGCGGCGGTACGCGCCGCCCGTGCCCAACCTGCGGGCGTAGGTACCCGTCCGGCCGCACCGTCACACGCGAAACTGAACTGGCAGCCGGACCTTTCCGATCCCTGGTAGACCACGCCGCACACAGTGGCTGGGAAAGCGGGATGGCGAACCCGATTGAGCACCACCTGCGCCACCGCAGCCTGCCCCGCGTCGCCCTCGGTCGCCGCCTCGTAGTAGATCGCGGCGGTGAGACATTCGAGCGCACGCGCGCGGTCTCGCGCGCCGATGCCCGTGAGCGTGAACGGCGCTGCCGCGGCAATCCCGGTCTGCGCCGCGACGATCGCAGCCGCCACGCGCGGGGAAACGGGTAGCGAGGGGAGCGGCATCGAACCGGTAACTCCGGCGCCAGGCGCGGCCGCGAACGGAACCGTCGCCGTTGCACGTGGCCGCGCGGTTCGTTCCGCCGTGACGGAAGCCTTGGCGCCGACGGGGTCGTGGGTCGCGCGCCATCCCACATGCGCGGCAAACCCGGCCACGGCCATCGCGGTGACCGCAACGACACCCGTCGCGATCCGCCGCGGCGTCGCGCTGTCGGAGGCGCGTGCTGCCAAGCTATTTCAGTGCAGCGCTGTCGAGCTTGACGCTGCCGTCGGCGATCAGTTCGACCCCGGGGTACGCCTTGCGGAGCGGATCGATGAACTGCTTCGCGTCGCCGACCACGACGATGCTCGCGGCCTTGGGATCGAGCAACGCGCCTGACGCGCTGCGGATCGCGGCGGGATCCACGCCTTCCACCGCACCGGTGTAGCGGGCGAGTTCGCCGAGCGGCACCGACTGAACGACATAATCGCCGATGATGTCGGCCAAGCCGTCGGTGGTCTCCGTCGCGCGCCCGAAGCCGCCGACCAGCACTGCCTTGCGGGTGTCGAGTTCACTGGCGGGTACGGCCTGGGTGCCAAGCCGCGCCATTTCCGCGACGATCAGCGCGACCACGGCCGGCGCAGTTTCGTTCTTGGTCTGGGTGCGTGCCGCGACGATGCCGCCGATACGCCGCGCCTGCATGCTGCTGCCGGCGCCGTAGGCCAGCCCGCGCTTGATCCGGATCTCCTGATTGAGCCGGGATGAGAACCCGCCGCCGAGCACCGTGTTGGCGACGCTGAGCGGATAATAGCGTGGATCGGTCCGGGTGATCGCGGGGCGCGCCACCACGACGCCGGCCTGACCGGCCCCGGGCATGTCGACCACGACAATGCGTGGCGCGGGCGGCACCGGCAGCTTGGCTGCGACCGGCGCGGCAGACTGCGACCGCCAGCCGCCGAAGCGTCGTTCGGCGAGCGCCGTGGCGGCAGCCGAGGTAATGTCGCCGACCATGATCAATGCCGTCTGCGCGGGCAACCAGGTCGCGGCGTAGGACGCGGCGATCTCTTCCCGAGTGATCGCTTTCAGCGATGTCGGCGTGCCTTCGAGCGGGGCGGCGTAGGGACCGCTGCCGAACACGACACGGCTCGCGACGAGCCCGGCCAGTTGAGCCGGATCCTTCATCGCGACCTGGACGCCGTCGATCGCCTGCGCGCGGGCACGCTCGATCTCCTCGGGGGCGAAAGCGGGCGTGGTCGCGACGTCGGCGAGGATGGGCAGCGCCGCGGCGAGTTGGTCCGACTTGACCGTCACGGCCACCGAAGCGCCGTCACGGTCGGCGCCGCTGCTGATCGAGCCGCCGAGCGTTTCGATCTGCCGGGCGATGTCGGTCGCGGAGCGCGTCGCGGTACCCTTCGTCATCAGCGTCGCGGCGAGACTGGCAACGCCCGGACGCGCGGCGGGATCGGTTGCGCCGCCCCCGGTAGCGACGAGCGCCGCGGTCACGAGCGGCAGATCGTGACGCTCGACCGTGATCACGCGCATGCCGTTAGCCAGGCGGGTCTCGACGGGTATCGGCAACGCCGCCAGGACCGGCGCGGCGGGCGCGGGTGCGAGCTGGCGCTCGCCCTCCGGCGCCGGGGTGACCACGGCGATCGTGCGTGGCGGCGTCAGCGCCACCGTGGTTACGCTAGGCAGCACGGCGATCGTGTCGGCCTTGGCGGTGGCCGTTTTCGCCGTGTCGGGCAAATAGCGGATCGTCGCCGCCTGCGGCTCGCCGAGATAGCGGCGCGCCACGCGCTGCACGTCCGCAATCGAAACGGTCGCGATCGCCGCCAGCTGACGATCCGTATGGCGCGGATCGCCGTCGACGATCACCGAGGAGGCGAGCACCCGCGCCTTGCCCTCTGCGGTCTCGCGGCTCCTGATCGCTGCTGTCAGGATCTCGTTCTTGGCTTCGGCGAGTTCCGCGGCGGTCACCGCCTCATCGCGCATCCGCGCGATTTCGCGCCGCAGCCCTGCTTCCCCTGCGGCGACGGTCTTGCCGCCCGCCAGGATAGCGTAGGCGATCAGGTTGCCGGTGCCCTGCTTGCTGTCGAGGAACGCGGCGGCGTCCTGGGCGAGCTGGTCGCGGTAGACGAGACTTTGGTACAGCCGAGAGCTTTCGCCGGTAGCGAGGATCGTCTGGAGCACGGTCAGCGCCGGGATGTCAGGGTGGCGATCGGCGGGAACGTGCCAGGTCATCATGACGGCAGGGAGCGGGGTATTGGGCTCGTACACCGTGTAGCCGACCGGCGTGGTGCGCGCAGGTTCGGTGACGGTCACTCGCGGGATCGTGCCGGCAGGCTTCGCGATCGGCGCGAAGTAGCGGTTGACCCAGGCGTCGAGCTGCGCCGCGTCGAAGTTGCCGGACACCACGAGGATGGCATTGTCCGGGCGATAATAGGTGGCGTGGAAGGCGCGCACGTCGTCGATAGACGCGGCTTCGAGATCCTGGATGCTGCCGATGCCCGATCGCGCATAGGGGTGACGGGCGTAGGAAGCCGCCGACAGATAGGTCGAGAACAGCTTGCCATAAGGGCGCGCCAGCGTTGACTGGCGGAGTTCTTCCTTCACGACGTCGCGTTCGGACGCGAAGCTGGTCGGCTCGACGACGAGGCTGGCCATGCGGTCGGCCTCCGCGAACAGCAGTCGTTCGAGATGGTTGGCGGGAACGACCTCGTAGTAGTTGGTGTAGTCATCGTTGGTCGAGGCGTTGTTGTAGCCGCCGACGTCTTCGGTCAGCCGGTCCATCTGCTCGGACACCAGGTTGCGCGTGGTCTTGAACATCAAATGTTCGAACATGTGCGCAAAGCCCGAACGGCCCTTGGGATCGTCCTTCGAACCGACATCGTACCAGACCTGCACCGCGACATTGGGCGTGCCGGTGTCGCGCAGCGCGAACACCCGCAAGCCGTTGGCGAGGGTCCGTTCGGTGAAGGCGATCGGCTTGACCGCGGCGGCGGCGTTGCCGGCCCGCGCCGGGGCGGTCTGCGCTTCCGCGGGCAGCGCCAGCGACGCTGCGCCCAACAACAGGGCAGCACGGATCAGACGCATCGGCGATTCTCCAAAGATTCGGGCGCATGTGGAGCCGAGCGGCTCGTGCGAGTCAATTGGGGCGACCTTGCCGCAAACAGCTACTTACCCACCAAATCCGTTTCACGGAGCACCGGGAGGGCAGGATCGCCAGGCCCCGATTGCGGCGCGGTGGACCCCGCAAAAAGTCCGGGGTGACGCAGGAAAGATGGAAGTCGGTGCCCTTGGGAGCCTCAGTCCTTCTTGCCGGAATTGGCGAAGAGGACAGCGGCGGCGACGGCGGCCGAGCCAATCCCGACGCCGATGATCCGCATCGGCCAGCGGTTCTTGCGGGCAGGATCGCTGGTCTTTGCCGCGCCGCTTTCGCGCGCCTTGGCGTTCGCGACCGCGGCCAGAATCTCGTTGGGTTCGTCGGCCATCTTACTCTCCTCGTACGCCGCGGTAGCTCGCGCGAAACGCGTGCGCGAACCCGCTCAGTTCACCTGCTGCAATGGCGTGGCGCAGATCGTCCATCAAGCGTTCGTAGAACCAGACATTGTGTTCGGTCATCAACATCGCGCCAAGGATCTCACCCGACCGAACGAGATGATGCACATAGGCGCGGGTCCAGGTCGTGCAAACCGGGCAGGCGCAGGCGGGATCGAGCGGCCCCTGATCTTCGGCGAAGCGCGCGTTGCGCAGGTTGATCGGCCCGGTCCGGGTGAAAGCCTGCCCGGTGCGCCCCGAACGCGTCGGCATGACGCAGTCGAACATGTCGATCCCGCGCTCGACCGCGCCGACGATGTCGTCGGGCTTACCGACCCCCATGAGATAGCGCGGCTTTTCGACGGGGAGCTGGGCGGGCGCGAAGTCGAGGCAGGCGAACATCGCCTCCTGGCCCTCGCCGACGGCGAGCCCGCCGACCGCATAGCCGTCGAACCCGATGTCGATCAATGCGTCTGCGGAGTGGCGGCGCAGCTGCTCATCAAGCGCGCCCTGCTGGATACCGAAGATCGCGGCGCGCTCGGCATGTGCGCCGCCGTCGTCGAATGCGGCGCGACTACGCCGCGCCCAGCGCATCGAGCGCTCCATCGCCGCGGACTGGACCTCGGGGGTGGAGGTGGTCGGCACCAGTTCGTCGAACGCCATTACGATGTCCGAGCCGAGCAGCCGCTGGATCTCGATCGAGCGTTCGGGGCTGAGCAGGTGACGAGTGCCGTCCAGATGGGACTTGAATGCGACACCCTCTTCCGACCGCTTGGTCAGATCGGCCAGGCTCATGACCTGGTAGCCGCCCGAGTCGGTAAGGATCGGCCGCGACCAGCCCATCATTGCGTGAAGCCCGCCAAGCCGAGCGACGCGTTCCGCGCCCGGCCGCAGCATCAGGTGATAGGTGTTGCCGAGGATGATGTCCGCGCCTGCGGCAGCGACGTCGGCCGGCTTCATCGCCTTCACCGTGGCTGCAGTGCCGACCGGCATGAACGCGGGCGTGCGGATCGTGCCGCGTTGCATCGCGATCGTGCCGGTGCGCGCCGCGCCATCGGTCGCTGCGATCGTGAAAGCGAACCGCGGCATGGCGTCAGCGGCCTTTGCGCGGGCGCTCGCCGCCCGCCACGGCGCGGATCGTGAGCAGCTCGGCGCGGGTGAGCACCTTGTCCTTGTCGCGGTCGAAGCGGACGGCGGTGCGCGCGAACTGGGTCTGGAGCTCGGTCCGCGAGATCTTGTCGTCGCCATCGCCGTCGACTTCGAACGGGCTCGGCAAGGCGTGCCGGTCCCCGAGCCAGCGTTCCGCCCAGTCAGCGTAGGCGATGAAGCCGAGGCGGTCGGTACGTCCGGTATCGATCGCCGCATAGGTGCGCGCCACTCCCGCGTCGAGCTCGGCAGCGGTCGTCTTTCCGTCACCATCGGCGTCGAAGCCAGCGATCGCCATCGCGACGGGCTCGAACACCATCGTCGCAGGGGGCTGGCCGGGGCCGGCGGGCGCGACCGGCATCCTGGGAACCCGCGCGGGGGCAGAGGTCGCCTGGAGCAACAGGGCGAGCAGGATCATCGACGACACCTCACGGCAGGAGCAGCGACGCATCGCCGTAGCTGTAGAAGCGATAGCCGCTTTCGATCGCGTGGCGATAGGCCGCCTGCATCCGCTCGCGTCCCATCAGCGCGGAGACGAGCATGAACAGCGTGGATTTGGGTAAATGGAAGTTGGTGATCAGCCCGTCGATGCCGCGGAACCGATAGCCCGGCGTGATGAAGATCGCGGTGTCGCCCTCGAACGCGCGGATCATGCCGTCCGCGTCGGCGGCGCTCTCGATCAGTCGCAGCGAGGTGGTGCCGACAGCGATCACGCGCCCGCCTGCCGCGCGAACGGCGTTGAGCCGGTCAGCTGTGGCGGCGTCGATGCGGCCCCATTCGGCGTGCATCCGGTGCGCGTCGGTGTCGTCGGCCTTTACCGGCAGGAAGGTGCCGGCGCCGACGTGAAGCGTCAGGGTCGCATGGGCGATGCCCGCGGCCTCGAGCGTGGCGATCAGCGCGGGGGTGAAGTGGAGCGCGGCCGTGGGCGCGGCGACCGCGCCGGGCTCGGCGGCGAACATGGTCTGGTAGTCTGCGGCGTCCTGCGCGTCGGTGGCGCGCCGGGCCGCGATATAGGGCGGCAGCGGCATGCGCCCGGCGCGCTCGAGCAGCAGCTCGACAGGCTCGTCACCCGCGAAATCGAGCGCGATGCTGCCGTCCTCGCCACGATCGTGCCCGGTCGCGATCACGCCATTGCCGAAGTCGATCGCATCGCCGTCGCGCAATCGCCGCGCGTTGCGGACGAACGCCCGCCAGCGCCGCGGTCCTTCGCGCTTGTGGAGCGTCGCGCCGATCCGCGCATCGCCGCGCCGTCCCTCGAGCTGTGCGGGGATTACGCGGGTGTCGTTGAACACCAGCAGGTCGCTGCGGCGAAGCTCGAGCGGGAGCTCGCCGACGACGCGATCGCGCGTGCCATCGCCGTCGAGCACCAGCAACCGCGCAGCGTCGCGCGGCACCGCGGGGCGCAGCGCGATGTTCTCGGGCGGCAGCGCGAAATCGAACAGCTCGACCTTCACTTGGTGGTCGAAGCGGCCTTTTTGGGCGCGGCGACGCCCGGGCCGGTGCCGGGCAGCGTTACCGGCGCGCCGAGTGCGGAAGGGGCGACGGCCGGCGCGGCGGTGTAGGCGGGCGGATTGTCGGCGGCGATGTAGGCGCGCAGGCTGCGGGTCGGGTTGGCGGGCGGCTCGCCGCGCTCGATCGCGACGACATAGGCCATGCCCTCGAGCACGCGGCCGAACACGGTGTATTTCTTGTCGAGCGACAGGCGCGGCTGGAGAACGATGAAGAACTGGCTGTTGGCGCTGTTCTCGTCGTCGGAGCGCGCCGCCGACACCGCCCCGCGCACGTGCGGGTAATAGTTGAACTCGGCGGGCACGTTGGGGAGCGGCGAGCCGCCGGTGCCGTCGCCCTTGGGGTCGCCGCCCTGCGCCATGAAGCCGTCGATCACGCGGTGGAACAGCAGCCCGTCATAGAAGCGCTGGCGAGTCAGCGTCTTGATCCGCTCGACCATCTTGGGGGCGAGATCGGGGCGCAGCCAGATCGTCACCCGGCCGCCGTCGGACAGGTCGAGCAGCCAGAGATTCGCCTTGTCCGTCGTTTGCGGCGCGGCGGCGCGGCCGGCGACGTTGGCCTCGAGCACCTGCGCCGCAGCGGGCAGCGCGACGAAGCAGGCAATGAACGCGAACAGACGGGCAATGAAGCGCATGGATCCCCACCGGATACGGAAAGAGCGCCGCTTAAAGCAAATCCGCGCTTGCGCCAATCTGAACATGGCGCGGAGCATCCGCGGTCAGCTGCCCTTGCGGCCGATCTTGTCGACGCGGGCGCGCATTTCGTCGCGTACCGCAGGCGACACGAACTTCGCGATCTCGCCGCCGTAGAGCGCGATTTCCTTCACCAGCCGGCTCGCGATCGGCTGAAGCGCGACATCGGCCATCAGGAACACGGTTTCGACGCGCGGATTGATCTGCTGGTTCATTCCCGCCATCTGATATTCATACTCGAAGTCAGCGACCGCGCGCAGGCCGCGGACGATGATCCGGGCGCCCTCGCGTTCGGCGAAATCCATCAGCAGCGAATCGAACGCGACGACATGAATGTCGCCACCGATATCCGCGACCTCGCGACGCACCATCGCCATCCGTTCCTCGATCGTGAACATCGGCGATTTGGAAGGATTGGTCGTCACGCCGATGACCAGCTTGTCGACCAGCTTGGCGCCTCGCCGGATGATGTCCATGTGCCCGAGCGTAACCGGATCGAAAGTGCCGGGATAAACCCCGATGCGCGCGGTCATGGACTGTTCCTTCCTATCGATCGCGTGCGACGACGTACCGCGCCACCTGGCGCAGCAGATCGGCCGACGCGCCGAACCCGTGCAAGTGAGCGATCGACTGGTCGACGAGCATCTCACATTGCGCACGCGCACGATCGACCCCGAGCAGCGACAGGAAGGTTTCCTTGCCCGCGCCGTCGTCCTTGCGCAGCTTCTTGCCGGCAAGCGCCTCGTCGCCCTCCGCGTCGAGCAGGTCGTCGGCGATCTGGAAAGCTAGCCCGAGATCGCGGGCATAGCCACGCAACCCCACGCGTCCTTCGACCGGCAAGCGGCCGAGGATTGCGCCTGCCTCGACCGATGCCGAGATCAAGGCCCCCGTCTTCATCTGCTGCAGCCGCGTGACCGTCGCGAGATCGAACCGGGCGCGCTCGGCCTCCAGGTCCATCATCTGCCCGCCCGCCATCCCTGCGGGTCCGGCCGCGCGAGCGAGATCCATTACCAGTTCGCTGCGCACGAAGGGATCCGCATGCGTCGCGGGATCGGCAAGCACCTCGAAGGCGAGCGCATGAAGGCAGTCGCCGGCCAGTACCGCGGTGGCTTCGTCGAACGCCTTGTGAACGGTCGGCTTGCCGCGACGGAGATCATCGTCGTCCATCGCCGGAAGATCGTCGTGGATCAGCGAATAGACATGGATCGCCTCGATCGCGGTCGCCACCCGCGCGCTGCAATCGCGATCGACGCCAAACAGATCAGCGGTAGCGCAGACCAGCAGCGGCCGGAGCCGCTTGCCCCCGCCGATCGCGGCATGCCGCATCGCGCGGTACAGACCGGCCCGTGAATCGTCGGGGACGCGAAGCAGCGCGTCGAAGCGGCCGTCGATCTCGGCCGCGATCTCGGCCATGGCCGCATCGAGCGTAGTCGTGTCCATCTCAGCCTGCGGCGAAGGGACGGGTGCCGACCGGCTTGCCCTCGGCATCGAGCCGGATCGCCTCGATCCGCGCCTGGGCCGCATCGAGCCGCTCGGCGCAGCGCTGACGCAGCTTGTCGCCGCGTTCGTAGAGCTGGATCGATTCGTCGAGCGAGGCATCCCCGCTCTCGAGCCGAGAGACGATGCGCTCCAGCTCCTTCAATGCGTCCTCGAACGACAGGTTCTCGATGGGGCTCTCCATCGGCGCGCTATGCGATATGGCCGCCAACGTGGCAAGGTTGGCTGATGCGCAGCCAGCCGCGCTCCGGAACAAGTCGAACGCGACGGAGGTACATGGTGCTTACGCAGGTGCCTCGTGGCTGGTCGCGTTTTCTTCGCGTTCGGTTCAGCCCGCCGCCTGTACCTCGGCGACGAGTTCCTTGCGGCTGAGCTTGCCGATCATGGTCTTGGGCAGGCTCTCGCGGACGACCACGCTGTCGACCTGTTCGTGGCGGCCGATCTGGGCGTTGACCCAGGATTTGAGTACGCCCGCGTCCTCGGTCGCGTCGTCGGCAAGCGTGACGTAGGCGCGCGGGCGCTCGCCGCGGTAATCGTCAGGCACGCCGATCACGAGCGCCTCCTTCACTGCCGGGTGGCGGTAGAGCACGGCTTCGATCTGGCTCGGAAACACCTTGAACCCGGATACCGCGATCATGTCCTTCAGCCGGTCGACGATGCGGATGAACCCGGCATCGTCGATGACCCCGACATCGCCGGTGCGCAACCAGCCGTCGACGAATACCTCCGCGTCCGCTTCGGGACGCTGCCAATAGCCAGCCATGATCTGCGGCCCCGAGACCAGGATCTCCCCGGGTTCGCCGGCCGGGGCAGGACAGGTGGGATCTTCCTTGTCGACCAGCCGGATGCGGGTGCCGGGCAGCGGCTGACCGATGGTGCCGGCCTCGCCCTCACCTTCATATGGGTTGCACGCGACCACGCCCGAACTTTCGGACAGGCCGTAGCCTTCGATCAGGCGCGCGCCTGAGCGCGCCTCGAACGCGGACTTAACCTCGGCCGGCAGCGGTGCCCCGCCTGAGATGCAGACTCGAAGCGAGGTGAAGTCGGTTTCGCCGATCTTCGGGTGATCGAGCAGTGCACGATACATCGTAGGGACGCCCGGCAGCGACGTCGCCTTGGTCCGCGTGATAGCCGCCAGCGTCTGCCCGGCATCGAAACGTGGCAGCATCACGATCATGCCGCCGGAGGCGACCGTCCGGTTGAGCACGCAGGTGTTGGCGAAGACGTGAAACAGCGGCAGCACGCCGACGATGCGGTCGGGCTGACCCGGATGCGGATCGATCGCCGCCACCTGGCGCGCGTTGGCCGCCATGTTCGCGTGGGTCAGCATCGCTCCCTTCGGCGTGCCCGTGGTCCCGCCGGTATATTGGATCACCGCCAGATCGGTGGCGGCGTCGATCCTTGCCGGCGGGCAGGGGGCGCGTTTGGCGATCAGCGAGGAAAAGGCGATCACGCGGGGATCGTCCGGCCGCGCGGTGATCTCGGCGCGCTTGAACAGCCGGTAGAGCAGCGACTTGCCCCGTGGCAGTCCGCCCGCAACCGAGCCGACCACGAGCCGTTCGAGATCACTCGTTTCCAGCACTTCGAGCGCGGTCGGGAGCAGCGCCTTGGCCGAGAGCGTGAAGAGGACCCGGGTCCCCGAATCGGCAACCTGGTGCGCCAGTTCGCCCGCGGTATAGAGCGGCGAGAAATTGACCACCGTCGCGCCGAGCTTGAGGATGCCATAATAGGCGGCGAGGTAGTGCGGCGCATTGGGCAGGAACAGCCCGATCCGGTCACCCTTGCCATAGCCGAGCGCGGCCAGCCCGCCGGCCACCCGGTCTGCCGCATTGCGGGTCGCCGCATAGCTGTAGCGGCGGCCCAGAAAATCGATCAGCGGTGCGCGGCCGTGCGCGGCAGCGCTGCCTTCGAACAGCGCGACCAGCGACTCCGGAGGATAGGTCGTCGTCCACGGCGTGGGGTGACGATAGTGCTGCTGCCAGTCGGGATCGCTCATTGACACTGCTGTAAGCAACGAGCCGGAAGGGATCAACTCAGGCGCTTGACCGTCCAGGTGTAAAGCACCGAAACGCCGACGAGCCCGAGATCGACCGCTGCCTGGAGGCGGCGCGGCGCGGGATCGCTGACATCATGGGTGAGAAGCTGGATATCAGCTGTAGGATGTCGCGCCGCGAGGAGCAGCATCGCCGCGCCAGCCACTGCCAGAACCATCCGCCGTTCGCGCATCGCTACACCTCCGCCCAGATGATGATCGTAGCCGATGCGGACTAATCCCACAATCGGCATCCAAACGCTCAGGCAGCGAACGACAACCCCGCCGCGTCGCGCGCGCGGTCTCGACCGGCGGACTTGGCCTCGAACAAGGCGCGATCGGCGCGGCGGTAAAGTTCCTTCCAGTCGACCTCGCGGGTGAGCGGCCCGGTGCAGGTGCCGATGCTGGCGGTCACCGACAGATCGAACGGCATGCGTTCGGCGCGCAGCCGGTCGAGCACGGCGCTTGCCGACAGCCCGGCACTCGCGGGGGCGATGATGGCGAATTCCTCGCCACCTAGCCGGGCGACCAGCGCGTCCGCGGGGACGGAGGCGCGGAGCGCGCGCGCGAAGACTCGCAGCACCTCGTCACCACCGTCGTGGCCGATAGTCTCGTTGACTCGCTTGAAGTGATCGATGTCGGCGAGCAACAGCCGCTGGTCGCCCTCGCGCCCGATCGCGCCTTCGAGAAACGCGCGGCGGTTCAGCAAGCCGGTGAGTGGATCGGTGGCGGCGAGGAGGCGGGCGGCGATTTCCTGTTCGCGCGCCTGGTCGCGCTCGCGGCTGAGCACGCGGATCCGGTAGGCGATCGCCAGGCTCGATAGCATCGCCTCGAGCATCATGGAAATCAGCGTCGAATTGTCGAGCCAGAAGCTCCAGGGCATCAGATCGAACGCGCTGGCGATGCGCATGCCGGCGAAACAGATCGGCGCGCCCCAAGCCAGCGTGAACAAGTAAACGTAGTTGCTGCGCAGCCGCCATGCCCGCCACAGGATCGCGGGCACCAGCGCCATCAGGGCGAGATACCCTCCGATCAGGAGACGATCGGTCGCCACCATGTACCAGGGCGACAGCAGCGCAAACGCGATCGATCCGGTGCCGAGCGCCGCCATTACCAAGCTGGTTGTACGGCCGAGCCAGCCGGCGAACACCCGCGACTCGAAAAAGCTACGCGCGAAGGCAAGGACCAGCACCGACGACGCCGCGAGCAGGACGCCGTTGATCCGGAGCCGATCGTTGTTGTCCAGATCGGGCCACCATTGCCCGAGTGCGCCCGACGAACTCGCGGCATAGCCGAGCAGGCACAAGACGAGTGCGCAATAGACGAGCTGGAAGCGTTGTCGCAGCGCGCCCCACAATGCGAGATTATAGACGACCAGAGCGATCGCCATGCCTGCGAACCCGCCATAGGCGGCAGCGAGAAGCGTTTCGCGCCGAGTCGCGGCCGCCGTGGTCGCGATCTCGGCACCCGCAATTACGCCGCGCAGATTGGCCGAGCCCTGGACATGCCACAGGATGCGGACCGGTGCGGCGACGCGCGTGGCGACCGGTACCGAGAGGATCGCTCCGAGTTTGAGGTGTCGGCCGGCGCTTCGGCTGTCGAAGCCGGTCCGGCTCACCACGCCGTCGGCATAGAGAACGTACACGGTAACGCGGTTCTGCCACATGCTCGCGAAGCGAACAGTGAGGTCGCTTCCGGTCGGCAACTTCGGCAACCGCTGCGATCGGACGAGGAAATCTCCTCGGCCGAAGCGCGGCTGCCGGGTGGTGCAATCGAACCGTGCGGTGCTCGCAAAACCCCGCGACGCGACCGTTCCGGGCGCGGCGCGTGCGATGCAGACCGACAGCGGGATGCCGGGCGCGGCCAACGCCGGCGCAGCACCGATGGCGCCGAACGCCAGCAGCAGCCCGACGATCCACCGAGTCACCATCACCAATCCCATCGGGGAGCGGTACGACCAGGGTCGCGAACTATTGGTAAACGCGGCCGCAGTCTGCGCCGGTCGCCGGCCGCATCGATCTGCCGGGGCGCATCATTCGATCAAGATACTTTGGCATAGGATGCACCGAGTCCGATAATGGAACAATGCACCCTCTCTCGGACGTTGCAGGATCTTCTAATCGGAACCTATAGGATATCGGCCAGCGTTGCTGAGGCACGTCGGCTTGATATCTTTCGACAAAGGGGTTCATCCGATGATCAAATTAAACCGGCTGCTCGTCGCAGCCACGATGTTCGCTGCTCCCGTGCCGGCGCTTGCCGCGACGCTCGATCTGAGTGCAACCGACTACAGCGCGTCCAGTGCGACTTATGCCTTCGAAGCCGGTACCTACACCGTTTCACTCGTGTCAGACATGTACACGGCCTGGTCCGCGCGCGACATCAACCGCAACCCCGAACCATGGGTTGGTTACTACACCTATACCGCCAATGGCGTAACGACGCTGTTCAACCCGGAGGGCTATGCGCGGTTCGCGACGCAGGCGGCGGCACTTGCCGCCTATTCGGAGGACGGTCCGCTGACGTTGACCTTTGCCGCGCCGACCGCGGTCACCTTCGCGATCGCAGACGCGGCCAGCAGCTTCGGCGACAATGCGGGCGGACTGTCGCTGAACATCGCCGCCGTGCCCGAACCGAGCACCTGGGGGATGATGGCGCTCGGCTTTCTGGGGCTCGGCGCCACGCTGCGCCGGCGCAGCCGCGCGGTGGTTACCGCCTGATCGATTCCAGCGGAGGGGGTCCGCAGGTAGGGAGGGGGTGCGAGCACGCCCCCTCCCACTGCGCCCGCAAGGCTAGGCGACGTCGGTGACGACCTTCCGGCCACCCTTCTTCTTGGGCTTCTTCGGCGCGGCGGGCTCGATCGCGAACGACAACGCGCCGTCCTTCATCTTCACCGTGACCTCGCCGCCGTGCACCAGCTTGCCGAACAGCAGTTCCTCGGCCAGCGGCTGCTTGATCTTCTCCTGGATCAGCCGCCCCATCGGCCGCGCGCCGTACAATTTGTCATAGCCCTTCTCGGTCAACCACGCCTTCGACGCGTCGTCGAGCTGGATGTGGACGCTGCGGTCGGCCAGTTGCAGTTCGAGCTGAAGGATGAACTTGTCCACCACCCGCGCGACCACTTCGGTCGGCAGATACCCGAACGGCACGATCGCATCGAGGCGATTGCGGAATTCGGGGGTGAACATCTTCTGCACCGCCTGCTCGTCCTCGCCC
>DATLME010000113.1:0-2263 GCA_035537395.1 Sphingomonas sp. | reverse complement strand
ATGGCGGCGATGCGGTATCCGCACAGGCGGTGAAGAGCGCGATCCGGGCGCTCATCGATACCGAGGGTGCGAAGATCCTGTCGGACGACACCTTGGTCGAGCTGCTGAACGCGAAAGGTTTCGACATCGCGCGGCGGACGGTCGCGAAGTATCGCGAGGCGCTCGGGATCGGCAGTTCGGTACAACGGCGACGGAGCCGGGCGCTCGAGGGGGCTTGAGGGGGCCAAATTGTCCTTCGATCCGGGCTCTCGATCCGCTGCGACGCAGCTACTCGGTTCCTACTCAGGACGAACGGGGGGGTAGTCACGTCATCCCGGACTTGTTCCGGGATCCACGGCGCAACGATCCCTGAAGAATGTGGACGGGTGGACCCTGGAACAAGGCCGGGCTGACGGGGGTGTAGGCCATACGATTGTCGGGGCCATTCCCCACCACCGCTAGTGCTGAGTAGAGACCGAGTAGCTCCCGAAGGCAGCGTATCGAGGGCTCGTATCGAAGCGCGAGTTTCACGCGCCAACCTGTCCTTCGACACGGGCTCTCGATACGCCGCTTGCGCGGCTGTTCGATCCCTACTCAGGACGTGCGGGGGTTCGCCACGTCATCCCGGACTTGTACCGGAACCCCACGGTGCACGATCCCTCGAGGATGTGGACGCCGGACCCCGCAACAAGCCGGTGGTGACGAGGCCGACAGCGCTACTCGTCCTCGTCCTCGAACCCGACCAGCGCCAGCGCGCGCGCCTTGATCTGGCGGGTCATGCACCAGTGGACCAGCGCGTCCTCGCGGCCGTGGGTGACCCATACTTCCTTGGGCGCGATCTCGGTCAGCGTGTCGATCAGCTCGTCCCAATCGGCGTGATCGCTGAGGATCAGCGGCAGCTCGACATTCTTCTGCCGGGCGCGTTGCCGGACCCGCATCCACCCCGATGCCATCGCGGTAATCGGATCGGGCAGCCGCCGCGACCAGCGGTCGTTGAGCGCACCGGGCGGCGCCATTACCACATGGCCCGCGATCTCCGCCTTCGGCACGCCGGTCGCGGGAATCAGCTCGCCCAGCCGCACGCCATGATCGGCATAGAGATCGCACAAGCGTTGCAGCGCGCCGTGGATGTAGATCGGGGCCTCATGCCCCCGCTCGCGCAATTCGGCGATCACGCGCTGCGCCTTGCCCAGCGCATAGGCGCCGACCAGCACGCACCGCGTCGGATTGGCGTGGAGCGCGACGAGCAGCTTGTCGATCTCGTCACCGGTCTCGGGATGGCGGAACACCGGCAATCCGAAAGTCGCCTCGGTGACGAAGACATCGCATTTCACCGGCTCGAACGGGGTGCAGGTCGGATCCGCGCGGCGCTTGTAGTCGCCTGACACCACCACCCGCTCGCCGCGATAATCGAGCACGATCTGCGCAGAGCCGAGCACATGGCCGGCGGGCACGAACCCGACATCGACCTCGCCGACGCGGACCGTCTCGCCATAGGCGACCGGGTTGCCGGTCTGGGTGCCGTAGCGCGCGTCCATGATCGCAAGCGTTTCCGGGGTGGCCCACACCGCCTCGTGCCCGCCGCGGGCGTGATCGGCATGGCCGTGGGTGACCAGGGCGCGGGCACTCGGGATCGACGGATCGACCCAGGCGTCGGCGGGCCGGACATAGATGCCGTGCGGATGCGGTTCGAGCCAGTCGCCGAGCTTTGCCATCGTCCCTATATGGATGACATGCCCTGCGGTTCCCACCTCGCGATCGATCCGATGCTCACGCCTATCCCCATGCTTGCCGTACGCAATGGGATCGAACCACCCGGAGGCTCGTTGACGACACGGAATCGATGAAGGTGCTGGACCATGGAAAGCTTGTGGGGATTCGTGATCATCGGCGGCCCGTTGCTGCTGCTGATCGCATTGGTCGCGTCGCGGATGCTCAACCGTCGCAGTGGCGTATCGCTCGCCGAGACCGAGGCGGCGACCCGACGGATGCAGCAGGAGCAATCCGACGAGGACCAGGCGCGCGGTTCGAGCTGACCCGCGGCCGCCCGACATTGTCGCGCGGATGGTGACCGCCGCGCTTCCCCTGCCGCTGAGAGACTGGTTCGAAGCAAGAGGCTGGCAACCGCGTCGGCATCAGCTCGCGATGCTCGACGAGGCTCGCGCCGGACGGCACGCGTTGCTGGTGGCGACTACCGGCGCGGGCAAGACGCTGGCGGGGTTCCTGCCGACCCTTACCGAGCTGATCGAGGCTCCGACGCACGGGCTGCACACGCTCTACGTGT
>DATLME010000112.1:0-2080 GCA_035537395.1 Sphingomonas sp. | reverse complement strand
GGGCGAGGACGGCCGGGTGCGGATCACGCGGGTGACCATGCGACCGCGGATCGAGTTTGAAGGAGCGGCGCCCGAGGCAGCGGCGCTCGATGCCCTTCACCACCAGGCGCACGAAGCTTGCTTCATCGCGAATTCGGTAAGCTGCGAGGTGGTGATCGAAGAGGCGATGGGGGTTTAAGAGCAAAGCTTCCCGGAGTATCGCGGCACCATGTCCGACCAATATGAAGCCTGGAAAGCCCTTGCCGCCAAGGAAGCGCGTGGGGCTGATCTGTCTCGCACGACGCCGGAGGGGATCACCCTCAAAACCGTTTATGGACCGGAGGATGCGACCGGGATCGCACCGGGTTTTCCGGGCATCGCGCCGTACACGCGAGGGCCTTATGCGACGATGTATGCCGGGCGGCCGTGGACCATCAGGCAATATGCCGGCTTCTCAACCGCCGAGGAGAGCAATGCTTTCTACCGCCGCAATCTGGCCGCGGGGCAGAAGGGCCTGAGCGTTGCCTTCGACCTCGCCACGCACCGGGGTTATGACAGCGATCATCCGCGGGTCACCGGAGACGTCGGCAAGGCGGGCGTGGCGATCGACAGCGTCGAGGACATGAAGCTGCTGTTCGACGGCATTCCGCTGGACGAGATGTCGGTCAGCATGACCATGAACGGCGCGGTGCTGCCGATTTTGGCGTTCTACATCGTTGCCGGCGAGGAGCAGGGGGTCGCGCGAGCGGCGCTGTCGGGCACGATCCAGAACGACATCCTCAAGGAGTTCGCGGTCCGCAACACCTATATCTACCCGCCCGAACCATCGATGCGGATCGTCAGCGACATCATCGCCTTCACGTCGCGCGAGATGCCCAAGTTCAATTCGATCTCGATCAGCGGCTACCATATGCACGAGGCCGGGGCGACCGCGGTTCAGGAGCTGGCGTTCACGCTGGCGGACGGGCTGGCCTATGCCCGGTCGGCGATCACGGCGGGGCTGGACCTGGATGCGTTCGCACCGCGCCTGAGCTTTTTCTTCGGCATCGGCATGAACCTGTTCATGGAGGTCGCCAAGCTGCGCGCCGCACGCACCTTGTGGGCGCGGATGATGACCGAGCTTGGTGCGAAATCCGAGAAATCGAAGCTGCTGCGGACGCATTGCCAGACGTCCGGCGTGTCGCTGACCGAGCAGGACCCGTACAACAATATCGTGCGCACCACGGTGGAAGCGCTGGCCGCGGTGCTTGGCGGCACGCAGTCGCTGCACACCAATTCGTTCGACGAGGCGATTGCGCTTCCGACCGACACGTCGGCACGGATCGCGCGCAACACGCAGCTCATCCTGGCCGAGGAAAGCGGGATTACCGCGGTCGCCGATCCACTGGGCGGGAGCTGGTATGTGGAAGCGCTGACCCGCGAACTGGAAGAACGCGCGTGGGCGCTGATCGAGGAGGTCGAGGGGCTCGGCGGGATGACCAAGGCGGTCGCGTCCGGCCTGCCCAAGCGGCGCATCGAGGAAGCCGCCGCCGAGCGCCAGGCCAAGGTCGATACGGGCGAGGCGGTGATCGTCGGGGTCAACCGCTATCGGTTGGCCGAAGAAGCCGAGCTCGACATCCTCGACATCGACAATGCGCGGGTGCGGGCCGGGCAGATCGAGCGGCTCGACGCGATGCGGGCGACCCGCGATGCGGCGGCCGTGCGCGCGGCGCTGGAGGCGCTGGAGTCAGGGGCCAGAGAAGGCGCCAATCTGCTGTCGCTGAGCATCGATGCGGCGCGGGTGCGCTGTTCGCTGGGCGAGATTTCGGACGCGCTGGAGCGGGTGTTCGGGCGCTACTCGACGTCACCTGAACCGGTCAGCGGCATCTATGGCCAGCGCGCCGACGCGCGGTGGGAGGAGGCCAAGCAGGGCACGGTCGCGGTGTCGCAGCGGATGGGCCGCAAGCCGCGCATGCTGGTCGCCAAGATGGGCCAGGACGGGCACGATCGCGGCGCCAACCTGGTGTCGTCGGCGTTCGGCGATCTGGGCTTCGAGATCGTCGCCGGGCCCTTGTTCCAGACGCCGCGCGAGGCGGCCGAACTGGCGGTGTCGAGCGCAGTG
>DATLME010000111.1:0-14245 GCA_035537395.1 Sphingomonas sp. | reverse complement strand
TGGCCCGTGCAAGATGATCGGCCCGAGCCTCGAGGAAATCTCGGAGGAACTCGGCGAACAGGTGACGATCGCCAAGCTCAACATCGACGAAAACCCCGAAGCCCCTGGCCGCTACGGCGTCCGCGGCATTCCGACGATGATTTTGTTCAAGGGCGGCGCCCCCGCCGCGACGAAGGTCGGCGCCGAGCCGAAGGGCCGATTGAAGGCATGGCTCGAAGGCGAGCTTGCCTGACCTCACCGTCACCCCGGACTTGGTCCGGGATCCACCGCGCCGCCGACCCGAAGCATGAGGTTCGGGCGCGGTGGATGCCGGAACGCGTCCGGCGTGACGGTTAAAGCTAGGCTCGTGGCCCACGGTGCGTGGCACCTTTCGGGAGCACTAGGGTGGGAGGTTAACCCTGCCTCTCTTGCTACTCCGGTGAAGGCTGGGGCCCAGTTGAGGGACGATGGTGACGTAGGTCGGCGTTCCGTTACCTCTGCCGTGCCAACGGGGCCCCGGCCTTTGCCGGGGTAGAAGATGAAGCCAGCGTTGCTCGCATCAGCGCCAACGGCAGCAAGGGCGAGCGACCAGGGTGACGGCGCGGACTCCACCGTCACGCCTCGCCACCGGCCTCAGCTCCGATAATCCGCGTTGATCGCGATATACCCGTGGGTCAGGTCGCACGTCCAAACCGTCGCCGCTCCGTCGCCCAACCCAAGCTCCACCCCGATCTCGATCTCGCTCCCGCGTAGATGCGCCGCGACCGGAGCCTCGTCATACCCCTCGACGGCCAGCCCGTCGCGCGCCACTTGCGTGTCGCCGAAGCGGATCGCCAGCAGATCGCGCTCTGCCGGCTCGCCCGCCTTGCCGACCGCCATCACGATCCGCCCCCAATTGGCGTCCCCACCCGCGATCGCGGTCTTCACCAGCGGCGAGTTGGCGATGCTCATTGCGATCCGGTGCGCGCTGCGATCGCTCTCGGCGCCGGTGACGGCGATCTCGATCAGCTTCTGAGCGCCCTCGCCGTCGCGCACTACCAGTTGCGCAAGCTGGTGACACAGGTCCGCCAGCGCGGCGCGGAACGCGTCCGCCCCCACGCTGTCGTGATCGACCAGCGGCGTGTTCCCCGCCGCCCCGGTCGCGAAGGCGAGCACGGTGTCGCTGGTCGAGGTGTCGCCGTCGACCGTGATGCACGAGAAGCTCTTCGTATTGGCCGCCGCCAGCGCGCCGTGGAGGAACGCGGCATCGACGGCGGCGTCGGTGAAGATGAACCCGAGCATGGTCGCCATGTCCGGCGCGATCATTCCCGATCCCTTGATGATCCCGACCAGCGTCACCGTTCGCCCGTCCACGATCGCGCTGGTCGTCGCGCCCTTGGGGAAGGTGTCGGTGGTGCCGATCGTCTCCGCCGCCGCCTGCCAGTCGCACGGCTCTGCGACGAACGCGGCATCGAGCCCGGCCTCGGCCTTGTCGATGGGCAGCGGCACCCCGATGACCCCGGTCGAGGCGACGAACACGTCGGAGGGCTGGCAGCCGAGATGCGCCGCCGTCCGCGCCGCGATCGCCTCGACCGCGACGCGCCCGCGGGATCCGGTGAAGGCGTTGGCGTTGCCCGCATTCACCACCAGCGCCCGCGCGGTGCCGAGCGTCAGCGCCTTGCGGCACCATTCGACCTCGGGGGAGGGGCAGCGACTCTGCGTCAGCACGCCTGCGACGACGGTATCGGCGGCGAGTTCGACGAAGGTGAGGTCGCAGCGATCCCAGGTCTTGTACCGGGCGCGCGCAATCCTTGCTGCGACGCCGGCGACCGGGGGCAGAGTGGGGAACGACGCCGGAGCGAGCGGGGAGCGGGGATGATCGGCCATCCGCGCGGTATAGATGCTCGCCGGGGCGCGGCAACCGGCGCGAGCGCCCGGCGCTATTTACGTGGATTTATCCTGTCGGCGGCATTATCTCCCGATCCTCCGATCGCTTTGGTGCCACGCTTGAACCTGTTGCTGCTCCTGTCCGCGCTGCTGTCCGCCCTGACCGGGGCGGTGTCGACGGTTCGCGCGCCGACGGCGGCGCATGCGGTAGCCGGTGCGATCGCCTACCGGACGGCGGCGGTGCGCGCCGCACGGCCCGCGGCGGCACGGCCCGCCGTCACGCTCGCGGACGCACGCCGGGTCGGCGCGACGCTGATCGTCCAGCCCGTTGCCGAGTTCGTGCCGCTCTACGCGAGCCGCCGGCGCGAATAGCAGCGCCGTTCCGCCGGTTCCGCCGGCCAGTCTACGTCTGACCCTATCCTACGTGCGCTCCGCCGCGCGTCCTCCATCTTCAGGAATTCATCCATGCTCGGCGGCTTTGCCAAATCGCTGTTCGGTTCGTCCAACGACCGTTACGTCAAATCGCTCAACCCGATCCTAGCCAAGATCGCGGCGTTCGAACCCGCGATGAAGGCGATGTCGGACGACCAGCTCGCCCACCAGACCGTCGTGTTCCGCGAACGGCTGGCGAACGGCACCAAGCTCGATGACCTGCTGCCCGAGGCGTTCGCGACGGTGCGCGAAGCCGCGAGCCGCACGCTCGGCCAGCGCCATTACGACGTGCAGATGGTCGGCGGCATCGTCCTCCACCGCGGCGAGATCGCCGAGATGCGCACCGGCGAAGGCAAGACGCTGGTCGCGACGCTCGCCACCTATCTCAACGCGCTGCCGGGCGACGGCGTCCACGTCATTACCGTCAACGATTATCTCGCCGCCCGCGATGCCGAGTGGATGGGACAGGTCTATCGCTTCCTCGGGCTGACGGTCGGGGTGATCATTCCCAACCTCACCGACGAGCAGCGCCGCGACGCCTATGCCGCCGACATCACCTACGGCACCAACAACGAATTCGGCTTCGATTACCTGCGCGACAACATGAAGTACGAGCGCACCTCGATGGTCCAGCGTCCGTTCGCGATGGCGATCGTCGACGAGGTCGATTCGGTGCTGATCGACGAGGCGCGCACCCCGCTGATCATCTCCGGCCCGACCGACGACAAGTCGGAGTTGTACATGCAGGTCGATGCGGTCGTGAAGCAGCTCGACGCGGTCGATTACGAGAAGGACGAGAAGCAGAAGTCGATCATCCTCACCGAGGACGGTACCGAGAAGGTCGAGCGCATGCTCGAAGCTGCTGGCCACCTCGAGGGCGACAACCTCTACGATTTCGAGAACACCCAGGTCGTCCACCACCTCAACCAGGCGCTGCGCGCGAACATGATGTTCAAGCGCGACACCGACTATATCGTGAAGGACGACAAGGTCGTCATCATCGACGAGTTCACCGGCCGCATGATGGACGGTCGGCGCTGGTCAGACGGCCTGCACCAGGCGGTCGAGGCGAAAGAGGGCGTCCAGATCGAGCCCGAGAACCAGACCATGGCCTCGATCACCTTCCAGAACTATTTCCGCATGTACCCGAAGCTGTCGGGCATGACCGGCACCGCCGCGACCGAAGCGGCGGAGTTCTACGACATCTACAAGATGAACGTCGTGACGATTCCGACCAATGTCGAGGTCCGCCGGGTCGACGAGGAAGACGAGTTCTACAAGGACACGCAGGACAAGTTCCGCGCGATCGCCAAGAAGATCCGTCACCATGCCGAGCAGGGCCAGCCGGTGCTGGTCGGCACCGTGTCGATCGAGAAGTCCGAGCTGCTGAGCGAGTTCCTCCAGGCCGAGAAGGTCGAGCACAAGGTCCTCAACGCCCGCTACCACGAGATGGAGGCGCACATCGTCGCGCAGGCCGGGCGCCGGTCCGCGGTGACGATCGCGACCAACATGGCCGGCCGCGGCACCGACATCCAGCTCGGTGGCAACCTCGAGTTCCGCATGCTCGACGAGCACCCCGATCTGGTCGCGGGCACCCCCGAATACGACACCCGTGCGGCAGCGATCCGCACCGAGATCCAGGCCGAGAAGGCCGCGGTGCTCGCCGCCGGGGGGCTGTTCGTGCTCGGTACAGAGCGTCACGAAAGCCGCCGGATCGACAACCAGCTGCGTGGCCGTTCCGGCCGCCAGGGCGATCCCGGCCTGTCGCGCTTCTATCTCAGCCTCGACGACGATCTGCTCCGCATCTTCGGGCCGGACACGCTGTTCGCGAAGATGATGCGCAACAATATCGAGGATGGCGAGGCGATCGGCAGCAAGTGGCTGTCGAAGGCGATCGAGACTGCCCAGAAGAAGGTCGAGGCACGCAACTACGACATCCGCAAGCAGGTCGTCGAATATGACGACGTGATGAACGATCAGCGCAAGGTGATCTACGAACAGCGTGCCGACATCATGGATGCCGATGCGGTCGGCGACGTCGTCACCGACATGCGTGCCGAGACCGTCAACGTGATCGTCGGCGAGGCTTGCCCCCCCAATTCCTATCCCGAGCAGTGGGACATCGCCGGGATGAAGGCGCAGCTCGCCGAGATCCTCGATCTCGATCCGCCGATCGACGACTGGCTGACCGAGGAAGCGATCGATCCGGAGCTGGTCGAGGAGCGCGTCCGCGTGCTGGCGGACGAGGCGATCGCGGCCAAGGCGGCCGATCTCGACATCGAGACCTGGACATCGGTCGAGAAGTCGATCCTGCTCCAGAACCTCGATCATCACTGGAAGGAGCATCTCGCCACGCTCGATGCGCTCCGCCAGGTCGTGCATCTGCGCGCCTATGCGCAGAAGACCCCGATCAACGAGTATAAGCAGGAGGCGTTTTCGCTGTTCCAGCGGATGCTCGACGCGATCCGCGTCGACGTCACCAAGACGATCGCCCACGCCCGCTTCCAGATGCAGATGCCGACCGATCTGCCCGAGCTGCCCGATTTCATCACGAGTCATTTCGACCCGTTCACCGGCGAGGACAATTCGAACGACTTCGATGCGGGCACCCGCGGGCTGATCCAGACCCAGCTCCCTCCGCTCCAGATCGCGCAGAATGCCGCGGTCGATCTCGGCGTCGATCCGGCCGACTGGGAAGGCCGCGTCAACCGCAACGCCCCATGTCCTTGCGGCTCGGGCCGCAAGTACAAGCATTGCCACGGCGCGGTGACCGCCTGAGCGCATCAAAAAACCCTCCCCGCGAACGAGCGGGGAGGGTTGTTCGATGCGGCTATCGTCATCCGGGACCCTGGCGATCAGCGCATCGCCATCTCCCCCTAGTCATCTCGGGCTCGACCCGGGACCCAGAGTAACGGGCCACAACGGTTTTGGCTCTGGGTCCCGGGTCAAGCCCGGGATGACGAGAGGAGAAGGGCGCGCACTTAACCCGTGTCGCCCCGTGAACAAGACCGACCCGACGGATCAGCCCGCCTTGGGCAGCACCACCGTCGGGCCGACGCTGTCGACCACTGCACGGGCGTTGAACGCGCGGAGGTTGTCCTTGGGGATCGGTCCCTTGCGCATCACGATCTCCGCGGTCGCCTCGAACCGGTCGATCGTGCGGACGTCGAAGTTGTTGCCCCACGGTCCGCCGAAGCCGCCGCCGAACCACGGGTCGTAGCTGCGCCAGCCGAAGCCGCGGCCGCGATAGCGCCACGCCGGACCCCACTAGCCGCCGAAGCCGCCATAGCCGAACCCGCCGCCACCGAAGCCGCCGAACCCTGGCGTCGTATAGGTCTGGGTCTGCCGGTCGGTGTCCCGATCGGCCATCACGAAATAGTCGAAGCCGTTCTGCAACGTCAGCTCGGCCGCGCGGAAGAACAGATAGCGCTCGACGGTATCGCGCGACGTCACGCTGTTCCCCGAAAAGCTAACCAGGAAGCGATTGGGCTCGATCTGCCGATCGCTGTAACCGGTACGGGCGAAGCCCTGTCCGGTAGCCGGACGGTAAGTAGTCTCGGTCGCGCAACCCGCGACCATCAGCGTGCTTGCGGCCAAGGCCCCAACCACTGCCTTGCGGCCTAGATGCATCATGTATCGTCTCCATTCGCAGCGGGTGCGGCGAACAATGCCAAGCTACCGCGTGTTGATGGAACGAGCGATGAACAAAATCGCTCCGTCGCCGAAAAAGCACCGTTAGACAAGGAAGTACGCTTAATTACGGCTTCATTCACCGATCAGGTGCAGCGCCAGCGTACGACGGTGCGGGCGCCGTCGATGTTCGAACAGATAAATGCCCTGCCACATACCCAGCGCGGGCGCGCCTTCGATCACGGGAATCGTCAGCTGCACGCTCGTCAACGCGGTGCGCAGATGCGCGGGCATGTCGTCAGGCCCCTCGTCGTCATGATCGTAGACGGCGCTTTCCGGCGCGATCCGCGCGAAATACGCTTCCATGTCGCTGCGCACTGCGGGGGAGGCGTTTTCCTGAATCAGCAGCGATGCCGAGGTGTGGCGACAGAACACCGTCAGCAACCCGCTCATCAGGCCCTGCACGGCGACCCAGTCAGCGATCGGCTTGGTGATGTCGAGCAGCCCTTGCCGCTTGGTCTCGACGGCGATGATCTGGGTAGCCTGATACATGCCGGACCGGTGCGTCCCGAGGCAGAAATGGCTCCCTGAGTAGGATTCGAACCTACGGCCACTCGATTAACAGTCGAGAGCTCTACCGCTGAGCTATCAGGGATCGTTGCCGAGGGCGGCTCTATAACTCGCCGGTCGAAGGATGCAAGCGTGCTTAGGAAATGAACTGTTCCATCGTGATCCGGTCGTCGAGCGCATGCTCGGGATCGAACAACAGGGTCAGCTCGCGCGCGCGGTCCATCGCAATGTCGACCAGCGCGACGTCACGGATCTCGTGCTGGTCCGCCACCGCCGAAACCGGGCGCTTGTCGGGGTCGAGCACCCGCCACTGGATGCGAGCCTTGTCCGGCAGAATCGCCCCGCGCCAGCGCCGCGGCCGAAACGGACTGATCGGCGTGAGCGCGAGCAGGTTCGAGCCGAGCGGCAGGATCGGTCCGTGCGCGGAAAGGTTGTACGCGGTCGAACCAGCCGGGGTCGCGGCAAGGATGCCGTCGCAGGCGAGCTCGGGCAGGACGATGCGATCGTTGACGACGACCTCGATCTTCGCGGTCTGCCGGGTCTCGCGCAGCACCGACACCTCGTTGATCGCGGGGATCTGGTGCAGCCGTCCGTCGACGCCCGTCACTGTGACCAGCAACGGCGTCACCTTGAACGCCTTGGCACGCGCCAGCCGCTCGACCAGTCCGTGCAGCCGCCACTCGTTCATCAGGAACCCGACGGTGCCGAGGTTCATCCCGAACACCGGCACCGGCCGCCGCCGGTCGAGCATCGTGTGCAGCGTCTGGAGCATGAAGCCGTCGCCGCCCAATGCGATCACGACATCCGCCTCGGTCGGGTCGACCCAGTCGGCAGCGTCGGCAAGTGCGGCGGCCGCCGCCTGGGCCGGGGCGGTCGGCGAGGCGACCAGCGCCCGCCGTTCGTAATCGCTCATCCGCCGGTGACGCTCATGTGCCGCGCCACCGCAGGCGCGCCGCCGGCTTCGATCCGGAAATCGTGCCGCGCCGGCTTGGTCGCCAGCGCGCTGTCGATCGCCGCGTCGAGCGCCGCCACGCCGCCCTCGCGCAGCGCGGTCTTCAGATCGACCTGGTCGTCGTGGCCGAGACACGAATAGAGCTTGCCCTCGGTCGTCAGCCGCACGCGGTTGCAGCCGTCGCAGAAGTTGGCGGTGAGTGGCGAGATCAGCCCCAGCCGCGTGCCGGTGCCCTCGACGCGCCAGTAGCGCGCGGGGCCGCCGCTGCTGTGCGCGTCGCGGCGCAGCGCGAACCGCGTCGACAATGCCTCGAACACCCGTGTCAGCGGCACGAAGCGGTCGATCCGCTCCTCGTCGATCGCGCCCAACGGCATCGTCTCGATCAGCGCCAGGTCGTGCCCCTGATCGACGCACCAGTCGAGCATCGGCGCGATCTCGTCTTCGTTGAGGCCGCCCAGCGCGACCATGTTGATCTTGACCGCCAGCCCGGCTCGCCGCGCAGCAGCGATCCCGCCGAGCACCTGGTCGACATCGCCGTGGCGCGTGATGAACCGGAAACGATCGGGATCGCGGCTGTCGAGACTGACGTTGACCCGCGCGATGCCGGCAGCCGCCATCGCCTCGGCATGCTGCGCGAGCCGGGTGCCGTTGGTCGTCATCGTCAGCTCGTCGAGCCCATTGCCGACCAGTCGCCCGAGCCGCGTCACCAGCTCGCCGACGTCACGGCGGACCAGTGGCTCGCCGCCGGACAGCCGCAGCTTGGTGACCCCGCGCGCGACGAACCGCTCGGCGATGATCGCGATCTCCTCGAGCGCCAGCAATGCCGAGCGCGGCAGGAAGGTCATCGTCTCCGCCATGCAATAGCGGCAGCGCAGGTCGCACCGGTCGGTGACCGAGATCCGCAGGTACCGGATCGTCCGGCCGAACGAATCCACCAGGCCCGGCAGCGCCAGGTCCGGGATAGGCGGATCCGCGCGGGGCAGGTCCGGGCGGGTAGGGGCGGTAGCCATCGCCCTTGAGCTAGGCGCTGCGACGTCCCCGGACAAGACGCGATCGCCAACACCGCATTGGCAAGCTCCGCCGGACCCGGCTAGGCTGCGGCAATGGTAAGCGACACTATTGGCTTGGGGAGCGGCATCGGGCCGCCGCTGTTGATCGTGTCGTTCCGCCAGCGCGACGAACTGGCGCAGCTGGCGGTGGCAGCGGGCTGGCAGGCGACGATCGTTGCCGACGGCAGCGAACTCGAGAAGCGGCTGCTCGACAGCGGTGCCGCGGTCGCACTGGTCGACGCTCGCGGCGCGCTCGATGCCGGTCTTGACGCGGTTCGCGCGCTCGGCGGCGTCGTCGCGGCGACCGGCGGCGCGTTGCTGGTGATGGTGTCGCGCGGCGATATCGGCACGATCGACGAATTCTACCTCGCCGGGGCCACCCACTTTCTCGCCAGTCCGGCAGGTGAGGGCGAAATCGTGGCCTCGCTTCGCTTTGCTGCACGTCATGCTGCACGCACGGGTGCAGCAATCGACCGTCGGGAACCGCCCTCGGCATGGCAGCACGACGGCAATGCCGGCACGGCGCGGCGCTGGCTGGCGGCCGCGTTGGCCGATCCGGCTCGCCCGGTCTCGGTTCTGCTGCTCGCGCTCTCCCGGCTCGATTTCGTCAATGCCGCTTATGGCCGGCCCGCCGTCGATGCCCTGATCGATGCCGCCGGGCGGCGCCTGCGCAGCGCGGTGGAAGGTAGCTGGAACGGCAACATGCTCGCGGTCCGGATCAGCGGCGCCGAATTCATCGTTGTGGCCGAAGCCGACGCGAGCGGCATCGAAGCGATATCGGCGGCGATCGACGAGGCGCTCGCCAGGCCCTTCCCGGTCGAGCAGACCCTGGCGGTGCTCGGTTCGCGGGTGGGCATCGCCACCCGCTCGCCCGGCGACGATGCTGCGGCATTGCTGCACCGCGCGAGCGAGGCGCTCGCCGCGGCCAAGGCCAGCGACGGGGTCGTCCGTACCGCCAGCATCGCCGGGATCGCGCCGCTCGATACGCTCGCGGTCGATCTTCATCACGCGATCGATCGTGGCGAGATCGATCTTCTGTTCCAGCCGCAGGTCGAGATCGCCACCGGGCGCATCACCGGGGTCGAGGCGCTCGCCCGCTGGGACCATGCGACGCTCGGGCCGCTTGGCGCGGAGACGCTGTTCGCCGCCGCCGACCGCGCCGATCTCGGCATCGCGCTGTCCGATCACATCCAGCGGCTCGCATTGGCGCGCGCGGCGGCGTGGCCGCGTCCGTTGCAAGCGCTCCGGCTGTCGCTCAACCTCACTGCAGGCGACGTCACCCGGCCGGGGTTCGCGGCGTTGTTCCTCGCCCGGATCGATGACAGCGGCTTCCCCCGGGGCCGGCTCACCGTGGAGATCACCGAAACCGGCCTGATCGAGGACCTGCCCGCCGCCGCCGCGCTGTTCGCGACCCTGCGCGGTGGCGGTTGCCGCGTCGCGATCGACGACTTCGGCACAGGCTATTCGAGCCTCGCCTATCTGAAGGCGTTGCCGCTCGATTACCTCAAGATCGACAAGGCGCTCGCCAGCGATATCGACAAGTCGCCGCGCGACCGCATCGTCGTGCGCGGCGTGATAGAGATGGCGCAGTCGCTCGGATTGCCCGTGATCGCGGAAGGCGTCGAGACCGACGCGCAACTCGCGCTGCTCGCCGCCGCGGGCTGCACCTACTACCAGGGCTTCCTGCGCGCGCGGGCGCTCGACGAAGCCGCCCTCGTCCGCCTTATGGAGAGTGAATGATGATCCGCAGCATGATTGTCGCCGTCGCGCTGGCAAGTCCGGCAGCCGCGCAGAACGCCCCCCAGGTGCAGGTTGAGGCGGCGATGGCCGCGAGCGCTGCGGGCTGGAACGCGGGCGATCTCGAGCGCGTCGTCGCGATCTATGCGAAGGACGCGGTGTTCGTCACGTCCAAGGGCCTGCTACGCGGCAAGGCCGAGATCGCGGGCAATTACCGCCCGAGCTTCGTCGCGGGCGGCAATGCGCGCGGCAAGCTGAGCTTCCAGCCGATGGCGTTCCGGACCCTGAGCAGCGTCCACCAGCTCCTCGTCGCCCGCTGGACGCTGACCCCCGCGGTGGCAGGCGCCAAGGTCGAGACCGGCCTCACGACGCTGATCTTCGAACGCCAGCCCGCCGGCTGGAAGATCATTTCGGACCATAGCTCCTGAAGCCTGGCCGGCCCTACCCAGCCGCCTTCGCCAACCCCTTGGACAGCTGCAACGCCCCGTGCAGCCGGGTCTTCGAATCCGGCCAGGCGCGCTGCAACACCAGCTTGCTGTCGGGCCGCAGCTTGGCCACGCCGTTGAGCCGCTCGACATAGGCCAGCAGCCCGTCGACATTAGGTGGCTTGTCGTCGTGAAACGACACCAGCACGCCCTTCACGCCGACGTCCATCTTGGCGATGCACGCCTTCTTCGCGTGCATCTTGATCTCGATGACGCGGAGCAGGTTTTCGGTCGGGTCGGGGAGCGGGCCGAACCGGTCGATCATCTCGGCGGCGAAGGCTTCGATCTCGCGGCTCTCGTCGAGTTCGTTGAGGCGGCGGTACAGCCCCATCCGCAGGTCGAGATCGGGAACATAATCCTCGGGGATGAGGATCGGCGCATCCACCGTGATCTGCGGACTGAAGTCGCGCGGGCGCAGGCGCATCCCGCCCGCCTTCGCGTCCATGATCGCCTCCTCCAGCATCGCCTGGTAGAGTTCGTATCCGACCTCGCGGATATGCCCCGATTGCTCGTCGCCGAGCAGGTTGCCCGCGCCGCGAATGTCGAGCTCGTGGCTCGCGAGCTGGAACCCGGCGCCGAGGCTGTCGAGATCCGACAGCACCTTCAGCCGCTTTTCCGCCGCATCGGTCATCTGCCGCTCGGGCGGGGTCACCAGATAGGCATAGGCGCGCGTCTTCGACCGGCCGACGCGCCCGCGCAGCTGATAGAGCTGCGCCAGTCCGAACCGGTCGGCGCGGTGGATGATCATCGTGTTGGCGCTTGGGATGTCGATTCCGCTCTCGACGATCGTGGTCGAGACCAGCACCTCGAACTTGCGGTCATAGAAGGCGGACATCCGCTCCTCGACCTCGGTCGGCGCCATCTGGCCGTGCGCGACGACGTAGCGGATCTCGGGCACCTCGGCGCGGAGATATTCCTCGATGTCCGGCAGGTCGGCCACCCGCGGCGTCACCACGAAGCTCTGCCCACCGCGATAATGTTCGCGCAGCAACGCCTCGCGCAGCACGATCGGATCCCATGGCATGACATAGGTCCGCACCGCGAGCCGATCGACCGGCGGGGTCTGGATCACCGACAGCTCGCGGATCCCGCTCATCGCCATCTGCAGGGTCCGCGGGATCGGGGTCGCGGTCAGCGTCAGCACATGGACGTCGGCGCGGAGCGTCTTGAGCCGTTCCTTGTGGGTGACCCCGAAGCGCTGTTCCTCGTCGACGATGACGAGGCCGAGCTGCTTGAACTCGACGCTCTTGGCGAGCAGCGCATGAGTGCCGATGACGATGTCGATCGTCCCGGCGGTGAGCCCGTCACGCGTCGCCTTCGCCTCGCCCGCGGTGACGAGCCGCGACAGCCGCCCGATGTTGATCGGAAAGCCTTCGAAGCGCGCGACGAAATTGTTGAAATGCTGCCGCGCGAGCAGCGTCGTCGGGCAGACCAAAGCGACCTGCTTGCCCGCCATCGCCGCGACGAACGCGGCACGCAGCGCTACCTCGGTCTTGCCGAAGCCGACATCGCCGACGATCAGCCGGTCCATCGGCTTGCCCGCCGCGAGATCGGCGAGCACATCCTCGATCGCGCGGTCCTGATCGTCGGTCTCCTCGTACGGGAAACGGTCCACGAAGCTCGGATAGCTGCTGTCGTCGGGCTCGACGACGTCGCCCGGATGCAGCGCGCGCTCGGCAGCGACCGCGATCAGCCCGCTGGCGATCTCGCGGATCCGCTCCTTCATCTTCGACTTGCGGCGCTGCCACGCCTCGCCGCCGAGCCGGTCGAGCGTCGCGCCTTCCTCCGACGAGCCGTAGCGCGTCAGTCCCTCGAGATTCTCGACCGGCACGTAGAGCTTGTCGCCCCCGGCGTAGCTCAGCGCGACGCAATCATGCGGGCTCTTGCCGACCGGGATCGAGGTCAGTCCCTCGTAGCGGCCGATACCGTGATCGGCATGGACGACGAGATCGCCCGGTGACAGCGTCGCGAGTTCGGCGAGGAAGGCGTCGGCGGATTTCTTCCGCTTGGCACGCCGCACCAGCCGGTCGCCGAGCATGTCCTGCTCGGTCAGCAGCGCAACGCCCGGCGCTGTGAAGCCGTGGTCGAGCGGCAGCACGACCAGCGCAACCCCCGCCGACTTGCCCGTGTCCGCGATCGCCAGCGCCTCGTGCCAGGTCTCCGCCGCCTTCGCGCCCGCGAGCCCGTGATCCTTCAGCAAATTGCCGAGCCGTTCGCGCGAGCCGGTCGAATAGCTCGCGAGCACCGGCTTGCGGCCGTCCTTGCGGAGCTTGGCGAGGTGCTTGACCACCTCTTCGTAGAGCGTGCCGCCGGTGCCGCGCTCGGGCCCGAAGTCGCGCGGGCCGTCGACCGCAAAGTCGAGGACGGTCGCGCTTTCGGGCTCGTGGAACGGCGAGGTGACGTGCGCGGTGGTCACCGCCAGCCCGGCGCTCCACTCCTTGTCGTCGAGGTAGAGCGACTTGGCGGGAAGCGGGCGATAGCTGCCTGGCTGGGCCGCCTCGGCGCGCTTGCGGTTCTCGTAATAGTCCGCGATCGACTCCAGCCGGCTCTCGGTCGCCGCGGTAACGCCGTTGTCGCGGATTACGATGTCGTCCGCGCCGAGATGGTCGTACAGCGTCGCCAGCTTCTCTTCGAACAGCGGCAGCCAATGCTCCATCCCCGCGAGCCGGCGCCCCTCGGAGATCGCCTGATAGAGCGGATCGCCGGTCGCGGTCGCGCCGAAACTCTCGCGGTAGCGGCTGCGGAAGCGCTTGACCGACTCCTCGTCGAGCAACGCCTCCGATGCCGGCAGCAGCACGAAGCCGTCGATCCGCCCGGTGGTGCGCTGGTCGGCTGGATCGAAGGTACGTACCGTCTCGATCTCGTCGCCGAAGAAGTCGAGCCGCAGCGCATGGTCCTCGCCCGACGGGTAGAGGTCGACGATGCCGCCGCGCACCGCATATTCGCCCTGGTCGTGGACGGTCTCGGTCCGCACATAGCCATTCGCCTGGAGCAGCACGCCCAGCGCGTCGCGCCCGATCCGCTCGCCGGGCGCGAGCCGCGCAACCAGCTGGCGCACCCGGAACGGCGTCAGCACCCGCTGCGTCGCGGCGTTCGCGGTGGTCAGGAACAGCTGCGGCGTCTTCTTCGCGAGCTGCAGACGGTGCAGCGCGGCAACCCGCTCCGCCATCGTCCGGAGCGTCGGCGAGGCGCGGTCATAAGGCAGGCAATCCCACGCCGGAAAGCTCGTCACCTCCAGCTCGGGCGCGAAATACCGCGCCGTCGCCGCGATCGCGCGCATCGCCGCCTCGTCGGGCGCGATGAACACGACCCGCCCCTTCGCCGCCCGCGCGAGATCGGCGAGCAGCGACGGCTGGAACCCGGTCGGGACACCCGAAAGGGTGAGCGCGCGCGAGGCGGAGAGGATGGACGTCAGATCGGGCATGCAATTCCTGTTGCTTCGTCACCCCGGACTGGTTCCGGGGGCCACCGTCGGGCTTGATCCGGGATCGGTGACTTCGCGGTACGATGGATGCCGGAACAAGTCCGGCATGACGGTAAAATGA
>DATLME010000110.1:0-8605 GCA_035537395.1 Sphingomonas sp. | reverse complement strand
GATATAGTGCGCGACTTCCTTGCCATCGGCTGACGACGCCAGCACCACGCGCTGGCCGCGGCGATGGGTGTGGCGCAGCAGCGCGCTCGCCTGTGCGAACGGCGCGATCCTGCCGAGATGCCGGCGCTTGAACGCCTTGCCGTGCGCATCGCTCAGCGACTCGATCTCGCTCTTGCTGGTGCCGGGCAGCAGGGTGGGCACGAGCAGGTCGCCGCCCTTGCCGATCTGGCCGCGGATCGCCGCCGGTTCCACCGCGTGGCCGGCGTCGCGAAAGGCGACATCCCACGCCGTGACATGGTGCTCGTTGCTGTCGACCAGCGTGCCGTCGATGTCGAAGAACACCGCCTGGATCCGCCCGGGTGCGCGACGGTCGCGGGTCAACCACGCAAGCGCGGCAACGCCGCCGAGCAGCGCGGCGCCGGGTCCGGCGCGCCCTTGCCGCAGCAGCGACAGCCCCAGGGTCGACGCAATCGAACTCGTCCAGCCTGATTTGGGCAGCCCGGCGAGGTTCGCGGCGCGCACCGCAAGGCGGCTCGCGGCGAGATCCTTCACGGGGATCGAGGACCGGGCTGCAGATGCCCGCGCGGGAGCGGGCGCAGCGGGCGCGTCGGGCGCGCCGGCGACGTGATCAGCGACCCAGGCGCCGCGCTCGCCGATCGGCGCGGGGGCGTTGGTGGTCGTGTCGTGGGCGGTCTGGTGTTCGAGTTCTGAATTGAGCTCCGCGCCGAACAACAGGATGTAGCTCGACAGGTACAGCCATGTCAGCGTGACGACGACTGCCCCGAGCGAGCCGTAGGTTGCGTTGTAGTTGCCGAAATTGGCGACATAGATGCCGAAACCGATCGTGAGCGCGAGCCACAACAGCGCCGCAAGCAGCGACCCCGCGGTCAGCCAGACCCAGCGTGCCCGCTGCCGCGACGGTCCGTAGCGATACAGCGTCGCCGCGCCCGCCGCGCCCGCCAGCGTCAGCAGCGCATAGGCGGCGATCTTGCCCGCGACGACGACGAAACCGGGCGCGTCCGGGAACAGCGACTCGAAATGGCCGAGCGCGGTAATCGCGACCAGTGCCAGGATCGCGACCAGCACCGCCGCGCCGGTGATCGCAAGCGCAAGCAGGTTGACGCGGATGAAGCCGCGGCTTTCCTTCTCCTCATAAGCGATGTTGAGGGCGGTGATCACCGCGCCGGCGCCGTTGCGCGCACCGAACAGCGCCAGCGCGAGCGCGAGCAACAGTCCGAGCCCCTTCTTGCCGTCCGACGTCTTGACGACGTTCATCAATTGCTCGCCGACCAGCTTGGCGGCGTCGGCCGGCATCACCGTGGTCAGCTGCATCATGTCGTGCATGACCGTCGCGGGTTCGGCGACGATTCCGTACAGCAGAACGATCGCGCCGAGCAGCGGCACCAGCGCGAGGAAGCCGTAGAACGCGACCCCGGCCGCGATCAGCCCGACATTGTCGGCGCTGGTTTCCTGCCAGGTCCGCTTGGCGACCGCGAACCATTCGGCGCGGGTCATCTGCCACGGGCTCGCTGCCCCATGTCGCTGATCGGTCAAGCAAAATTCCTGTCGTCGCGAACGCGCAACCAATGCACGCCCGCCCCTCCAACCGCCAACAGCCGACGCCGTTCCCAACCAAGCTCGTCACCCCGAACCGGTCCGGGGTAACGATGCGGCACCGCTACCGCCTCATCAGGCCCGTCGCTCCGCGACATGCCGATCGACGACCCGCTCGAGCAGCGTCAGCGGGACGTTGCCGGTCTTCACGATGACGTCGTTATACGCCTTCGCGTCGTAGCGAGCGCCGAGCGCCGCCTGCGCCTTGCTGCGCAGCCGGTTGATCTCGTTATGCCCCATCTTGTACCCGCAAGCCTGGCCCGGCATCGCGCAATAACGCTGCAGCTCTGCCGTCAGCTGGCCGATCGGCATGCCGGTGCCCTGCTGGAACCAGCGCAGCGCCTGATCGAAGCTCCAGCGCTTGGCATGAAGCCCGGTGTCGACGACCAGCCGGCAAGCCCGGAAGTTCATCGACTGGAGATAGCCGATCCGGCCGAGCGGATCGTCCTCGTACGCGCCGAGCTCGGCGGCGAGCTGCTCGGCATAGAGCGCCCACCCTTCCGAATAGGCGTTGAAGGCGAGCAGCGAACGGATCAGCGGCAGGCGGAAGCTGTATTCGCCCTGCCAGACATGCCCCGGTATGCCCTCGTGATAGGTCAGCGTCGGCAGCGAATAGCGCGGCCAGGTCGCGGTCGATTTGAGGTTGATATAGTAGATCCCGGGTTGGGTGCCGTCCATCGAGCCGGGGCCGGCATAACCATTGGGCGCGCCGTCCTGGATCGCTTCGGGCACGCGCTTGATGATCAGGTTGCCCTTCACCAGCGTCCCGAACGCGCGCGGCAGCCGGGTGCGGATGTCAGCGATCCGGCCGTTGAGATAGGCGAGCAGCTTGGCGCGCCCCGCATCGTCGTTGGCGAACAGCAGGTCCGGGCGCTTGCCGAGCGCGGTCAGCCGCTCGCCGACGCTGCCCTGCGACAGCCCCTGCCCCCTCAGCAGCGTGTCGAGCTCGGCGTTGATCGATCGGTTCTGCTCGACGCCCAGCGCGTGGATCGCGTCGGGAGTCGTGGTTGTCGTGGTGCCGGCCTTCACCAGCCAGCGATAATAATCCTCGCCGTTCTTGCGCTCCCACAGCCCCGGCGTCTCGCTTGCCTGCGGGCGGATCTTCGCGAATGCCCCGATCTGGCGATCGAGCGCGGGGTTCACCCGCTCGCCGCACAGCATCGCCGCGCGCTTCGCATAGCTCGGCGACAGGCCCGCCTTGCGGCATTTCTCCGCGAACGTCGCGACGATCGCCAGCTCGTCGACCGGCGTGGCGCGGATCCCGCTTAGCTGCTTGGCGGTGATGTCGATCACCAGCACCGGCGGGATCGCGCCCTGCGCGGCGTCTGCCCCGATCCGGCCGGTCTCGCCATCGACCGCAGCGGCATAGCTTTCGAGGCGCGCGAGATAGGCGTCGGCGTCGGGTGCGCTTCGCACCTCGTGCTTGTTTTCGAGCAGGTCGGGCAGATCCGAATAGGCCCCGCCGAGTTGCGACACCACATAGGGCGTGCTGCGGAAGCTGGCATTGGGGTTGAGCACCGCGACCTCGCCGACCGGCATCGTCCGCCAGCCCTCCTGCGCCAGCGCCCACGCGCTTTCCGCGGTCTCGAGGTCGATCGCGACCGATGTTTCCAGCCCGGTGCGGGGGATGGCCTTCAGGCTGCGCAGGTTGGCGGTGCAGCGGGCGGCACGGGCAGCATCGGCTGCACCGCTACGATCCGCGAAGCGGCTGCGCAGCGGCTGGCGCTCGCCGCGATCGATGCCGAGCGACAGCGCGGCCTCGGGCCAGTCCGCGAGCAGCTCCTCGGCCAGGCCCGACAGCTGCGCTTCGACCGCGGTGGCGCCGGTGCCGGGCATCGCGAAGGCGGGCAGCGCCGCGGTAAGCCCGGCCGCGCCGGCCCCCAGCATCAGTTCGCGTCGTGTCGCCTGCATGTCGTTCTCCCTTGTCGCTGCGAGCATCGCCGGACCGCGACGTCATAGCCAGACCGGATCGACATGCCACCGGGAAGCTCGCCGCCGCGCATACCGACAACCCGGACCAAAGACCGTATCCCGGCGCGACGCCCAGGGTGCGAGGTTGGCCACCGCGCAGGCCAAGGTCGACCCACAAGGACGTGATGATGAAGGTGGCGATCGTCGGAGCCGGGATCGCGGGGCTGTCGTGCGCGACGCGATTGCGCGAGGGCGGCCATCTGGTCTCGCTGTTCGACAAGGGTCGGGGGCCCGGCGGTCGCATGGCGACCCGGCGAGTCGATACCCCCGCCGGAGAGGTCGCGTTCGATCACGGCGCGCAATATGTCACCGCGCGTCACCCCGATTTCGTTGCGGCGATGTCGGCCTGGGCCAGTGCCGGCGTCGTGGCGCGCTGGCCTGCCGCGGGTGCCGACGCGTGGGTGGGCACGCCGGGGATGAACGCCATCGTCAAGCACCTTGCCGCGAACGCCACCGTGTTCTGGAACCATCGGGTCGATCGGATCCTGCGCGCCGATGCGGGGTGGCGGCTCGACGATGGCGGCGCGGGCGTGTTCGACGCGGTCGTGGTCGCGACGCCTGCCGAACAGGCCGCCCCGCTCCTCGCGCCGCACGACCCGATCATGGCGAGCGAGGCGCTGTCGTGCCGCTCCACGCCGTGCTGGACCGCGATGCTCGCCTTCGCCGAACCGGTCGGCGCCTGCCAGGACGTCATCCGGGCGGCACCCCCGATCGCTTGGGCCGCGCGCAACAACGCCAAGCCCGGACGCGACGGCACCGAAGCCTGGGTCGTCCAGGCCGACGCCGACTGGTCGATCGCGCATCTCGAAAGCGACCCCGATCAGGTCACCACCGCCCTCACCGCGGCGGTCGCAGAACAGGTCGGGACTGCGCTCCCGCCACTGGTGGCGCGCAGCGCACATCGGTGGAGGTTCGCGCGCGCCAGGGCGATCGATCTCGGCTGCCTGTGGAACGATGATGACCGCATCGGGGCGGCGGGCGACTGGCTGGTGGCGCCTCGCGTGGAAAGCGCCTGGCTGTCCGGCCGCTGGCTGGCAGAACGCATCCTTGCTGATCAGAACTGAGCGCAACGCTCCATCATGCGAGCTGATCATAAGGTGGGCGCCACAGCGGCCGTAGGGTAACAGGAGGGCTTCGTTTCCTAACCTCGGAGCGTCTGGCTGAACGCTCCGCGGCACGGCCGCTGTGACGACCAGCCACCAGATAGGCACCGTACCGCCGCACCGCGATACGGACCTTCGGCCGTACCGTTACAAGCCCGCCTCGACCGCCAGCCGGATCAGCTCGGCGGTGGTGTGCAGTTTCAGCCGATCCATCAGAATAGACCGGTGCATCTTGACGGTCTTTTCGGCCAGATCGAGCTCGGCGGCGATCTGCTTGTTGAGCAAGCCGCGCGCGACCAGCTTCAGCACCTGGCCCTGTCGCGGAGACAGCGACTTGACCATTTCCGCGGCCCGGATCCGACGCATGCTGCTCGGCGCGGCGAGGCCGGGCTCGATCTCGATCTGCGAGCCGAGAAAGTACAGCAACGTGTCGTCGTCGTCATAGAGTGGCGCGACCAGCACCGCGTTGCGAAATGGCTGTCCATCGCGCTTGTAGTTGAGGATCTCGACCAGCACCGGCTTGTGCTCGCGGACGCCGCGGCGGATTTCCTCCGACAGCCACGGCTCGGTGCCCGGACCCGACAGGAAGCGGCAATTGCGCCCGATAACTTCCTCGCGTGGATAACCGGTCAGCGTGCAGAAGGCGGTGTTGCACGCAATCAGCGGATTGTCCGGCAGCCGCGGATCGCTGAGAACCGACGGCACCGGACTATCGGTGACGAGCCTGAGCAGCCGCTGGCTCGGGGCTGTCACGTCGATCACAGAAACCATCCGAGCTGTCTTCCCATTGCAGGCGCAGCTTATGGTCAGCGCACCGCGGTTACCAGCAGTTTGGCGAGGTCGCGATGACGGGTCCCGCGCGACAGGGCCGGCAGGATCTGAGCTGGGACGTCGCACGGCTGCCGACGCGTCGACATACGGTATTTGGCCCAGCTAGCACGGCGCGCTCGTGATGCGCACTATGAGCAACCGACGGCATCGGATCGCGCTGACGGGTCGCACGCAACGGGCAGGACGAACAACGTCCGTCCGTTGCCACGATCGCCGCAAGTCCGGCGGTGGCGAGGACCCGGGGGCCGCGGTCGGCGGGTTAACGGGGTGCTAACCACCCGCCTCTATCACGCGACAATGCCATCGACGCCGCCTCCGAAGCTACCCGAGGCCGCGATGGCGGACATCGCGCGCATTTCCGGGCGGGTCGCGATCGGTGCGACCGACGCGTTCAACCATCTGTCCGACGTCTCGGCGACGATCCGCGGGCAATTGGCGACGCTGTCGCAACTCCAGGACACTGCCGAACGGCTGATGGTGGATCAGGTCCAGATCGCGCATTCGGCGGAGGAAGCGCGCGACATCGCGCACGCCTCGTCGAGCAAGGTTCAGGCCGGCGCCGGGCTGATCGCAACCGCGGTAATCGACTTCGCCGCGCTGACCGAGCTCGTCGGCGCGCTCGGCGAGCATCTCGCCCATTTCGTCGGCGCGATGGCCGACGTCCGCCGCGCCACCGCAGAAATCGACGAGCTCGCACGCACCAGCAACATGCTGGCCCTCAACGCGACCATCGAAGCGGCTCGTGCGGGGCATGCCGGGCGGGCATTCACCGTCGTCGCCGACGAGGTCAAGCGGCTCGCCATCCGGACCCGCGCCGCCAACACCGTGATCGAGTCCAAGATCGTCGCGTTGCACGAGCAGGCCGAAGGCATCGCTACCGAACTCGGTGCCGGCGTTGCTCGCTCGCAGCGCGCGCAGCAGCAGTTCGGCGCGGTCGACGAAGTCCTCGACGAGGTGGTCGGCCTGGCGGCGCTCGTCACCCAGCAATCCAGCGACCTCGGCCGCTCGACCGAGATCGTGCGGAGCGGCGTCGCCAGGGTACGCGACGGGTTCGCCGGGTTCATGGCCGACGCGGCCTCGAACAGCGCGCATCTCGATGCCGCGCGAGGCACCGTGACGTCGCTCGAGGTCGAGGCCAACAAGATGTTCGACCTGCTCGTCGCGGGGGGCTTCGCTCCCGACGACAGCGCCTTCGTCACGCTCGCGATCGACCGGCGCGACGCGGTTCAGGCGTTGGTCGAGGACGCGCTCGGTCGGGGTGCCCTACGCGCGGACGACGTGTTCGACGTTGACTATCGCCCGATCCCCGGCGCCGATCCGCCGCGCTTCGATACCCGGTTCAACGGCTTTGCCGACGCGCACATCCGCCCGATCCTCGACGCGGTCAGCGACAGCAACGACCGGATCGAGGGCGCGGTGTGTTCGGACAATAACGGCTATCTGGTCACCCACCTGACCGCGTGCTCGCTCGAACCGCGCCGCGACGATCCGGCATGGAACGATCGCCATTGCCGCAATCGCCGCATCCTGCTCGATCCGGCGACCGCGCGCGCGATCAAGAGCACCGCGCCGTTCACCATGTCGACCTACCAGATCGATCACCGTTCGCAGCCGCTGATCATCAAGAGCGTCTACGTGCCGTTGTTTTTCGGCGGGCGGCGCTGGGGCAATTTCGAGATCGGCTATCGCGCCGCGTCCTAGCCGTACCGCAGGAATCATCCATCGTGGCGGTGGTGTTCAAACTTTGGCAAGACACTGTAAGTAGCTAAGAAACATGGACGCAAGCTTCACGATCGCAACCGAACCGACGCGCGACCTGCTTCGCGTAACCATGACCGGATTCCTGAGCGCAGACCAGATCGACGAGCTGCGCGCAGGGCTGGTCCAGGCGATCGCATCGCTCAACTGCCCGCGCGGCACGCATCGGTCGATCTTCGATATCCGGGCCTGCAAGATCCAGTCGCAGGACATCGTCCAGGCGCTGCGCGGGATGAGCGAGACCAGGGGTGCGGTGGCCCAACGGCTCGCGATCGTGGTCGGCGAGTCGCTGATGCGGATGCAGTTGCGCCGCATCGTCAGCGACAAGCGCCTCGCCCGTACCTTCGACGACGTCCGCTCGGCCGAGGCATGGGTGCTGGAACCCGTGCGCGTCGCCGCCTGACAAAGAACAGGCCGGCGCCCGAAAGCGCCGGCCCACCCCAGTTACGAGCCCTGCGTCACCGTCGCGGTCGAGCCCGAGCCCGACTGGTTGACGGTGGACATGTTGCCGTCGCTGGTCTGCCTGACGTCGGCAGTGTTGTTGGTGCCGCTCTGCGTCGTCATCGCCGTGTTGCCATTGGCAAGCTGGGTGATGGTGCTCAGCAAGCCGCTGCCACTGTCCTGCGACACCAGCGCCGTGTTGTTGTTGCCGGTCTGCGTCGTGTAGCTGTCGCTGTTCAGCGCATACTGCGTCGTCGTTGCGCTGTTGTTGCTGCCACCCTGGAGGATGTCGGCACGCGAGTCGTCTGCCGATGCGCTCTGCGCGATGCGCGCGGTGTTGCCGACGGTGGGCGTCACCAACTCGTATTTACCGTCGACGCCCTGGTAGATGTTGGCGGCGGCGCGGTCTGCAGCCTGATCGACATAGGCCTTGTTGTCGACACCGATCGTCAGCACGACGCTCTCGGCAGGCGCGTTGTTGACATAACCGCCCGAGGTCGTCTGCCGTGCCTTGGCGATACCCGCGCCGGACAGGTTGACCTGCGCGATGTTGGCGCGGCCATCCTGGTAGACATAGCTGAAGGTGTTGTCGGAGCCGGCCGCCTGGGTGACGGTCGCCTGGTTGGCCGTCGCCGGGTTCTCGCCGTTACCTTCATAATAGCTGTTCTGAAGCAGGACACTGACGTTGCGCGACGCGTTCTGCGACACGGTAGCGCGGTTGTCGGTGCCGGTGCTGTAGTTGAAGCTGTCCTGGTTGGCGGCGTTCTGGGTGATGTCGGCGCGGTTACCCGTGCCGTTCTGGTTGATGTCGCTGATCGAACCGCCCGCCATTGCGTTCTGCGTGACGACGGCGGTGTTGCGCGTGCTTGCGGGGTTGGAATTACCCT
>DATLME010000109.1:0-3739 GCA_035537395.1 Sphingomonas sp. | reverse complement strand
ATTCGACTATGCGGTCGACACCGAACTCGCCTGGTTCGCCTATTTCGCACCGTACACGATGGAGATGCACGAGGCGCTGATCGCGCGCATCGCGCTCTGCCCCGGCGTCACCCAGCGTCAGCTCGGCACCTCGCTCGACGGCCATGCGATCGATTACCTGAAGATCGGGACCGGCACCAAGCCGGTCTGGCTCTACGCCCGCCAGCACCCCGGCGAATCCATGTGCGAATGGTGGATGGAGGGTGCGCTCGAATGGTTGACCAGCCCGGCCGCTGCGGATCTGCTCGCCAAGGCGACGGTGCATGTCGTCCCCAACATGAACCCCGACGGCACGCGGCGCGGGCACCTGCGCACCAATGCCGCCGGAGTGAACCTCAACCGCGAGTGGCACGCCCCGAGCGCAGAGCGCAGCCCCGAGGTGCTGTGCGTCCGCAACGCCATGGACGAGACCGGCGTGGTCTATGCCATGGACGTCCATGGCGACGAGGCGATTCCCGCCAACTTCATCGCGGGCTTCGAAGGCATTCCGAGCTGGACCGATGAACGTGGCGCGCTGTTCTACGAATTCGGCCGTCGGCTGGCGGCACACACCCCCGATTTCCAGACCGACAGGGGCTACGATAAATCGGCGCCGGGCCGCGCCAACCTGTCGATGTCGACCAATCAGGTTGCCGAACGCTTCGGCGCCGTGGCGATGACGCTCGAGATGCCGTTCAAGGATCACGATCCCAATCCCGATGCGGAGTTCGGCTGGAGCGCAGAGCGATCGAAGCGGCTCGCGGTCGCCTGCCTCGAAACGCTCGCCGGGATGATCGACGAGCTGTGATCGAGGTCCGCCGCGACGATCCAACCTCGCCTGCGCTGGCGGCGCTGTTGGCGCTCCACGTCGTCGGGGCGCGGGCGCATACGCCGCCGGAAAACGCGCATGTGCTCGATGCCGACGAGTTGGCCGATGCGGCAATCACATTCTGGAGCGCATGGCTCGACGGCGATCTTGCCGGGATGGCCGCATTGAGGGAGCTCGCGCCGGATCATGGCGAGCTCAAGTCGATGCGCACCGCGCCCGCGGCGTTGCGCCGCGGGGTCGCGCGCACGTTGCTGGCGCATGTCGTGGCGGAGGCGCGAAGACGCGGCTATGCCCGGCTCAGCCTGGAGACCGGCACCGCACCGGCATTCGACGCGGCCAACCGTCTCTACGAAGCCACCGGCTTCGTCGACTGCCCGGTGTTCGCCAACTATCCGGTCAGCACGCACAATCGGTTCATGACCCTCGACCTCGGAGCATAGATGCCAAAGCTCGTCCTCATCCGTCACGGCCAGTCGGCGTGGAATCTCGAAAATCGCTTCACCGGCTGGTGGGACGTCGACGTCACCGACAAGGGCATTGCCGAGGCTCGTGCCGCGGGCGAGCTAATGCGTGACCGCGGGCTCGATTTCGACATGACCTTCACGTCGCTCCAGAGCCGCGCGATCAAGACGCTCAATCTCGCACTCGAGGCGATGGACCGGTTGTGGCTGCCGACCGAGAAGGACTGGCGGCTCAACGAGCGGCATTATGGCGGGTTGACCGGGCTGAACAAGGCAGAGACCGCCGCCAAGCACGGCGACGAGCAGGTCCGGATCTGGCGCCGCAGCTTCGACATTCCGCCACCACCGCTCGAGCCGGGCAGCGCGTACGACCTGTCGCAGGATCGTCGCTATGCGGGCATCGCGATCCCGGCGACCGAGAGCCTGAAGGACACGATCGCGCGCGTCCTGCCTTATTGGGAGGCGCGGATCGCGCCGGCGCTGAAGGACGGCCAGCGGGTGCTGATCTCCGCGCATGGCAATTCGCTGCGCGCGCTGGTCAAGCACCTGTCGAACATCCCCGATGACGAGATCACCAGCCTGGAGATCCCGACCGGTCAGCCGATCGTCTACGAACTCGATGACGCACTGGCTGCGATGGATCGCTACTACCTTAGCGAGCGGTAGTTCGCGCTCCACCTGTTCCCCAGCTTGCGCGGCGTCGCGGCCACCGCTAACCGCGCCGGATGGCGCAACCGCTCGTCGGCATCATCATGGGGTCTACCTCCGACTGGGACACGATGACCCGGGCGGCAGACATTCTCGACCTGCTCGGGGTCGCCCACGAAACCAAGGTGGTGTCGGCGCACCGCACGCCCGACCGGCTCTATGACTATGCGAAGACCGCAGCCTCGCGCGGCCTCAAGGTCGTGATCGCAGGCGCGGGGGGCGCGGCGCATCTGCCCGGCATGGTCGCCGCGCTGACCCATCTGCCGGTGCTCGGCGTGCCGGTCGAGTCAAAGGCGCTGAAGGGCCGCGACAGCCTGCTATCGATCGTCCAGATGCCGGCGGGCATTCCGGTCGGTACGCTGGCGATCGGCAAGGCGGGGGCGACCAATGCGGGCCTGCTCGCGGCTGCGATCCTCGCCACCGGGGATGCGGCGCTTGCCGAGCGGTTGATTGCGTGGCGCGCGGCACAGACCGAGGCCGTGGCGATCGACCCCGCATGATCCTGCCGGGCGCGACGATCGGCATCCTCGGCGGCGGCCAGCTCGGCCGGATGCTCGCGGTCGCCGCGGCGCAGCTGGGCTATCGCACCCATGTCCTCGCCCCCGATCGCGAGAGCGTCGCCGCGCAGACCGCCACCAGCCTGACCCGCGCCGATTATCACAACCGCATCGTCCTCGCCGATTTCGCGGCGGCGTGCGACGTCGTGACCTACGAGTTCGAGAACATCGCGCTGGCGCCGGTCGAATGGCTCGCCGAACGCGTTCCCGTCCACCCCCACCCGCGCGCGCTCGCGGTGGCGCAGGAGCGCAGCGCGGAAAAGCGCTTCGTCGAATCGGTCGGCGGACGGCCGGCGCGGTGGGCTGCGGTCGACAGTCGCGAGACGCTCGCCGCCGCGCTCGCAACGGTCGGCGCGCCCGCGGTGCTCAAGACCGCACGGTTCGGCTATGACGGCAAGGGCCAGGTCAAGCTCGACACCGCCGCGGACGCCGATGCGGCATGGGCGACGATCGGCGGACCCGCGATCCTCGAGGCGTTCGTGCCCTTCTCCTATGAATTCTCGATCCTGGTCGCGCGGGGGGAGAACGGCGCGTGCGTGCGCTACGATCCGCCGCACAACATCCACCACGACGCGATCCTCCGCCGTTCGCTGCTGCCGGCGCCGCACGAGATCCGGGAACAGGCCGAGGAGGCGACCGCGCTCGCGCTGCGCGTCGCAGAGCGGCTGGACTATGTCGGGGTGCTCGCCTGCGAGTTCTTCGTCGGTGTCGACGGTCCGGTCTTCAACGAGATGGCGCCGCGAGTGCATAATTCCGGGCATTGGACGATCGAGGGCGCCGAAACATCTCAGTTCGAGAACCACATCCGCGCGATCTGCGGCCTGCCGCTCGGCAGCACCGCGCTCACGGGTACCGCCGTGACGCTGGAGAATTTGATCGGCGAGGACGATTGGCGCCCGGCGCTGAGCGAACCCGGCGCGCACCTGCATCTCTACGGGAAGGGCACCGCGCGCGCGGGGCGCAAGATGGGGCATGTCACGCGGGTCACGCGGTAGGCCGCAGGGTCAAGCCGAGCAACGCCACCTGTCGTCATCCCGGGCTCCGCCCGGGGTCCAGGATACCTGTTTTGTCGAAGGTTATCCCACCACCCTCGTCACCCCGGACCTGTTCCGGGGTCCACATGCCCAATGCCGTGGCGTGCGGGCATGGTGGATGCCGGAACCAGG
>DATLME010000108.1:0-6767 GCA_035537395.1 Sphingomonas sp. | reverse complement strand
TCCAGATCGGCGCGTACAACAACGCCGGCGTCGCCAAGAACGGCTGGAGCGAAGCGACCCGTCGGTTCGCGGCATTGTCGGGTCACGTGCCGGAGGGCGTCGCTTTCCGGTCGGGCAAGGGATCCTTCTACCGCGTCTCGGTCGGCGGGTTCACGCGGGGCGACGCCGACGCGCTGTGCCGGCGGTACCGCGCGACCGGGGGCGACTGCTTCGTCCGTGCCGGGGCGGGGGACCAGACCGCGCACTGGCTGCGCAAGCCCGACGCACGGCTCGCGTCTAGCTGACTTCGCGCCCGCCCTTCCAGAGCCGCAGCACGCGGCCCTGGACGGGCAGGCCGTCGAACGGGGTGTTGCCGGCCGAGGCCAGCATCGCGCCGCCATCGATCTGCCACGGCGCGCCGGGATCGAACAAGAGCAGGTCGGCGGGCATGCCGACCTCGAGCGTTCCCGCCTCGAGCCCGAGCACCCGTGCCGGATTGCGCGCGAGCAGGGCGAACAGCGCCGCCAGCGTCAACACCTCGTCACGCACCAGCATCAGCGCCAGTGGCAGCAGCGTTTCCGCGCCCGCCATTCCCGGCGCCGAATCGGCAAAGGGCAGGCGTTTCTGTTCCGGGCTGCGCGGATCGTGGCCGGAGGCGATCACGTCGATGGTGCCGTCGCGCACCGCCGCGATCGCCGCCTGCCGGTCATGCTCGGCGCGCAGTGGCGGCGAGAGATGCGCGAAGGTGCGAAAGTCGCTCATCGCGATATCCGACAGATGCAAATGGGCAGGAGTGATCCCGCACGTGACGCGAACCCCGCGCCGCTTCGCCGCACGGACCAGGTCGAACCCGGCCAGGGTGGTCACCTGGCGGATGTGGATCGCCGCACCGGTGTCCTCCGCCAGCATCAGATCGCGCGCGATCGCCAGCGCTTCGGCGAGCGCAGGGGCGGCAGGCAGGCCGAGCCGGGTGGCGGTCTCGCCGTCGGTCGCGACCGCGCCCCTTGTCAGCCCGCCGTCCTCGGCATGCGTCACCACGGTGATGCCGAGATCGTTGGCATAGGCGAGCACCCGCCGCATCACGCCCGAGTCCGCGATCCAGCGGTTGCCGGTGCCGACCGCGCGCGCGCCTGCCGAACGGCACACCGCCATCTCGGCGAGGTCGGTGCCGTCGAGGCCGCGGGTTGCCGCGGCGATCGGGTGGATCCAGAGATCGGGCTTGCCGATCAGCGCCGCACGCTGGACGATGCCGGGATCGTCGAGCACCGGCACCTGATCGGGCACCAGCCCGACGCGGACGATGCCGCCGGCGCGACACGCCGCGCGATCGACCGCGAACACGCCGAGGTCGACGATGCCGGGCGCGAGCACCTTGCCACCCGCGTCGATACGCGCGGCGTCGGCGGGCACGTCGAACGTCCCGCTCGCAACGATCGCGCCGTCGCGGACAAGTACGCCGCCGTCGCGAACGCCGGCCACGGGGCAGGCGAGCCGCGCGCCGAGGATCGCGAGGCTCATTCCCAGCCCGCCACGCCGCGCGCCCGGCGGGTCAGCACGTCGAGGCACGCCATCCGCACCGCGACGCCCATCTCGACCTGCTCGGTGATCGCGGACTGCGGGCCGTCGGCGACGCTCGAATCGATCTCGACGCCGCGGTTCATCGGTCCGGGATGCATCACCAGCGCATCCGGCAGGCGCGCCAGCCGTTCGGGCGTGAGCCCGAAGCGGAGCCGGTATTCCCGGCTCGAGGGGATGTAGCCGCCTGCCATCCGCTCGTTCTGCACCCGCAGCATCATCACGACGTCGGCACCGACCAGTGCGGCGTCGAAATCGGTAAAGGGGGTCACCCCCATGCGCTCGATCGCCGCAGGCATCAGCGTCGACGGCGCGCAGACGCGGACTTCGGCCGCCAGCGCGGTGAGCGCGAGGATGTTCGAACGCGCCACCCGGCTGTGCAGCAGATCACCGCAGATCACGACGCGCTGGCCGGCGATGCTGCCGCGGCGGCGCCGGATCGTCAGCGCGTCGAGCAGCGCCTGGGTCGGGTGTTCGTGGCGGCCGTCCCCCGCGTTGAGCACCGGGCAATCGACCTTGCCCGCGATCAGCCGCACCGCGCCCGACGACATGTGCCGGATGACGATCACGTCGGCGCGCATCGCGTTCAGCGTCTGCGCGGTGTCGATCAGCGTTTCGCCCTTCTTCACGCTCGATTGCGCGGCATGCATGTTGACGACGTCGGCGCCCAGCCGCTTGCCAGCGATCTCGAACGACAGCAGCGTCCGCGTGCTGTTCTCGAAGAAGGCGTTGATCAGGGTCAGACCGTCGAGGCGCTTGTCCGGCGTGGCGTGCGAGCGGTTCGCGTCGACCCAGTGTTCGGCCTCGTCGAGCAGGAACGCGATCTCGTGCGGCTGGAGCCCGTCGATCCCGGTCAGATGGCGGTGCGGGAACACGGCACCGCCGGCTATCATGGTCGCAGGGCGGTGATCCGAAGCGTGCATCGAAACCGCGGGGTAGAGAGGGCGGGGCATGCGTGCAAGCGCCGCCGCCGCCTAGATCGCGACCAGGGCGTCGATCGCGGCCTGGAGGATGTGCGCGGCAGCGAGGTTGTCGATCCGTTCGGCACGCTTGGCGCGGCTCATGTCCTGTTCGATCATGAAGCGTTCGACCGCGACGGTCGACCAGCGTTCGTCCCACAACAGGATCGGGCCGAGATCGCTGCAATTGCGCGCAAAGGCGCGGGTCGACTGGCTGCGCGGGCTCTCCGATCCGTCGAGGTTGAGCGGCAGGCCGATGACGAGCCCGCGGACCTGCTGCGCCGCGACCAGCTCGGCAAGCGCCACCTTGTCGGCGGTGAATTTGGTGCGGCGGATCAGCCGTGCCGGGCTCGCGAAGCTCCAGCCGGCGTCGCACAGCGCGGTGCCGATCGTCTTGCTGCCGAGATCGAGCCCGATCAGGCGGCCGGCGCCGGGCAGCGCGGCGCGAAACGCCTCGCGCTCGGTGGTGATCATCGCTGCGCGAACGCCGCCAGCCGGCGCGCCGCATCGGCACGGACGTTCGCCCAGAACAGGCTGTAATCGTAGACGTGATAGTTGTTGCCCGGGAGAACGTAGCTGCCGAGATCGGGCGCTTCGCCGATCAGCAGGAAGCCGCGATCGTCACAGCGGGCGGGCACCGTCGCCGGCCGGATCGTCGCGCTGGCAAGGTCCGCGGAGGGATAGAGCGTGCCGAGGTTCGCCGTCGCGGGCGCGGCGGCTCCGGCGGTGCCCGTCAACGGATTGGTGCAGACCATGGGCTGCCCCTTGCGGGAGCCGCCGTCGAAGCCGGTACTGGCGTCGTAGACGTCGCTGACCTGCGAGGGATCGGCAGGCTCCGCGAAACTCTGCCACGACAACAGGCACCCGGCCTGGTCGGCGCGGGTACATTCGGGGAGGCCGAGCGCGGCAAGATCGTTGGCGCGCGAGACCGGCCAACCGACGACATACGCCGCGACGATCCGCCGGGCGACCGGCTTGCCGGCGACTCGCTCGCGCAGCAGGCGGGTGAGGTGGAGCGCGCCCTGGCTGTGCCCGGCGAGGATGATCGGGCGGCGCGCATCGATCTGGTCGACGAACGCGTCGAAGGCGGCGAGCACGTCGGTATAGGCGAGCGCCAGCGCCCGGTTCGCATCGGCGGCGCTCGTCAGGAACGCGCCGAAGGTCGCCTGCCGATACCGGGGCGCCCAGATCTGACCGGCGCCGTTGAACGCGCTTGCCTGTCCCCGGAGGAAGACGTCCGCACGGGCATTCGTCTCGGCATCGGTCAGCGAGGCGTTCCAGTGATCGCGCCCAATATAGGAGGTCGGGTGGACGAAGAAGATCGCGGCACCGGCCTCGGTGGTGGGTTCATGGCCGGCGGGAACCCACAGCGCCGGGTTGCCGGCAATGTCGGGCCGCGCGATCCACATCCGCCGGTCGGCATAGGCGCTGGGCGGCACCACCGGCTGCGCCTTGAAGGCTTCGCGGGGCACCAATGCGAATCGCATCATCTGCGGGCCGAACAGCCGGTAGGCGAGCGCCCCCGCGATCGCGAGCGCGATCAGGACGACGACGACGTAGAGGAACTTGCGGGCCAAGCGGGTACCTTTGCGATCGAGTGCCACACACAAGGTTGCGCCGCAGCGAGCCGGGGTGCTAGCCGCTGCGGCCATGTCCGTAGACACCGCCACCGTCAACAAGATCGCGCGCCTCGCGCGGATCGCCATCACCGAGGAGGAGGCGAGCCGGCTCGCCCCCGAGCTCGACAACATCCTCGGCTGGATCGAGCAACTCGGCGAGGTCGACACCGCCGGTGTCGAGCCGATGACCTCGGTGATCCCGAACATCCTGCGCCTGCGCGACGACGTCGTCACCGACGGCGGCGTGCGCGAGCAGCTCATGGCCAATGCGCCGCAGGCCGAACATGGCTTCTTCAGCGTTCCCAAGGTGATCGAATGAGCGACCTTACCGACCTCGGCATCGCCGCGATCCGCGACGGGGTGCGATCGGGTGCGTTCTCCGCGCTCGACGTCGCGGACGGCTTCGTGGCGAAGGTGTCGCGGGCCCGGGCGCTCAACGCGTTCCTGGTCGAGACGCCCGAACACGCGCTCGCCGCGGCACGTGCCGCCGACGCGGCGCGCGCCGCGGGCGAGGTGCTGAAGCCGCTTGCCGGCGTGCCGATCGGGATGAAGGACCTGTTCTGCACCAGCGGCGTCGCCACCACCGCCGGGAGCCATATCCTCGAAGGCTTCGTCCCGACCTACGAATCGGCGGTGTCGCAGAATTTGTGGGACGCGGGCGCGGGGATGCTCGGCAAGCTGAACATGGACCAGTTCGCGATGGGCTCGTCGAACGAGACGAGCGCGTTCGGCAACGTCATCTCGCCGTGGCGGCGCAGCGACGGCGGCAACGCGCCGCTCGCGCCCGGCGGCTCTTCCGGCGGCAGTTCCTCGGCAGTGGCGGCGCGGCTGGTTCCCGGCGCGACCGGGACCGATACCGGCGGGTCGATCCGCCAGCCCGCGTCGTTCACCGGCATCTGCGGGATCAAGCCGACCTACGGCCGCTGCTCGCGCTGGGGCACGATCGCCTTCGCCTCGTCGCTCGACCAGGCGGGGCCGATGGCGCACGACGTCCGCGACTGCGCGATCATGCTCGAGGCGATGGCCGGGTTCGACCCGCGCGATGCGACCTCGCTCGAACTCGAGGTTCCGCGGTGGGAGCATGGCCTTACCGGCAACATGGCGGGCAAGCGGGTCGGCATCCCCAAGGAATACCGCGTCGACAACATGCCCGCGGCGATCGAGGCGCTGTGGCAGCAGGGCATCGACTGGATGCGGGATGCGGGCGCCGAGATCGTCGACGTGTCGCTGCCGCACACCAAATACGCGCTGCCGGCCTATTACATCATCGCGCCCGCGGAGGCGTCGTCCAATCTCGCGCGCTATGATGGCGTGCGGTACGGGCTCCGCGACCTGCCGGAAGGCGCTGGGTTGCAGGACATGTATGCGGCGACGCGCGCAGACGGGTTCGGCGACGAGGTCAAGCGGCGCATTTTGATCGGCACCTATGTGCTGTCGGCGGGCTTCTACGACGCCTATTACACCCAGGCGCAGAAGATCCGGACGCTGATCGCACGCGATTTCGAGCTGGCGTTCGCGCAGTGCGACGTGTTGCTGACCCCGACCGCGCCGTCGGCGGCGTTCGCGCTCGGCGAGAAGCTCGAGGATCCGCTCGCGATGTATCTCAACGACGTGTTCACGGTGCCGTCGTCGCTGGCGGGGCTGCCGGCGATGTCGGTGCCCGGCGGGCTCGATGCGACCGGATTGCCGCTTGGGCTGCAGATCATCGGCCGGCCGCTCGACGAGCAGGGCGTGCTCAATGCCGGGCTGGCGATCGAGGAGCGGGCGGGCTTCGTCGCTCGGCCGGACGCCTGGTGGTAGGCGCTATCACAGCCCGACCTCACCCTCATCACGCCAGGGACGACGCATGACCGACACCGATTACCGCATCCAGGGCGAAACCGGCGCGTGGGAGGTCGTGATCGGCCTCGAGGTGCATGCGCAGGTCACCTCGAAGGCCAAGCTGTTCTCCGGCGCGGCCACCGCGTTCGGCGCCGAGCCGAATACGCAGGTTTCGCTGGTCGACGCGGCGATGCCCGGGATGCTGCCGGTGCCGAACCGCGAGTGCATCCGCCAGGCGGTCCGTACCGGCATGGCGATCGACGCGCAGATCAACAAATGGTCGCGGTTCGATCGCAAGAACTATTTCTACGCCGATCTGCCGCAGGGCTATCAGATCAGCCAGCTCTACCATCCGCTGGTCGGCGAGGGCGCGATCGACATCAGCCTCGACGACAAGAACCCCGATGCCAGCGGCAAGCGGATCGGCGTCGAGCGCATCCATGTCGAGCAGGATGCGGGCAAGCTGATGCACGACCAGCATCCGACTCGCAGCTATGTCGATCTCAACCGGTCGGGCGTGGCGCTGATGGAGATTGTCAGCCGCCCGGACATGCGATCGCCTGCGGAGGCCGGCGCCTATCTGCGCAAGCTGCGCGCGATCCTGCGCTATGTCGGCAGCTGCGACGGCAACATGGAAGAGGGATCGATGCGCGCCGACGTCAACGTCAGCGTGCGCAAGCCGGGCGATGAGCTCGGCACGCGGACCGAGACCAAGAACGTCAATTCGGTGCGGTTCGTGATGGCGGTGGTCGAACAGGAGGCGCGGCGACAGGTCGCGCTGCTCGAAGAAGGCGGTAGCGTCGTGCAGGAGACG
>DATLME010000107.1:0-4907 GCA_035537395.1 Sphingomonas sp. | reverse complement strand
CCACCTTGCCGACCGGCGGCGTCGGGCGCCCTCGCGTGATCGCCAGATAACGCCGGTCGATCGAATGGTCGGCGAACTGCTTCGCCAGCCCGACATGCGCGCGATCGGTCTTGGCCGCGATCATCAGTCCCGACGTGTCCTTGTCGATGCGATGGACAATCCCGGGCCGCGCCACACCGCCGATCCCCGACAGCGACCCGCCGCAATGATGGAGCAGCGCATTGACCAGCGTGCCGTCGAAATTGCCCGCTGCCGGGTGGACCACCAGCCCGGCGGGCTTGTCGACGACGATCAGGTGTGCGTCTTCATAGGCGACGACGAGCGGGATATCCTGCGCTTCGTTGTGCGCCGGCACCGCATCGGGCACCGTTATCGTGAAGACCTCGCCCGCTGCTGCGGGCTTGGCGCGATCGCGCAGCGCGGTGCCGTCACGAAGTACCGCGCCCGCGGCGATCAGCGCCTTCAGTCGTTCGCGGGACAGCACCGGCGCTGCCTCGGCCAGCGCACGATCGAGCCGCCAGCCATCCGCCGCCGGTGCGATCGTCACTTCGATGATGGAAACCCCCCGGTTCATGTTCTAGCGAAATGGGCATGGTGTTGGACATTTCAAGCAGCGTCCTGACGCACATCCGCGCGGCGGCCGCCGCGGCGCCGCAGCAGGAAGTCTGCGGGCTGTTGCTCGGCACCGAGGGCAGGATCGATGCGGCGCAATCCTGCAACAACGTCGCCGCCGATCCGGCCCGACGTTTCGAGCTCGATCCGGCGGCGCTGATCGCCGCGCATCGTGCGGCACGGGCAGGGGGCGCCGCGATCGTCGGCCACTACCATTCGCACCCGTCCGGGCTGCCGGTACCGTCCGGCTACGATGCCGATGCCGCGAGTGCCGATGGGGCGGTGTGGCTGATCGTCGCGGGTGGCGAGGTGAACGCATGGCGCGCGGTGGAGGCAGGCGCGGTGCACGGACGGTTCGAGGCGGTCGAGCTGCGCATCGACGATTGACGGTGATCCCGGCGTGCGCCGGAACGACGATTTCTCAAGGGCGATCTGCGGCATACGGGTTGCACGTGGGTTGCACCCTCGACGCCCCTCCGTCACAGAGGCCCGCGTTAATCAGGGGATAAGCATGACTGTCAGCCCGGTCGATTTCGCGAGCCTGTTGTGCTCGCGGCTGTGCCACGACCTATTGTCGCCGGTGGGCGCGCTCAACAACGGGCTGGAGCTGCTTGCCGACGAGACCGATCCAGAGATGCGGCAGCGGGTGCTCGACCTGCTCAGCGAGAGCGCACGTGCTTCCGCCAACAAGCTGAAATTTTTCCGGCTCGCGTTCGGCGCGGCCGGTGGCTTCGGCGAACAGGTCGACTCCCGTGAGGCCCGGATCGCGATCGAAGGCCTGCTGGTCGACAACAAGCGCACCGAACTCGGCTGGTTCGTCGAGGCGGCAACCTTGCCCAAACCGGCGATAAAAGTGCTGTTGAACCTGGCGATGATCGCCAGCGAGGCGCTGGTGCGCGGCGGCAAGCTCGACATCGGCGGCGAGGAATCCGGCGGCCAGCTCGAGATCGTGATCAAGATCGAAGGTCCGCGAATCATCCTCGATCCAGAACTCCGCGCGACCCTCGTCGATGGCGAGGGCGAGAACGGGGTAACGCCGCGCGCGGCTGCCGCCTATCTGGTCCACAATCTGGCGACCGGGGCCGGCGGCGCGGTGCAGGTCAACGAGCCCGCGGAGAATGTGATGGTATTCGGCGCGGTGTTCAACGCGCGGTAAACGAGGCTTTAACCTCCTTCGGCCATGACGGCCCCCGGAACCGACGGGGGCTCATGGACGACCTGCTTCAGGAATTCATCGCTGAAACGCGCGAAACGCTCGAGGCGCTCTCGGGCGAGATCGTCGCGTGGGAGGCGGATCCGAGCGACCGTGCGCGGCTCGACGCGATCTTCCGCTTCGTACACACGGTGAAGGGAAGCTGCGGCTTTCTCGATCTGCCGCGGCTCGCCCGGCTGAGCCATGCCGCCGAGGACGTGCTCGCCGCGGTGCGCGAGGGCAAGCGTTCGCCCGATACGATGCTGGTGACCGCGGTGCTCGGCATCGTCGATCGGATCGGCGAGATCGTCGAGGCGATCGATGCCGGTGTCTCGCTGGACGATTCGGCGGAGGACGTGCTGATCGCGGCGCTCGCCGAGAATGCGCAGCCGGTCGCCCAACCGGTCCAGGCCACGATCCAGCGCGCGAATGCGCGGTCGGTGCGGCTCAACGTCGAGCTGCTCGATCGCATGATGAGCGGCATGTCGGAAATGGTGCTCGCGCGCAACGAACTGGCACGGCGCCTGCGCGACGAGCAGGTCGATCCGCGCGTCGAGGCATCCCTCGAACGCTTGTCGCTGACGGTCGCGGAAATGCGCGACACCGTGACCAGGACGCGCATGCAGAAGATCGAGGCGCTGTTCTCGGCATTGCCGCGGATGGTGCGCGATACCGCCGCCGAGCTCGGCAAGGCGGTCGCGCTCACCCTCGACGGCGCCGATGTCGAGCTCGACCGCGAGATGATCGAGCTGATGCGCGATCCGCTGGTCCATATCATCCGCAACGCGGTCGACCACGGCATCGAACCGCCCGCCGATCGCAAGGTCGCCGGCAAGGCCGCCACCGGCAAGCTCACCGTCTCGGCGCGCCAGTCGGGCAACCAGATCCTCATCGAGATCGCCGACGACGGCCGCGGGATCGACACCGATCGCCTGGTCGCCAAGGCGCGCGCACAAAAGCTCCTTCCCGAAGCCGAGATCGCCGCGCTCGATGCCGCCGGCAAGCTCGACCTCATCTTCCACGCCGGGCTCTCCAGCCGCGATACCGTCACCGCGATCTCGGGTCGCGGCGTCGGCATGGACGTGGTCCGCGCGAACATCGAGCAGATCGGTGGCCGCATCGTCCTGTCGAACCAGCCCGGCAAGGGGCTGACGATCGTCATCTACGTGCCGCTGACGCTGTCGATCATCTCGACGATCGTGGTTGCGGTGGGCGACCAGCGCTTCGCCTTGCCGCGGCAGTCCGTCGAGGAGATCGTGACGGTGCGCGGCGATTCAGTGCGGGTCGACATGGTCGGCGATACCGCCGTGGTGTCGGTCCGTGGCCGGCGGCTGCCGTTGGTTGGCCTGGGCGAGCTGCTCGGGCTCGGCGAGCGGCCGACCACGACGCTCGCGATCATCGCCACCCGCGACGGCGACTACGCGCTCGCGATCGACGAGGTGCTGGATACCGAGGAACTCGTGGTCAAGCCGGCCGCACCCGCGGTGATGGCGACCGGCGTCTATGCGGGGCAGACGCTGCCCGACAGCGGCATGCCGATGCTGCTGCTCGACGGCTCGGGCATCGCGGCGCTCGCCGGGCTCAAGTTCAACCGCATCGTGCAGGTGGTGGAGCAACAGGGGCCCGAGGCCGAGCCCGGCATCCCGGCATTGTTGTTCGACGATCTCGACGGCCGCCGCCGCGCCCTCGCGCTCGCGGTGATCGACCGGGTCGAGACCGTGTCGGTCGATTCGATCCGCCTGTCGGGTGGGCGCCTGCGCCTGGCGATCGGCGGCAGCATCGTCCCGCTCCACGCCGCCGCCGATCTCGGCGAGCGCGTCGACGTACCCGTGCTGCGCCTGACCGACGGCGACACCGAGGTCGCCTACGCGATCGCCGAACCGATCGAGATCGTCACCTTGCCCGCGGAGATCGCGGTCGCAACCGGCGCCGGACCGATCGCCGGGGTCGCGATCATCGGCGGCGAACAGGTCGAACTCATCGATGCGCATGCGCTGTTCGCGGGCGAAGCCGCACCGCTGCGTACGCAGCCGGTCTGCCTGCTCCAGTGCGACGGGTCGGGCTGGATGGAGGCGTTTCTCAAGCCCACGCTCGAAGCCGCCGGCTATCGATGCGTCAGTGCGCTCGCCGCCGGCCAGGCCGCCGCGGTGGCGCTGGCGATGGACGGCAGCAGCATACCCGCGGATGCCGCCACGGTGCCGCTCGTCCGCCTGCGCCGCGAGCGCGCCGGCACCGCCAACGACGCGAGCGTCTACCGCTATGATCGTCCCGCGTTGATCGCCGCGCTCGCCGCGCGCGTAGGAGCTGCATGATGGACCTGTTTCTGATCGCGCACATCGCCGGGCGCGGCGTCGCCATCGAAACCGCGCAGGTCGAATCCGTCGTCGACATCGGCGAGATCGTCGCGGTGCCGCGTGCCGAATCCTCGATCCGCGGCCTCGTCGCGCTGCGCAGCCGGGTCGTCACCGTCATCGACACCGGCACGGCGCTGGGGCTCGACCGCACCCCCGATCAGAGTCGTCGGGCGGTGATCACCCGGATCGACGGCCACCATTATGCCATCCTGGTCGATTCGCTCGAGGACGTCGCACCGTTCGAACGACTGCCGCTGTCGTCGGGGCTCGCGCTCGACAATGGCTGGGCGTCGGCCGGGACCGGGCTGGTCGAGCGCGGTGGCGAACCGATGCTGATCCTCGATCTCGCCGCGCTGATCCCCGCGGTCGCCTTCGCGGCGTGAGCCGACGATTTCGCGCCGCCGCTTAACGCCCCGCTTACGCTTTGCTGCCACAAACAGGCGGCGCTTCCGCTCCGAAAAGGCCCAGCCATGAAGACCTGTCTTGTCGTCGACGATTCGAAGGTGATCCGCAAGGTCGCCCGCCACATTCTGGAGACGCTCGACTTCGAGGTCAGCGAAGCCTGTGACGGCCGCGCGGCGCTCGACGCCTGCATGGCAAAGGCGCCCGACGTGATCCTGCTCGACTGGAACATGCCGGTGATGAGCGGCATGGATTTCCTCCGCGCGCTTCGCGAATCCAGCATCGCCTCGCGCCCCAAGGTGGTGTTCTGCACCACCGAGAACGGCATGGCCTACATCCGCGCCGCG
>DATLME010000106.1:0-3144 GCA_035537395.1 Sphingomonas sp. | reverse complement strand
TCGGCGCGGCCGGCGCGATGTCGTGGAAAGCGATGGCGTAGGCGTCCTCGTACACCCGTCGCGCCGGGATCTCCTCGCGCAGGATCTTCGCGAAGACGTTCTGATCGTCATAAGGCTCGGTCGCGTCGATCGGCATTGCGTGTCACCTCACCCGAAATCGGTCCGTTGATCCACCCACCTACGCCGTCACCCCGGACTTGTTCCGGGGGCCACGCCGCCGCAAATGCGCCGGCCGCGGGTTTGCGGCACGGTGGACCCCGGAACAAGTCCGGGGTGACGAAGCGGCTTTGGGCGAACCGCCGCACTACCGCCCGGCCTTTTCCTCATGCCCGGACACGCCCTCGCGCCGCTCCAATTCCGCACGCACATCGTCCAGCGACAGCCCGGCGTCCGCCAGCAGTACGATCAGGTGAAACATCAGGTCCGCCGCCTCGGGCACGATCGCCGCATCATCGCCCGTACAGGCCGCGATCACCGTCTCGACCGCCTCCTCGCCGAGCTTCTGCGCGATCCGCCCACGGCCCTTCGCGAACAGGCTCGCAGTATATGAGACATCACCGGCGGTGCCGCGGCGTGCCTGGATCGTCGCTTCGAGACGGTTGAAGATATCGTCGGACATGGCCGCGGGTGCTGACGCAGCGCCGCCGCGAGGTCAATCCTTGCGCAGCCGCGCTCGCATCGCGCGCCGCACCAGCCACACCCCGATGCAGGCAACGAGAAACAGCGCGAAGTCCGACAATTCCGGTCCGGTGCGCGGATGGGCGACGCCGCTGTGACCGGATTCGACCGCGAGCAGGAAGAGCGTCGGCATCCGCGCTTCCTATCGGTTCCGCGTTAAGGCTTCGCTGCCACCGGGGTTCGCACGGGGACCCCCGCGCGGGCGAGCGCGGCGTGCGCATCGGCGATGGTTGCTTCGCCGAAATGGAAGATTGACGCCGCGAGGACGGCGCTGGCGTGGCCGTCGCGGATCCCGGCGACGAGGTCGTCGAGCGTGCCGACCCCTCCCGACGCGACCACGGGCACGCCGGTGCGATCGGCGATCGCACGGACCAGCGCCAGGTCGTAGCCGCCCCTGGTGCCGTCGCGGTCCATCGACGTCACCAGCAGCTCGCCTGCGCCGAGCTCGGCAAGGCGGAGCGCGTGCGCGACCGCGTCGATCCCGGTCGCGCGGCGGCCGCCATGGGTGAACACCTCCCAGCCTTCGCCCGAGCGGCGGGCGTCGATCGAGGCGACGCAGCATTGCCGGCCGAACCGCGCGGCGATGTCGGCGACGACCTCGGGCCGCGACACCGCGGCGGAATTGACCGCGACCTTGTCCGCCCCGGCGAGCAGCAGTGCGCGTGCGTCGTCCGCGGTCCGCACCCCGCCGCCGACGGTCAGCGGCATGAAGCACACCGCCGCAGTGCGCCTGACCACGTCGAGGATGGTGCCGCGATCCTCGTGGCTGGCGGTGATGTCGAGAAAGCAGAGCTCGTCGGCGCCCGCCGCATCATAGGCGCGTGCCTGCTCGACCGGGTCGCCGGCATCGCGCAATTCGACGAAGTTGACGCCCTTCACCACGCGCCCGTCGGCGACGTCGAGGCACGGGATCACGCGCGCGCGAACGGTCATGCCGCCGCTGCAGCCACGCTCAACGCCGCCGCCAGATCGAGCCGCCCGTCGTACAACGCCCGTCCGGTGATGACCCCCTCGATCCCGTCGCGCGCATGCAGCGCCAGGACGTGGATCTCGGCGATGCCCTTCACCCCGCCCGACGCGATCACCGGGATGTCGACCGAGCGTGCGAGGTCGACCGTCGCCTCGACGTTGCATCCCTTCAGCATGCCGTCGCGACCGACGTCGGTGAACAACAGCGCGGCGACGCCCGCATCCTCGAACCGCCGCGCCATGTCGACGACCGCGACGTCGGACACGTCCGCCCAGCCGCGGGTCGCGACCAAGCCGTCGCGCGCATCGACCGCGACGACGATCCCGCCGGGGAATTCGCCCGCCATGTCGCGGACGAACTGGGGATCCTCGAGCGCGGCGGTGCCGATCACCACCCGGGACACGCCGAGATCGAACCAGCGCTCGACGTTCGCGCGGGTCCGGATGCCGCCGCCGAGCTGGACATGCCCGGGAAAGCGCCCGACGATCGCCTGCACCGCCTCGCCATTGACCGACTGTCCCGCAAAGGCCCCGTCGAGATCGACAACGTGTAGATGCGCCGCGCCCTGGTCGGCGAAGAGCATCGCCTGCGCGGCAGGATCGTCGCCATAGACGGTGGCGCGGTCCATATCGCCCTCGGCGAGGCGCACGACCTGCCCGGCCTTCAGGTCGATCGCGGGAAAAACGATGAGGGTCATGGCGTCAGGGTTTCCAGCCGAGGAAGCGTTCGAGCAGCGCCAGGCCGTAGCGCTGGCTCTTTTCGGGGTGGAACTGAACCCCGATCAGATTGTCCCGCCCGATCGCCGCGGTGACCGCGCCGGCATGGTCGGTGGTCGCGATCACGTCGCTGCCCGCATAGGCGTAGCTGTGGAGGAAATAGGCCTCGCCGGGCTCGATCAGCGGGTGGGGCAGGGCAGGGACGACATCGTTCCACCCCATGTGCGGGACCTTCGCCGTGGTCGCGGCGGGCTCGAGCAGGCGAACCCGGCCCGAAACCCAGCCGAGCCCCGCATGCACGCCCATCTCCTCGCCTGCCTCCGCCATCAGTTGCATGCCGACGCAGATGCCGAGAAACGGCACGCCGTCGCCGCGCACCCGCTGCTCCATCGCGTCGATCATCCCCGGCACCGCGCGGAGCGCCGCCGCACACGCACCGAACGCACCGACGCCGGGCAGGACGATACGGTCGGCGCGCGCGACGATAGCGGGATCGCTGGTGACGGTGACCTCGGCAGCGCCCGCCGCGGCGAGCGCGTTCGCGACCGAATGGAGATTGCCGGCGCCGTAATCGATCAGCGCAAGGCTAGTCATCCCTCACAACATCCCCTTGGTCGAGGGGATCGCATCCGCCTTGCGCGGGTCGATCTCGACCGCGACGCGCAGCGCCCGCGCCAGCCCCTTGAACGCGCTCTCGATGATGTGGTGGTTGTTCTTGCCGTGCAGCGTCTCGACGTGGAGCGTGATCCCAGCCGCCTGCGCGAAGCTGTGGAACCAGTG
>DATLME010000105.1:0-3645 GCA_035537395.1 Sphingomonas sp. | reverse complement strand
TCGAGCACCGCCGCCCTGTACGAGTCGAGATCGAGCCCGCGCACCGGCGGCAGCATCGGCATGATGTCGTGTTTGATCATCGAGTCGACGAACGCGGCAAGCGGCTCGTCGCGCATCGCCTCCGCGACGCTCGCATGCCCGCGCAGCAGCCCGGCATAGGCCAGGGTCGAATGCGCGCCGTTGAGAATCCGCAGCTTGGCCTTTTCGTAGCCCGCAACGTCGTCCGTGACGATCGCTCCCGCGGCTGCAAGGTCGGGGCCGATCGGCCGGCCGACATCCTCGATCACCCATTGCGTGAAGGCTTCGCGCTGGACGGCGGCGCGGTCCTCGACGGCCAGCGCTGAAGCGACGTCGGCATAGAGGCCCTCGTCCGACGCCGGGGTGATCGAATCGACCATCGTCGACGGCACCCGCACTTCGCCGGCGATCCAGTCGGCGAGCGCACCGTCGCGCTGGCCTGCGAAGGCGACGAGTGCGGCGTGGAGCTTGGCGCCATTGCTGGCGAGATTGTCGCACGGCAGCGGCACGAACGGCTCCACGCCTGCAGTCCGACGCGCGGCCAGCCCGGCGACGATCCACCCTACGACGCTGCGCGGCACGTCGCCATGCGCGAGGTCATGGACGATATCGGCGTGATCGAGGTCGAGCGTGCCGTCCGCAGCGAGGCAATAGCCTTTTTCGGTCACGGTGGTCGTCACCAGCCCGACCGCAGGATCGGCGAGCAGCCGGTGCGTCTGCGCGGCATCGTCGGGGCCGAGGAAGCGGCGATGCGCCGCGACGACCCGCATCGACGACGCCGCATCGCGGATCGCCAGCGTGTACAGCCCGTCCTGCGCCGCCAGCGCATCGATCGTACCGCGGGTCCGCAGCGACACCGCGGCGATCCCCCATCGCGGATCGTGATCGAGCACCCTATCGACATAATCGGCCTGATGCGCGCGATGGAACGCGCCGGGCCCGAAATGGACGATCCCGACCGCATCCACGCCGGTGTCGCGCCGGGGTCTCAGGGCGGCAGGCACCTGCGCCAGCGTGGCATTCGACAATCGCGTCATAGTGTCACGCCTCGTTGCCAGATCGCGATCTCGCGCTCGCCGTTGCGCTCGGCCGCGGTCTCCTCGCCTGATGCCACCGCGCAGATGCGGGCGAGCAGGCCCGCCTCCGCGCGCTCGAACCCGTCGACCAGCACCGCGCCGGCGTCGAAATCGATCCATCCGGGCTTACGCGCGGCGAGGTCGCTGTTCGACGCGATCTTCACCGTCGGCACGGGGAAGCCCATCGGCGTCCCCCGCCCGGTGGTGAACAGGATAGCGGTCGCGCCCGCCGCGGCGAGCGCGGTCGAGGACACCGCGTCGTTGCCCGGCGCCTCGAGGATCGTCAGCCCGTCGCGCGTCACGCGGCGGCCATAACCGATCACGTCGGCGACCGGCGCGCGCCCCGCCTTCTGCACCGCGCCGAGCGACTTTTCCTCCAGCGTGGTGATCCCGCCCGCGACATTGCCGGGGGAGGGGTTCTCCGACACCGGCTCGCCATGGTCGATGAAATATTGCTTGAAGCCGTTGACCACCCCGACGATCGCGTCGAACACCTCGACGTCGGCCGCGCGGTTCATCAGCGTCCGTTCGGCGCCGAACATTTCGGGGATCTCGGTCGCGATCACCCGGCCGCCGACAGCCGCAACGCGGTCGCTGACGCGGCCGACCAGCGGGTTGGCGGTCAGCCCCGACAGTCCATCGGATCCGCCGCATTTCACCCCGAGCACCAGCCTGTCGAGCCCGACCGCGGTACGTGGCGTCGCCGCCAGCGCTGCGAGTTCGGCGACCAGCGCGCAACCTTCCTCGACCTCGTCGGCGCTGATCTGCGCGACCAGCGTCCGGATCGCGCCGTGCCGCCACGCCGGGATCTCCGCCATCAGCGCCGCGATCTGGTTCTCCTCGCAGCCGAGCCCGATGATCAGCACGCCGCCGGCATTGGGATGGCAGGCAAGCGAGGCGAGGATCGAGCGCGTCCCGCCCAGATCCTGCCCGAGCTGCGAACAGCCGTGCGGATGCGCGAACGCATGGACCCCGTCGACCAGACCCGCGACCGCCGCCGCCGAGCGAGTCGCGATCCGCTCCGCCGTCCGCGCCACGCAGCCGACGGTCGGCAGCACCCAGATTTCGTTGCGCGTGCCGACCCGGCCGTCCTCACGGACATAGCCCTGGAACGTCGCGGGCGCCGCCGTGTCGACCGGGATGTCGGCCGCGACCGGATCGTAGCGATAGTCTAGCGTCCCGCTGAGCCCGGTCACGACATTGTGGCTATGGACATGCTCGCCGACCGCGATCGCCTGCCGAGCGACACCGATCGGAAAGCCGTATTTGATCACCGCCGCCCCTGGCGTGATCGGCACCAGCGCGACCTTGTGACCGCGACCGATGTCGCTTGCGAGCGTCACCGCGACGCCGCCGATATCGAGCCGTTCGCCCGCGCGGGCGTCGTCGAGCAGCGTCGCCACGCTGTCGCCGGGATCGACCTGCACCGCTATCGCCACCGTCATTCTCCTGCTGGTACGCATGCTGCCACCGGTGTCAGCCATATGCACCTTTATAGGATGGTCGTGCAAGGCCCCGGGCTGGTCGTTCGCGACTTGCGCCGGTATGTCGAGGCATGCGCAAGACCGGCCAGCCCACGATCAACGATGTAGCCCGCCTCGCCGGCGTCTCCAAGAAAACCGTCAGCCGGGTGATCAACCGGTCGCCGCTGCTGAACGACGATACCCGGCGCAAGGTCGAGACCGTGATCGGCGAACTCGGCTACATTCCGAACCCGCAGGCGCGCGCGCTGGCGCTGCGCCGCAATTTCCTGATCGGACTGGTGCACGACAATCCCAACGCGCAGACCGTGATGAACGTCCAGCAGGGCATGCTCGAGGCGCTGCGCGGCACCGAATTCGAGATGGTGGTCCGCCCGCTCGATCGCGGCTCGGCGACGATGCTCGACGATCTGCGCCATTTTCTCGAGCGCCAGCGGCTGTTCGGCGTGCTGCTGATGCCGCCGGTCAGCGAGAACGACTCGGTCGCCGAGCTGTGCGATGCGATCGGCTGTCGCTACGTCCGCATGGGATCGGTGGCGCTCGACGCGCCCGAGCACATGGTGGCGTCGAACGATCGCGAGGCGGTGCGCGGGGCGACCGATTATCTGCTCGCCCAGGGGCATCGCCGGATCGGCCTGATCGGCGGACCGCATGGCTTCCGCTCGGCACGCGAACGCCGCCAGGGGTTCGAGGATTCGCTCGCCGCCGCGGGCATCGCGCTGCCGCGGAGCATGATCGCGGACGGCAACTATACCTTCGAATCGGGGATCGTCGCGGCCGAGCGCCTGCTCGACCTGATGCCGCGTCCGACCGCGATCTTCTCCAGCAACGACGAGATGGCGGCCGGAGTGATCCATGCGGCGCGGCAGCGCGGGCTCGAGATCCCGCGCGACCTGTCGATCATCGGCTTCGACGATACCCCCATCGCCGCGCATGTCTGGCCGCCGCTCACGACGGTGCGCTGGCCGATTGCATCCATGGCGCGGTCTGCGGCGTTGAAGCTGATCGCCGGCGAAGGCGACGAGGCGCATGAGGGCGTGGAGGAGCCGTCGCTGTTCCTGTCGACCCTG
>DATLME010000104.1:0-6513 GCA_035537395.1 Sphingomonas sp. | reverse complement strand
ATGGACACGCTCATAGGCGAGCACGTCGCCCTCGACCGCGAGCAAGGCGATGCTGCCGATGGCAAGTGCGGCGTGACGACGACGGAGCCCAAGCAGGTCGCGGTGGAGCGCGAGCATCGAGGCGGGATCGGCGGCCTGCGTCGCGACGTTCCGGGTGCGCCAGTCGCGGTTGAGCGGCAGCCACGGCTCGCCAGTGGTGAACCCGGCCTGCGGGCTCGCATCCCACGGCATCGGCATGCGGACCTCGTCGCGGTTGAAGGCGATACCGGGTTCGCGCAGCGCCTGCGGATCCTGGACGCGATCCAGCGGGATCGGTTCGCCGGCAAGGCCGATCTCGTCGCCGGCATAGAGCGTCGGGGTACCCCGCAAGGTCAGGAGCAGCACCGCGGCGACGCGGGCCTGCGCGTCACCGACCCGCGCGGCGATGCGCGGCTTGTCATGATTGCCGAGCACCCAATTGGGCCAGGCGCCCGGCGGGAGCGCGGCTTCATAGTCGGTGATGACCTTGCCGATCGCCTGCGCGGTCCACGGCGTTTGCAGCAGTTCGAAGTTGAACGGCAAATGCACCCCGCCCCCATCCGGTCCGTAATAGGCCACGAGCCGATCGAAGGGCAGGTAGATCTCGCCGATCAGCACGCGTTCGTCATACCCGTCGGCGAGCGCGCGCATCGCGGTGACCACCTCGGTGATTGCGGGCTGGTCGGCCGAATGGACCGGCAACAGGCGATCGATGTCCTGCATGCCCTCCCGCCATGCATGGTTCGGCGGGTTATCGGGGAAATCGGGGTGCTTGATCGCGAGCCACAGGACGTCGATGCGAAATCCGTCGACCCCGCGATCGAACCAGAAGCGCATCGCATCGAGCATCGCCGCTTGGACCGCCGGATTGCGCCAGTTCAGATCGGGCTGTTCCTTCAGGAACAGGTGCAGGTAATATTGGCCCGTCGCCTCGTCCCACTCCCATGCGCTGCCACCGAAGAAGCTCTGCCAGTTGTTGGGCGGGCCGCCGCCGGGGGCAGGGTCGCGCCAGATGTACCAGTCGCGCTTGACGTCGTCGCGGGCGCTGCGGCTGGCCTGGAACCACGGATGCTCGCTCGACGAATGGTTGGGCACGAAATCGAGCAGCAGCTTCAGTCCGCGGGCATGCGCGGCGGCAAGCAGGTCGTCGAAGTCGGCGAGCGTACCGAAACGCGGGTCGATGCCGGTATAGTCGGCCACGTCGTACCCGAAATCGGCCATCGGCGACGGGAAGATCGGTGAAATCCAGACCGCATCGACGCCGAGCTGGACGAGATGGTCGAGCCGCGCCTCGATGCCCTTCAGGTCGCCGATGCCGTCCCCGTCGCTGTCCTGGAACGAGCGCGGATAGACCTGGTAGATCGTGCCGGATTGCCACCACAGGGTCATGCGAACAGGTCCTTCGACAAGCGGGTGAGCCGGCAGGCGAGATCGGCCTCGCCGCTGGCGACGAGGTAGTCGTCGCCTAAGTCGACCAGCCCGGTGGTGAAGACGACCGGGGTCGGCAGGTACATCTGGCGCGCGATCGCCGCGGTGAGCGCTGGATCGGCCTCGAGCAGTGGAGCACCATCCTCGATCCGCCGGATGATCGACGGATCGTCGCGGTCGAGCAACGCCCAGAAGCTGCGATAAATCCCCACCGTCTCGCGCGCCTCGACTCCGTGATAGATCAGCAGCCAGCCCGCATCGGTAAGGATCGGCTGGGTCCCGCCGCCGATCTTCATCGCCGAGGTCGATCCCTTGCGCGCGCGAATGCCCGGCGCGTCGAGCGGACGCCAGTGCAGCGCGTCCGGCGAGCGGGCGAGGTTGATCGACGGCCCCCCAACCCAGGGGCTGTCGTCGGGATAGGCGAAATAGACTTCGCCGAGCGGCCGGGTCAGCGCCATGAAAGCACCGCCGACCAGCCCCTCGAACAGGATCATGTCCTTGTTCTGGTGATCGAGCACGATCCCCTCGAGCGTGTAGTTCAGGCCGTCGCGCGAGACGTGCAGCGTCGTGCAGTGGCGCTCGGCACTGACCGAACAGGTCGTCATGTACCAGCGGTCTCCGATGCGGCTGATGCGCGCATCCTCGACACCATAATCCTGGTAGCTGGCCGCCGGTTCGATCGCGCGATCATAGTGGATCGCGAGGATGCGCTCGCCGCTCGGGTCCAGTTCGACCGGCAACAGCCATGACAGCGAGGTCAGCGCCAGCACGCGGTGACGGCTGCCGCGGATTTCGAACTGGCGCGGATCGCGCATGTCGACCGCGTCGAGCCGGTGGCTGTCGAGCACATAGCCGGACGGCGTCCAGCGGATCGCGCGCACGGTGTCGCCGCGCACCGGCTCTGCCAATGCTTCGGCGATCCGGACCATCATCAGCAGATTGCCGTTCGGGAGGCGGGTGAAGCCGGGATTGAACGCGCCGAGCACATAGGTCGGCTCGGCGATGCCCCGGCGCAGCGGCGAGCGCGCCAGATCGACATGGTCGGGAGTAAAGATCAGCGTGTCGGTCATCGGCTCCGTCTTCATCATCGGCTTGCGCATCACCGCGAGCGACCGCATGTCGGCGCGATGACCGATCTCGCCATCCTCTACGAGCATCCCGCCTGGTTCGCACCCTTGTTCGCCGCGCTCGAGCGGCGTGGCGTCGACTTCGCGACCTTGTCCCCCGACGGGGCCTGGGACCCGGCGGACACGCAGGCGCCGGCACCGGTGATGTTCAACCGGATCGCGATGTCGAGCTTCCTCCGCGCGGACGAACATCCGATCTTCGCGACGATCGCGCGGCTCGATCATTGGCGCAGGTCGGGCGCACGTGTCCTGAACGGCGCCGACGTGATGGCGATCGACGCATCGAAGGCGCGGCAGCTGGCGCTGATCGCGTCGCTCGGACTCGCGATCCCCGCCACCCGCATCGTCCACCGTGCCGGCGACGTGGTGGCCGCCGCGGCGAGCCTGCGTTTCCCGCTGGTGGTAAAGGCCAATATCGGCGGCTCGGGCGCGGGCATCGTGCGTTTCGACACGATCGAGGAATTGCGCGCGGCGGTCGCCGATCGCGGCCTGCCGACGAGCGTCGACGGCGTGCTGCTGGTGCAGGAATATGTCCCGGTCAGGGGTGGCGCGATCACGCGGATCGAGACGCTCGACCGACGCTATCTCTACGCGATCGACGTCGCGGGGGGTGGTGCGTTCGACCTCTGCCCCGCCGATGCCTGCGTGGTGCCCGGATCGGGGATCTCGATGGCGTCGGTCGAGCCGGCGGCCGCGCTGCGCGACGCGGCGGAGCGGATCGCGGCGGCGGTCGACATGGACGTCGGCGGCGTCGAGGTGATGATCGACGATCGCGACGGCGTGGCACGGTTCTACGACATCAACGCGCTGTCGAACTTCGTGGCGAAGCCGCTCGAAACGCTCGGCTGGGACCCGCATGACCGGCTGGTCGATTACCTGATTGCCACCATCGAGAGGACGCGCTGATGCGGTATGGCTATTGGACCCCGGTGTTCGGCGGCTGGCTCCGCAACGTCGCCGACGAGGGAATGGAGGCGAGCTGGGACTACACCAAGGCGCTGACCCAGCGGGCGGAACGCTGGGGCTACGACCTCACGCTGATCGCCGAGCTCAACCTCAACGATATCAAGGGCGTCGAGCAGCCCGCGCTCGATGCCTGGTCGACCGCGGCGGCGCTCGCGGCGGTGACCGACGAGATCGAGCTGATGGTCGCGGTCCGGCCCAATTTCCACCACCCCGCCCTGTTCGCCAAGGCTGCCGCCAATATCGACCGGATCTCGGGCGGGCGGCTCGCGCTCAACGTCGTGTCGTCCTGGTGGGCGGACGAGGCGCAGCAATATGGCCTCCAGTTCGACCAGCATGACGATCGCTATGCGCGCACCGCCGAGTGGCTGAGCGTGGTCGACGGGCTGTGGACCGAGGAACGGTTCAGCTTCGCGGGGCAGTTCTACACCACCGACAAGGCGATCTGCTCGCCGAAGCCCGCCAAGCGCCCGACGGTCTATGCCGGGGGCGAAAGCGACAAGGCCAAGGCGCTGATCGCCGCGCAATGCGACGCCTATGTGATGCACGGCGATCCGGCCGTGGCGATCGCACCCAAGATCGCCGACATGGCAGCGCGCCGCGAAGCCGCGGGCGGCGCGCCGATGCAGTTCGGGATGGCCGCCTATGCGATCGTCCGCGACAGCGAGGCGGAGGCGAAGCGCGAGCTCGAGCGGATCACCACCGTCGCCGAACTGCCCGCCGGCTATGCCAATTTCGACCAGTGGCTGTCGGGCACCCAGCTCGAGCGCGAGATGAAGCTGCAGGAATATTCGGTGTCGAACCGCGGTCTTCGCCCCAATCTGGTCGGCACCCCCGAACAGCTTCGCGAACGGATCGAGGAATATGCCGCCGCCGGGGTCGATCTGTTGCTGCTGCAGATGAGCCCGCAGGCCGAGGAGATGGAACGGTTCGCGGTGCAGGTGATGGGCACCGCCTGACGCGAGCGCGCCATGGCCGTCGATCGAACCGCACTCGAAGCCAGCTGGCTCGCGCTGACCCGCGAGACGCTTCCCGGGCTTGCCCGGCCACGCGGCTGGCCGGTCAGCGCGGACCATTGCTTCCAGCGCATCCTGCTCGACAATGCGGTCGGCGGGCGCTGGTACGACGCGGTCGCCGGCCGCCCCGCCTATCGCCACATCGCGGTCGATGCGCTGGCGCGTGCGGTCGCGCTCGGCGAGGCCGCGATCGCGGGGGACGAAGACCTTGCCGAGCTCAACCGCCGCTCGCTGGCGTGGCGACGTGCCGGGAAGCCGTAAGCGGATCGTCCGCTAACCTCCGAAACGGACCAGCTCGCGACAGCCGCCGGGGTGGTCGGACCCTAGGGAGCATGCCCGCGCATCCCGGCGCGGACGTGGAGACCCCGATGCTGTCCGATCTGCTGGTGAAGCATGACAAGCCGAACGACCGCCAGGTTTTGATCACCGAGGTCACCCGGATGACCAACGGGCTGGTCTGCGTCGCAGGCATCGACCTCGCGACCGGGAAGATGCGCAGGCCGTTGACGGAAGATGGATCCAATTGGGATGAAGCCACCTGGGTGGAGAAGAACTATCTCCGCGTCGGCAACATCGTCGGGCTGACTCCGGCGGCGGCCGCTGCGGCGCCCCATTACCCGCACGCGACCGAGGATTTCCGCTGCTCGTATGTCACGCCCTTGGCGGTGGCGTCTCCGGCGCAGCTCTACCAGGCCTGTGTCGAGACCGCAGACCCCGATCTCGACACGCTGTTCGCGGGGCAGCTCGTCACCGGCAAATATGTCGACGACGGCACCAAATGTCGCTCGCTCGGCTGCCTGCTGGTCGATGCGGCGCGCCTCCAGGTCTCGGTGCCGTTCGACAAGGTCCAGGTCTCCTGGCAGGATCCGCCCGGCGTCTGGCACAATCTGTCGGTGACCGAGGTCGCGATCCGCACCCCCGAGCCGGCGATCGGCATGGGCCTGCTCAACCAGCGTCTCGCGGGCGTCACCGGCAACGTCGCGCTCCGGCTCGGCCTCGCGCGCGGCTGGGCCGGCCCGCAAGGCAGCCACAATCCGAAGCGCTGCTACCTGCAGTTGAACGGTTTGATCGTGCCTGCTTAACAGCCACATGGGTTCGCTTTTCACGATCGGCTATTCGGGGCTCGACATGCCGGGCTTCGTCGCGTTGCTTCGTGCCAGCGCGATCGACGTCGTGTGCGACGTCCGCTCGACGCCCTATTCGACCTACAAGCCCGATTTCACGCGCGGGCCCTTTCGCGGCCACCTCAACGCGGCGGACATCAAATACGTCTTTCTCGGCGGCCTGCTCGGCGCGCGGCCCAAGGACCGCAGCTGCTATGTCGACGGGCAGGCAACCTATGAGCGGATCGCGCGCACCGCCGATTTCGCAGCCGGACTCGACCGCGTCCGCAAGGGGGTGCGGTCGCTGAACCTCGCGCTGGTCTGCTCCGAACGCGACCCGATCGAGTGCCATCGCGCGGTGCTCGTCTGTCATCATCTCGGCGACCTTCACGACCGCACGACCCACGTCCACACCGACGGAGCGACCGAGGACCACGCCGCGTTCGAGGCGAGGCTAGTCGCCGTTCACGGCCTGACGCCGCCACCCCTGCTGGCAGCGCCGGGCGACTGGGAGGTCGCGGTCACGGCCGCCTATGAGCGCCAGTCCGCGGCGATCGCGTTCCGCGAAGCGCCGCGCCCCGCCCCGGAGGACACGCCATGAAGCTCTTCACGATCGGCTTCACCAAGAGCAAGGCCGCCGACTTCTTCGGGCGTCTCGAACGCGCGGGGGTCCGCCATGTCCACGACACCCGCCTCAACCGCGTGTCGCAGCTTGCGGGGTTCGCCAAGCAGGACGACCTGCGCTTCTTCCTCGGCCGGATCGCGGACATCGGCTATTCGGTCGAGGCGCTGCTCGCCCCGACCGCCGAGATGCTCGACGCGTACCGCAAGAAGGAGCTCGGCTGGGACGAATATGCC
>DATLME010000103.1:0-3131 GCA_035537395.1 Sphingomonas sp. | reverse complement strand
GATGAACAGCGGAAAATAGCAATTCTCGTGGCCCGTCGCCTTGATCCGGTCGTCGAGCAGCCGCTGGATCCGCTCCCAGATGCCATAGCCCCAGGGCCGGATCACCATGCACCCGCGAACCCCGGATTCTTCGGCGAGATCGGCCTCGGCGATGACGGACTGGTACCACGCGGCGAAATCGGCGGCGCGGGTGACGGGAAGGGCATGCTTGATCATGGAGCGGGCGTTACAGCCTTCGGGTTTTGCCGTCACCCCGGACGTGTGCGGCCGTACGCGGGAAGAGCGCGAAACCGCATACCGTCGAGCCATCGTCACCCCGGACTTGTTCCAGGGTCCACTGTCCCGCAAGAGCACCGCCGTCGGACCAGCCGACGGTGGACGCCGGAACCAGCCCGGCATGACGGAACGACGGAAGGACGGACGACATGGCGACCACCGACCGCATCCTCCCCGCGATCGCGCTCCGCCTCACCTCGGTGCTGATCTTCGCGTCGATGAACGTCACCATCAAGCTCGCCGAACGCAGCGGCGCGGCGCTCGGCGAGATCCTGTTCTTCCGCCAGTTCGGGGCCTGCCTGCTCGTCGCCGCGGTGATCGCCGCGGGGCCGGGCCTGCGCACCGTCGCCACCCGCCGCCTGCCCTCGCACGTCCTGCGTGCGATCGTCGGGCTCACCGCGATGACCCTCACCTTCACCGGGATCGTCGCGCTGCCGCTCGCCGAGGCGACGACGATCAATTTCACCGTACCCGTCTTCGCCACCATCCTCGGCGCGCTCGTCCTGCGCGAGCCGACCGGCTGGCACCGCTGGGCCGCGGTCGCCACCGGGTTCGTCGGCGTGCTGATCGTCGCGCAGCCCGGCGGCGCGCATTTCCCGCTCTGGGGCGCGGGTTGTGCGCTCGCCGGCGCGCTCGGTACCGCCACGGTCACCATCCTGCTGCGGCAGATGGGGCGTACCGAAAGCGCGCTGACCACGGTGTTCTGGTTTTCCGCGCTGTCGCTGCTGCCGCTGTCGCTGGTCTACGCCGCCGCGGCGCAGCCGCATGCGCCGATGACATGGTTCTGGCTTGCCGCGATCGGCACGCTCGGCGGCCTCGCCCAGATCGCGATGACCAGTTCGCTCCGCCTGGGTCCGGTCGCGATCGTGGTGCCGATGGATTATTCCAGCCTGCTATGGGCGACGCTGTTCGGCTGGCTGGTGTTCGACGTCCTGCCCGCCTCGTCGACCTGGATCGGCGCGCCGCTGATCGTCGCGAGCGGCCTCTACATCGTCTGGCGCGAACATGTCCGCCAACGCACGATGACCCAGGAAGCCGGCCCGATCGCGAACTGATCGACCGCGCCAACCCCTGACCAGCCCGTTCGTCGCGAGCTTTGCGCGCACCCCACCCAATTCCGTCATCCCGCGCTCGACCCGGGACCCAGGGTTACGCGCGCCACGCTTGTGGCTCTCGGTCCCGGCGTGCGCCGGGATGACGATGTGGGGACGTGCTGCCCCGATCCAGACAACCCGGTCCAACGACAATCCGGGTCCCTCTACTCAGCCGCCTCCGCCAGCGCCCTGTCCTTCCACACCAGCACCGGCTTGCGCGCCGCAAGCGTCTCGTCGAGCCTGCTCCGCGGCGCGAAATGCGGCGCCGATTTCAGCGCGACATCGCCCGCCTTGGCCCGCTCCGCCACGGAGCGCAGCGCACCGATGAACTGGTCGAGTGCGGCCTTGCTCTCGGTTTCGGTAGGCTCGACCAGCATCGCGCCGTGCACCACCAGCGGGAAATACACCGTCATCGGGTGGAAGCCTTCGTCGATCAGCCCCTTGGCGACGTCCAGCGTCGAAAAACCCTCGGCAAGGTTCGAATCGGAGAACAGCGCCTCGTGCATGCACGGGCCCGCACCGCCGAACGGCGCGTCGAGCACATCGTCCAGACTGCGCAGGACGTAGTTCGCATTGAGCACCGCATCCTCGGCGACCTGGCGCAGTCCGTCCGCGCCGTGGCTGAGGATGTACGTCAACGCGCGCGTGAACATCCCCATCTGGCCGTGGAAGGCGGTCATCCGGCCGAACGCATCGGGGTGACGATCCGCGAACGTCTCTTCCTCGACGAGCGTGATATGCCCGTCGGCATGGCGCTCGGTGAACGGCAACGGCCCGAACGGGCTCAGCGCTTCCGACAGCACCACCGGCCCCGACCCCGGTCCGCCGCCGCCGTGCGGGGTGGAAAAGGTCTTGTGCAGGTTGATGTGCATCGCGTCGACGCCAAGGTCGCCCGGGCGCACCCGCCCGACGATCGCGTTGAAGTTCGCGCCGTCGCAATAGACATAGCCGCCCGCAGCGTGGACCGCGTCGGAAATGTCCTTCAGGTCGCGTTCGAACAGCCCGCAGGTGTTCGGATTGGTGATCATCACCGCGGCGATGTCCGGTCCCAGCCGCGCCTTCAGCGCAGCCGTGTCGACGCGGCCGTCGGCATCGGCGGGGATATCCTCGACCGTAAAGCCTGCAAAGGCTGCGGTCGCCGGGTTGGTGCCGTGCGCGCTTTCGGGCACCAGGACGATTTTGCGATGCCCCTCACCGCGCTTCTCGAGCGCGGCCTTGATGCACAGGATGCCACAAAGCTCTCCATGCGCACCCGCCTTGGGGCTCATCGCGACGCCGTGCATGCCGGTCAGCTTGATCAGCCACACCGCCAGCTCGTTGATCACGCCCAGTGCGCCCTGCACGGTATCGACCGGCTGGAGCGGGTGAAGGTCGGCAAAGCCCGGCAGGCGCGCGATCTTCTCGTTGAGCCGCGGATTATGCTTCATCGTGCACGACCCGAGCGGGAACAGCCCGAGGTCGATCGCATAGTTCTGCCGCGACAGCCGCGTGTAGTGCCGCACCGTTTCCGGCTCCGACAAGCCGGGCAGGCCGATTGGCGCCGTCCGCGCCAGGCCGCCGAGCTTGTGCTCCTGCGCAGGCAGGAGCCCAGGGCCATCGGCGCTCCGCTCGGTACCCTGGGCTCCTGCCTTCGCAGGAGCACCAAGGGCGAAATCCACCCCGGTCGTTTCGCCGTCGCCGATCTCGAAGATCAGCGCCTCTTCCAGCATCAACGCCTTGTTGCCGGTCGAGGTCGGCACCGCGCCGCCGCCCGTGATCGGC
>DATLME010000102.1:0-3063 GCA_035537395.1 Sphingomonas sp. | reverse complement strand
GCGCCGACGATTACATGCCGAGTTGCCGCTCGCGCATGACCAATTTGAGAGCCCCATCATGATCGCCCATTGGATCAAGTCCGTCACCCTTTGGGAGTTCGTGAAGGCGCACGCCTTGACGCTGAAATACTTCTTCAAGCCCAAGGCGACGATCAACTATCCGTTCGAGAAGAACCCGGTGTCGCCGCGGTTCCGTGGCGAGCATGCGCTGCGTCGCTACCCGAATGGCGAGGAACGCTGCATCGCGTGCAAGCTGTGCGAGGCGGTCTGCCCCGCGCTTGCGATCACGATCGAGGCCGAGCCGCGCGACGACGGCAGCCGTCGCACCACGCGCTACGACATCGACATGACGAAGTGCATCTATTGCGGTCTGTGCGCCGAGGCGTGCCCGGTGGATGCGATCGTCGAGGGCCCGAACTATGAATTCTCGACCGAGACACGCGAGGAACTGATCTACGACAAGGCGAAATTGCTGGATAATGGCGATCGCTGGGAACGTTCGATCGGTGCCAACCTTGCCGCCGATGCGCCGTACCGTTAAGGCCGCCGCATTCTTACCTCCCTGTTCACCCGCAATGGCGGGGGTACGGGCATTTTCTCTGGACTGGGCTCCCGCCGTCGCGGGAGCACGATCAAAAATCGGGGCTCGTCGTTGATCCAGGCCATCGCCTTTTATCTGTTCGCCGTGATCGTGATCGGGTCGGCGGCGCTGACGATCTCGTCGCGCAATCCGGTCCATTCCGTGATGTGGCTGATCCTCGCGTTCTTCAACGCGGCGGGGCTTATGGTACTCGTGGGTGCCGAGTTCATCGCGATGCTGCTGGTGATCGTTTACGTCGGCGCGGTCGCGGTGCTGTTTCTGTTCGTCGTGATGATGCTCGACATCGAGGTCGCTCAACTGCGCGTCGGCATCGCGCGCTATTTCGCGCTTGGCCTCGCGCTCGCGGTAGCGCTGGCGGCGGAGATCATCATCGGGCTGGGTGCGTGGAGCGCAGGCTCGATCGAGCTCGGACGCCGCGCGGCGCCGACCGACACGACGGTGCCCAACATCCAGGCGATCGGCAACCTGCTCTACACGCGCTATCTGTTCGTGTTCGAGGGTGCCGGGCTGGTGCTGCTGGTCGCGATGATCGGCGCGATCGTGCTGACGCATCGGCAGCGCGGCGGGGTCCGCGGCCAGAACATCTCGCGGCAGAACGCCCGCCGACCGCAGGATGCAACGCGCAACGTGCGGCCGCCGGTGGGCGAGGGGATGCAGCTGTGATCGGTCTGGTCCACTATCTCGTCGTCGCGGCGATCCTGTTCACGATGGGGGTGCTCGGCATCTTCCTCAACCGCAAGAACCTGATCGTCATCCTGATGGCGATCGAGCTGATCCTGCTGGCGGTGAACCTCAACTTCGTCGCCTTCTCGGCGTACCTGCATGACCTGGTCGGCCAGGTGTTCGCGATGTTCGTGCTGACCGTCGCGGCGGGCGAGGCCGCGATCGGGCTCGCGATCCTGGTCATCTATTTCCGCGGTCGCGGCACGATCGCGGTCGACGACGTCAACCGGATGAAGGGGTAAGTCGGTTGATTTCGCTGATAGTCTTCCTGCCGCTGCTCGCGGCGATCGTCGCTGGACTCGGCAATCGCGCGATCGGCAACGTGCCGGCAAAGGCGATCACGACCGCCGCGCTGTTCGTCAGCGCCGCGCTGTCGTGGCCGATCTTCATCGGCTTCATGTCGGGCGCGAACACCGCCTCGGTGACCCCGGTGCTGAACTGGATCCAGAGCGGCGACTTCAACGCCGCCTGGGCGCTCCGCGTCGATGCGCTGACGGCGGTGATGCTGGTGGTGATCACCAGCGTCTCCGCGCTCGTCCATCTGTATAGCTGGGGCTATATGGAAGAAGACCCGGACCAGCCGCGGTTCTTCGCCTATCTGTCGCTGTTCACCTTCGCGATGCTGATGCTCGTCACCGCGAACAACCTCGTGCAGATGTTCTTCGGCTGGGAGGGCGTCGGGCTCGCCAGCTATCTGTTGATCGGCTTCTGGTTCAAGAAGCCCTCCGCGAATGCCGCAGCGATCAAGGCGTTCGTCGTCAATCGCGTCGGCGATCTCGGCTTCATGCTCGGGATCTTCGGCACGTATCTGGTGTTCGGCACCGTCTCGATCCCGGAAATCCTCGCCGCCGCACCGAGCATGACCGGCGCGACGATCGGCTTCCTAGGCACGCGCTTCGATACGATGACGGTGCTCTGCCTGTTGTTGTTCATCGGAGCGATGGGCAAGTCGGCACAGCTCGGCCTTCACACCTGGCTGCCCGATGCGATGGAGGGGCCGACCCCGGTGTCGGCGCTGATCCATGCCGCGACGATGGTCACCGCGGGCGTGTTCATGGTCTGCCGGCTGTCGCCGATGTTCGAACAGAGCGCGACCGCGCTGACCGTGGTAACGACGATCGGCGCCGCTACGTGCCTCTTCGCCGCCACCGTCGGACTGGTGCAGACCGACATCAAGCGCGTGATCGCCTATTCGACCTGCTCGCAGCTCGGCTACATGTTCTTCGCGGCAGGTGTCGGCGCCTATGGCGCGGCGATGTTCCACCTGTTCACGCACGCCTTCTTCAAGGCGCTGCTGTTCCTCGGCGCGGGTTCGGTAATCCACGCGATGCACCACGAACAGGACATGCGCTATTATGGCGGCCTGCGCAAAAGCATCCCGATCACCTTCTGGACGATGATGATGGGGACGCTCGCGATCACCGGGGTCGGGCTGCCGGGGATCTTCGGCAACACCGCGTTCGGCTTTGCCGGCTTCCACTCGAAGGATGCGATCATCGAGGCGAGCTGGGCCGCGGGCCAGCCCGGGGTGTGGTTCGTCGGCGTGCTCGTCGCCTTGCTGACCAGCTTCTATTCGTGGCGGCTGATGTTCCTGACCGTCTGGGGAACCCCGCGCTGGGCGGCCTCCGAGCACATCCAGCACGCGCTCCACGATGCCCATGGGCACGACGATCACGCGCATGACGGCAATGCCCATGACGAGCACGCACATGACGCGCCGCACGCCGAGGATGCGGGGC
>DATLME010000101.1:0-2205 GCA_035537395.1 Sphingomonas sp. | reverse complement strand
TGTACAGGCAGCGGCAGGCGCGCGGCAAGCGCGAAAATGGCGGATTTCTGCGGTTCTTACGTAATGCGAGCGTTACGCTGCAGCACGTTCCTCGTCGATAATAGCTCGCGCTATCACGGTGCATTGGCCGCATTTCGGCTGACGGCCGAGCGACTGGAACGCCTGGCAGGCAGTCATGCAGCCGCTACGCGCCGCGGCGCGCACCTGGGTTTCGCGGATAGCATTGCAGACACAAACGACCATGCGGCTTCCCCTCGCTCCGAGATGCTTGATACCGATATTGAGAATAACTCGCAAGCCGTTTTGCGTTGCATTCGCATTAAGCAGCAGCCGTCATGCCGGGTTTTGTTCCTGCACCGACCTCCCCGCTATACCGAGGCCGCATTCGCGGCATCGCAGACCCCAGAACTAATCCGGGTGAGGGCGGATGGGGAGCGTCTCGTCCGCATGCAGCGCGGCCGTCAGGACGGGCTTGTCCGGCATCCACCCAGCCGCGTGAGCAACAGCGTTTTGTACGCGACGCGGTGGACCCCGGAACAGGTCCGGGGTGACGGTCGATAGCGACTGGGCGCCGGCCTACGCCAACGCCGCGTCGGCCCCCATCAACGTCGGGAAAAACCCCTCGTGCGCAGTGCGCAGGGTGTCGAGCGCAACGACATGGTCGCTGTCGGGAAGCTCGAAGATCAGTCGTCGTCCGCCGGTCCTGCCGAGCGGCTCGATGAGGACGTCGGCGGCGTGCGCCTCGGCGAGGACGTCCATCAGCGCATGATCGTGAACCGTGACCAGATAGACGCCCTGATCCTCCGCGAAGAAGGAGCGGGGACCGTCGAAGGGCTGCTTGCGGTCGATCATCGCCCCGACATTGCCGGCCAGGGCCATCTCCGCGACGGCGACCGCGATCCCGCCATCGGCCACGTCATGGACCGCGCTGAAATAGCCCGCGGCGATGCCCTTGCGGATGAAATCACCCGTGCGGCGCTCGGCGGCGAGATCGACCGCGGGCGGGGGACCTGCGTCGCGCCCGTCGCGCCCGTGGACCTCGCGCAACCAGAGCGACTGGCCGAGATGCCCGGCGCGGGTGCCGACGGTGAGGATGATGTCGCCGATGTCCTTGAAGGCGATCGTCGCGCTCTTCGACCAGTCGGCGAGGAGCCCTATCCCGCCGATCGCAGGAGTCGGCAGGATCGCGGTGCCGGTGCCGTCGTCGTTCTTGGTCTCGTTATAGAGGCTGACGTTGCCCGACACGATCGGGAAATCGAGCGCGGTACACGCCGCTGCCATGCCTTCGATGCAGCCGACGAACTGGCCCATGATTTCGGGACGCTGCGGGTTGCCGAAGTTCATGCAGTCGGTGGTGGCGAGCGGGGTCGCGCCGACCGCGGTGAGATTGCGCCAGCATTCCGCGATCGCCTGCTTGCCGCCCTCGTAAGGGTCCGCATAGCAATAGCGCGGCGTGCAATCGGTGCTGATCGCGAGCCCCTTGGCGGTGCCATGGACCCGCACCACCGCAGCGTCGCCGCCGGGGCGCTGGACGGTGTCGCCGCCGACCATGTGATCATACTGCTCCCAGATCCAGCGCCGCGACGCGAGATCGGGCGAGGCCATCAGCGTCAGCAGGTCGGCCGCGATGTCGGTCGAGGCCGGCAATTCGCCCAGGGGGGCGGGGGCCTCGGTCTTCACGTGCGGACGGTCATACGCTGGCGCATCGTCGGCGAGCGGGCCCAGCGGGATGTCGCACACCGTCTCGCCCTTGAAGGTCAGGACCATCCGGCCGGTGTCGGTGACGCGGCCGATCACCGCGAAGTCGAGTTCCCATTTGCGGAAGATCGCCTCGGCCTCGCCCTCGCGGCCCGGTTTGAGCACCATCAGCATCCGCTCCTGGCTCTCCGAGAGCATCATCTCGTACGGCGTCATGCCGGTCTCGCGTTGCGGCACGTCGTCCATCTTGAGCTCGATACCGACCCCGCCTTTCGACGCCATCTCGACCGACGAGGAGGTGAGCCCGGCGGCGCCCATGTCCTGGATCGCGACGATCACGTCGGTCGCCATCAGTTCGAGACACGCCTCGATCAGCAGCTTTTCGGTGAAGGGGTCGCCGACCTGGACGGTGGGGCGCTTCTCCTCGGAATCCTCGGAGAAATCCGCCGATGCCATGGTCGCGCCGTGGATGCCGTCGCGCCCGGTCTTCGACCCGACATAGACGAT
>DATLME010000100.1:0-10379 GCA_035537395.1 Sphingomonas sp. | reverse complement strand
TGCGCGACGACAGCGCGAGGCCGTCGTCGTCGCGCTGAGTTGGCACCCCGACGATCTCGATCGGCATGTCGAGATCGGCGACCATCCGCCGGATCACCGCCAGCTGCTGGAAATCCTTCTCGCCGAACAGCGCGACATCGGCGCGGACCTGATTGAACAGCTTGGTCACCACGGTCGCCACGCCATCGAAATGGCCAGGCCGCGCGGCACCGTCGAACGCGGCGGTCACGCCATCGACCGTGACGGTGGTCGCGAAGTCGTCGGGATACATCGTGGCGACGTCGGGCATCCAGAGCAGGTCGCAGCCGGCTTCCGTCAGCATCCGCGCATCGCTCGCCTCGCGCCGCGGATAGCGGCCGAGATCCTCGGTCGGCGCGAACTGCTTGGGATTGACGAAGATCGACGCCACCACCTTGGTGCCCGGGCGCTTCGCCGCGTCGATCAGCGCCATGTGCCCGGCGTGGAGCGCGCCCATTGTCGGTACCAGCGCCACCTTGTGGCCTTCGACGCGCCACGTCGCCACTGCCACGCGCAGGCTCTCGAGATCCCTGACCGTCCGCACCTTCAAACCCCCTCGAACATTGCGCGCGCGGCTTCTATGGAGGGTCCGGGACCCGATCAACAAGGAATACGCCGTGCCCGAAGGGCCTCACGTCATCGTCTTCGCCAACGAAAAGGGCGGCACGGGCAAATCGACGACCGCAGTGCACGTCGCGATTGCGCTCGCCGCAAAGGGCGCGCGGGTCGCCTGCCTCGATCTGGATCATCGCCAGCGAACCGTCGGCCGTTATCTGGACAATCGTGCCGCGACGATGAAGCGGACCGGCAGCGCCCTGCCGATGCCGGTCCATGCGACGCACGACGGCACCAACGAAACCGTATTCGAGGATCTTTGGCAGCGCCTGTCCGCCAATGCGGACTATCTGGTCGTCGACACCCCCGGCCGCGACGATCCGTTCGCGCGCACCGCGGCAGCACTGTCGAACACGCTGGTCACCCCGATGAATGACAGCTTCGTCGATTTCGACCTCATCGGACAGGTCGATCCCGAAACCTATCAGGTCACCCGCCCAAGCTTCTATTCGGAGCTGATCTGGGACGCGCGCAAGCAGCGGGCTCGTGCGGACGGGACGCAGATCGATTGGGTGGTGCTGCGCAACCGCCTTCAGCACATCGAGGCGCGCAACATGCGCCGGGTCTCCGATGCACTAGGCCAGTTGTCGAAGCGGGTTGGCTTCCGGGTCATTCCGGGCCTCGGCGAACGTGTGATCTACCGCGAACTCTTCCCCGCCGGGCTGACGATGATCGATGCCAAGGAGTTCGGCGCGATGGGCCTCAGCCACGTCGCCGCGCGTCAGGAACTGCGTGAGATGATGGCGGCGCTCCAGCTTCCCGATCCGGCGCTGGCGTTGTCGGCGTGAAATGGCTCCTCGCCGTCGCGGCGATCTGGGCGATCTGGCTTCTCCTGCGAAAGAACACGCGCGTCAGCCGACCGCGTCCCGATCTGGCCGAGGCGCGTGCCGTGCTCGGGGTCGCGGCCGATGCCGATGCCGACTCGATCCGCAGCGCACACCGCCGGCTTGCGGCGCAGGTCCATCCCGATCGCGGCGGCTCGGCCGATCTCGCCCACCGCGTCAACGCGGCGCGCGACCTGTTGCTGAAGTCGCTCGGTAAGCGGTGATCCGGATCGCATCGTGACCCATCGGTTCGACCGCAGCGTGCTGCGCGAATACGACATTCGCGGCATCGTCGGCAGCGGCCTCGATAGCGCCGATGCCCGCGCGATCGGCCGCAGCTTCGGCACACGGGTCCGCCGAGCCGGCGGTTCGCGCATCGCGGTCGGCTATGACGGGCGGCTGTCGTCGCGGATGCTCGAGGCAGCGCTCGTCGAGGGCCTGACCGCAAGCGGCGTCGACGTCGTCCGGATCGGTCTCGGGCCTTCGCCGATGCTCTATTACGCCGAAGCCACCCTGCCCGTTGACGGCGGGATCCAGGTGACCGGCAGCCACAATCCCGCCGACCATAATGGCTTCAAGATGATCCTGCAGCGCCGCTCGTTCTTCGGCGCGGACATCCAGGATCTGGCGCGGCTCGCCGCCGTCGGCGACTGGACCGAGGGTGCGGGAACCGTCACCGACGTCGACATCGTCGACGATTATGTCGATCGGCTCCTCGCCGGCTATCGCGGCGGCGTGTACCGGATCGGATGGGATTGCGGCAACGGCGCGGCGGGCCCGGTGATCGAGAAACTGGTCGAGCGCCTGCCCGGCGAGCACCACGTGATCTTCGCCGATGTCGACGGCAATTTCCCCAATCATCATCCCGATCCCACGGTCGAGACGAATCTCGCCGATCTCAAGCGGCTGGTTGCCGACGAGAAGCTCGATTTCGGGGTCGCGTTCGACGGTGACGGCGACCGGATCGGCGCCGTCGACGGGCTTGGCCGGGTGGTATGGGGCGATCAACTGCTCGCGATCCTCGCCGAGCCGGTGCTGCGCGCCTGCCCCGGCGCGACGATCGTGGCCGACGTGAAGGCAAGCGACACGCTGTTCGAGCGGATCCGCGAGCTCGGCGGCGTGCCGCTCATGTGGAAGACCGGCCACAGCCTGATGAAGACCAAGATGCTCGAGGTCGCGGCGCCGATCGCGGGCGAGATGAGCGGCCACATCTTCTTCGCGCACGAATTCTACGGCCATGACGATGCCGCGTTCGCCGCGGTCCGGCTGATCGGCGCGCTCGCTTCGATCGGCCAGTCATTGACCGAACTGCGTAGCGCGATGCCGGCGACGGTCGACACTCCGGAGTTGCGCTTCCCGGTCGACGCCGCACGCAAGTTCGCGATTATCGACGAGGTGCTCGAGCGCCTTGCAGGCGTCGGCGCGACGGTCGACCGGACCGACGGCGCACGGGTCTCGAGTGCGGACGGCTGGTGGCTGCTGCGCGCCTCGAACACCCAGGACATGCTCACCGCGCGCGCCGAGGCTCGCGACCGGGCCGGGCTCGACCGCCTCGTGGCGGCGATCGATGAACAGCTCGCGGCCTCCGGCATCTCACGCGATTGACAGTGCTCCGCAGCGGCCTAGATTCGCCCGGGATGACAGGAAATTACGTCACCGAACGCGAGGTCGACAGCTTTCGCTCCAGTACGGTCCGCTGGCTCCTCGGCAGCCTTGCCGGTTGGGGGACCCTGTTGCTGTGCGCGGTCGGCGTCGGGCTGATCATCGTCCTGTTCCGCTGGCTTCAGAACCTGTCCTCTTCCTATTCGATCACCGATCAACGGCTGATCGTGCGTCGCGGGCTGTTCATGAAGTCGATCGACGAGATCGAACTGTACCGCATCAAGGACGTCCGGGTGCAGTTCTCGCTCATCAACCAGATCACCGACATCGGCACGATCACGCTGACCTCGAGCGATCGCACGACGGCGCAGGGCGATCTGGTGCTGCGCGACGTTCCCGCCGCACGCGAGCGCCGCGAGGGGATACGGAAGCTGGTCGACCGCGCACGGCAGCGCCGCGGCGTCCGCGAGCTCGACGTCGATCGCGATCCCGCCCTGCTCTGACCACGACGCCAGCCCGCGCGGGCTGGCGCAATCGGCCCGAAGCAACCATCTAGCGTCCATGCCTCCGCCCCAGCCCCAGATCGTTCGCGTCATCGACCTCGAAACCACCGGCAACGCCCCGCCCGCACACGGCGTCTGCGAGATCGGCTGGCAGGACGTCGCACTCGACGCCAGCGGCCGCTGGGAGCTGTACGGCGAGGGCGGCAGCAGCCTCGTCAACCCCGGGCGCGCCATCCCCCCGATCACCCAGGCGATCCACCACATCCTCGACGAGCATGTCGCCGATGCGCCCTGGTGGCACGACGTCGCGCGCCGCGTGCTCGATCCCTATCCGCGCCGGCTCGCGCTGGCGGCGCACCGCTCCGATTTCGAGCAGCAATTCTGCACGTCGGCGCTGACCCATGGCGCCGAATGGATCTGCACTTGGAAATGCGCGCTCCGAATGTGGCCGGATTCACCCAGCTTTTCCAACCAGGTGCTCAGATACTGGCGCCGCCCCGACGGGCTCGATCACGACCGCGGGCTGCCCGCGCATCGCGCCTTCCCCGATGCCTACGTCACCGCGTTCCACCTCCGCGACATGCTGAACGAGGCCAGCCTCGCGCAACTGATCGAATGGTCGCGCGATCCCGGCCTGATCCCGCGGGTGCGCTACGGCCCCGATCGCGGCAAGGAGTGGCGCGAGCTCGACCACGACACGCTGATGGCGTTCCTCACCGATCGCGATCCCGACATCCGCTTCACCGCCAACCACGAGATGGATCGCCGCCGAGGCGGCGGCGCGGTCGGGCGGGCGACCGCGCAGGAACTGCTGCTCTGACATCGGCGGCGGCGAGGCTGGCAAATCGCCCCGAGTCGGCTAAGGCCGCGGCATGGCTCGCCCGATCGTCGACCGACTGAATGTCACCGAGGCGCGGTTCGGGCGCGTGCTCGTCAGCTTCATGGCGGTGGCGTTGCTGTTGCTGGTGGCCGCAGCCGTCGCGATCGCCGGGATCGACGCGCGTAACCGGACCTATACCGACGCGGTGGTCCACACCCTCGCCGTTCGCCAGGCGGTTGCCGAGCTGCAGGTCAGGCTCGAGCAGTCCGAAACCGCGCGGCGCGGCTTTTTGCTCGCGCCCGGCCCGGTGTTCGCGGAGGCGTTCGCACGCAACTCGGCAGCATTGCCACGCCAGCTCGCCGGCGTTCGTGTGCTCACCGCGGACAATCCCGCGCAGACCATGCGGATAAAGCGCATCCTCCCGCTGCTGCGCCGGCTGCAGCGGCTGCGCGACACGTCGGTCCGGCTTGCCGCCCGCGGCGATCTTCCCGCCGCGCGCGCTGCCTTCGCCCGGGACACGTCGGTGCCGCTCACCCGTGCGATCCGCTATCGGCTCCAGGCGATGGCAGATGCCGAGCACCGGCTGCTGAACGTGCGCAGCGGACAGCAGCGGGAGATCCGCTTGTGGTTCTACGCGGCGTCGGCCGTCGCCGCGGTGTTGCTCGGCGTGGTCGTCCTGCTCATCCTCCTGGTGGCGATCAAGACGACGCGGGCGCTGGCCGGCTCCCGCGACGTGCTGCGCGACTTCGCCGAGACGCTGGAGGAGCAGGTCCGCGAGCGCACCGCGGATCTCTCGCGCGCCAATGAAGAGATCCAGCGGTTTGCGTACATCGTCAGCCACGATCTGCGCTCGCCGCTCGTCAACGTCATGGGATTCACCGCCGAGCTCGCCGCTGTGGTTCCGCCGCTCGGCGCGATGCTTGACCGCGCGGAGCAGGAAGCACCCTCGCTGGTCAGCGAAGAGGCCCGGCTCGCGGTCCGCGAGGATCTCCCCGAGGCGATCGGCTTCATCCGCGCATCGACCGAGAAGATGGACCGGCTGATCAACGCGATCCTCCAACTGTCCCGCCAAGGGCGCCGGTCGATCACGCCCGAACCGATCGATGCGGGTGCGCTGGTCGAATCGATCGCGGCGTCGATCCGCCACCTGATCGACGATCGCGGCGTGACGCTCACGGTCGCGCGGCCGATGCCCCCGATCGTCACCGATCGCCTCGCGCTCGAACAGATCCTGTCGAACCTGATCGAGAACGCGACCAAATATCTCCATCCTGGCCGACCCGGGGAGATCACGGTGTCCGCCAGCGAGACCCGCGATCGAGTCATTCTGGCGGTAACCGACAATGGTCGCGGCATCGCGCCCGGCGATCACCAGCGCATTTTCGATCTGTTTCGCCGCTCGGGCGCGCAGGACCAGCCGGGCGAAGGGATCGGGCTCGCGCATGTCCGCGCGCTCGCCTACCGACTGGGCGGCACCATCGGGGTCACGTCGACGCTCGGCGAGGGCTCGACCTTCAGTCTCAACCTGCCCAAGATCTACCAGCTTCAGGAAACCCGCTCATGAACGCGCACCAGACTATCGGCATCGTCATGATCGAGGACGACGAGGGCCATGCGCGGCTGATCGAGAAGAACATCCGGCGCGCTGGCATCCTCAACGACATCAAGCATTTCACCGACGGGCATTCGGCGCTTTCCTTCCTGTTCGACGCCGCCGACGGCCCTGCCCATAACGGCCCCGCACTGGTGCTGCTCGATCTCAACCTGCCCGACATGAGCGGCACCGACATTCTTACCAGGATCAAGGCCGACGGCAGCCCGCTCAAGCGCACCCCGGTGGTCGTGCTCACGACGACCGACGACAAGATCGAGATCCAGCGCTGCTACGATCTCGGCTGCAACGTCTACATCACCAAGCCGGTCAATTACGAAAGCTTCGCGCAGGCGATCCGCCAGCTCGGCCTGTTCCTGTCGGTGATCCAGGTTCCCGAGATCGAGGACCAGTGAACGCGACGCGGGTTCTCTACATCGACGACGACCCCGGCATTCGCCGGCTGGTGTCGCGCGCGTTGTCCCGGCGCGGCTATGACGTCACCTGTGCGGAGGGCGGCAGCGAAGGCATCGCGCTCGCCTTGAGCCAGCCGTTCGATCTGATCGCGGTCGATCATTACATGCCGGCGATGGACGGCATCGAAACCCTGCGTCAGCTACGCGCGCTGCCTCAGCCACCGCCCGTCGTCTACGTTACCGGGTCCGAGGAAGGTCGCATCGCCGTCGCGGCGCTGAAGGCAGGCGCCGCGGACTATGTGGTCAAGACTGTCGGCGAGGACTTCTTCGATCTGCTTGCCGCGAGCTTCGACCAGGTCCGCGCCCGCGCGCTGCTCGAAGACGCCAAGGCAGCGGTCGAGGCCGATCTGCGCGCGACCAACGCACGGCTGGAGGCGCTGCTCGGCGAGGTCAATCACCGGGTCGCCAATTCGCTCCAGCTCGTCTCGGCGATGGTGCGGTTGCAGGCGAGCGCGCTGGCTGATCCGGTCGCACGCACCGCACTGGAGGATACCGAGCGGCGGATCGGCGCGATTGCGCAGGTGCACCGCCGGCTCTACTCGTCTCAGGACGTCGCCAGCGTCGACCTGCGCGAATATCTCGGCGCGCTGGTCGACGAGCTTGCCGCGACCCTGTCGAGCGAGGCGGCGCCGCACGCGCTCCGCTTCACCGCCGATCCGCTCCGCTTGCCTACCGATCGTGCGGTATCCGTCGGCGTGATCGTCGCCGAACTGGTCACCAACGCGTGCAAATATGCCTATCCCGGCGACGCCGGCGAGGTCCGGATCATGCTCACGCACGAAGGCTCGGACTTCCTGCTGGCAGTCGAGGACGACGGTTGCGGCATGGCTCCCGACGCCGCCCCCAAGGGCACGGGGCTCGGCACCAAGCTGATCCGCGCGATGGCGCAGTCGCTGCAATCCTCGCTCGTCTACGAGCCGCGCCCGCGCGGCGTGCGCGCTACCCTGCGCGCCGCCTTGACCTAGCGCGCGACGGCCATGCCGGCAGCCCGCGCAGTCCCGCGATCAGCTCACGGCTTGCGGAACTTGTAGACGAACTGGTCGGTCTTGCCGCGGATCGCGGGATCGAACACATTCTTGCTGTGATCGTCGGCAGGGTTGCGGAGCACCTTGCTCTCGCCGACGAAGCGGAAGCCCGCGGCCTCGATCTGGCGGCGCGCGGCGGCTGCCTCGATCCGGTGTGTGGTCTCGGTATGCGCCATCCCGGCGCCGGCCGCGTCGTCATGATCGATCACGACATAGGTGCCACCCTTTTTCAGCAGCTTGAACACCGCCGCATCGAACGCGCGCAATGCGGGTTCGCCCGCGCCGCGATTGGGGATGTCGTGATAATTCTGCACCGTCCAGAACAGGTCGGCGGGCTTGGCCGCGGTCGGCAGGTTGGTCGTCTGAACCTCGGCCGTGACGTTCGCCAGGTTGCGCGCCTTCAACGCCGGCAATGGCTTCGCGGCATAGCTCGCCGCCGCTGCAGGCCAGATCGCATAGACATGACCCTTGCTGCCGACGATGCTCGTGAAGATCCGCGTCCAGTAACCCGATCCCGGAAGGAAATCGACGACCACGTCGCCGGGCTTCACGCCCGAAAAGGCGAGCACTGCCGCGGCCTGCCGCCTGGCATCGTCCGTCTGCTGATCGGCGCGGGCGGGGTTGGCCAGCGCCCGCGTGATCGGTGCCGGCGCCTGTTGAGCGACCAACGTCGCCGATGCCGCAATCGCCACGAGGCCGAGATATGCCGTCTTCATCCGCTCTCTCCCAATCTGCCGTCAGCAATCCAGACGGTCTGCCAAGTCGTTGAGGTCTTGCGCCACCACGTCCCAGTCGCCCGGCGCGGCGCGATCGCCGGTGTTCGGACCCTTTTCGTCGGGCCGATTGACGAAATACGTGGCGAGGCCGCACGCGCGCGCGGCGGCGAGATCGCCATTATGCGCCGCCACCAGCGCCGTCTCCGCCGCGGTAAATCCCGCCGCCTCGGCCGAGCGCAGATAGGCTTCGGGCATCGGCTTGTACGCGCGCGCCACCTCCGCCCCCAGGATCGCGTCCCATGGCAGGCCGCCGAACCGCGCCAGCGCCAGCATCCCGGCGATGTCGCCGTTCGAGATCGTCACGATCGGATAGCGCCGCTTGAGCCGGGTCAGCCCGGCCACTGCGTCGGGCCACGGATCGAGCCGGTCCCAGGCGCCTTCCAGCACCGCCATCTCGTCGGGCGAGACCTCCGCCGCGGCGATGCCGTGCTCGGCAAGCAGCGTGTCGAGGCTCTCGCGATTGAGCACGCGCAGCTTGACCCAGGCGCGCGTGCCCGCGCGCACCGGTGCCATCGACGGCAGGTATTTCGCGCGCCACGCATCGGCGAACGCCGCCGGCTCGATGCCGGTCCGGTGCCTGTCGAGGAACGGCGCGGCTGCCCGCGCCACCCCGGAACGCCAGTCGACCACGGTTCCGAACACGTCGAAACCGAGGAGACCGACCGCGCGCATCAGACGTCCAGGTTGGCGACGTTGAGCGCGTTGTCCTGGATGAATTCGCGCCGCGGTTCGACGACCTCGCCCATCAGCTGGGTGAAGATCATGTCCGCCGCCGACGTGTCATCGGTCGTGACCCGCAACATCGTCCGCACCGACGGATCGAGCGTGGTTTCCCACAATTGCTCGGCGTTCATCTCGCCCAAGCCCTTGTAGCGCTGGATCGCCAGCCCCTTGCGGCCCGCGGCGAGTATCGCGTCCAGCAGCTGCGATGGCCGCGCGACGAGGCTTTCGCCGCGCGCCAGCGTCGCGGTGTTGCCGCCGCCCGGGACGGTCGAGCCGTCGCCGACCTCGTCCTCGTCCTCGTTCGGCTGCGGCGTGCCACTCGCGCGCACCAGCTTGCCCGCCTGGTTGAAGCTTTCGGCCTGCTCCGCGGAAAGCGTGTGGAGCTTGCGCGCTTCCGCCGAGCCGAGGAACGTCGCCTCGATGATGTGATGATCGGTCACGCCGCGCCACAGCCGCTCGAAATGGACGCCGCCCTCTTCGGTCAGGCGAGCGGTCCACGCTGCTTCGTCGTCGCCATAGTCGAGCCGGCGGGTCACTTCGGCGACGCGCTCGGCGCGCTGCTCGGCAGTGAAGCTCGGGTCGAGCGCGCCGCCGAGCGCGAGCGCCTCGATGATCACCGGATCGTAGCGCCGCGGCACGTAGCGCATCAGCGAGCGCATCCGCCGCGCATGGTCGACCAGCGTGCGGAGGTCCTTGCCCGATCGCGTGCCCCCGACGGTCTCGAACACCATCGTCGAAACGCCCGCCTCGACCAGATATTCGTCGAGCGCCGCATCGTCCTTCAGATAGACTTCGGACCGGCCCTTCGTCGCTTTGTAGAGCGGCGGCTGCGCGATGTAGAGATGCCCGCGCTCGATCAGCTCGGGCATCTGCCGGTAGAAGAAGGTCAGCAGCAGCGTGCGGATGTGCGCGCCGTCGACGTCTGCGTCGGTCATGATGACGATCTTGTGGTAGCGCAGCTTGTCGGCGTTGAAGTCGTCGCGGCCGATGCCGGTGCCCATCGCCTGGATGAGTGTGCCGATCTCGCGGCTCGAGATCATCCGGTCGAAGCGTGCACGCTCGGTATTGAGGATCTTGCCGCGCAGGGGGAGAATCGCCTGGAAATGGCGATCGCGCCCGCTCTTCGCGGAGCCGCCGGCGGAGTCACCCTCGACCAGGAACAATTCACACTTGGTCGGGTCGCGTTCCTGGCAGTCGGCGAGCTTGCCGGGCAGCGACGCGATGTCCATCGCACCCTTGCGCCGGGTCAGTTCGCGCGCCTTCTTGGCGGCTTCGCGCGCTGCGGCGGCGTCGATGATCTTCTGGATAATGGTGCGGGCGTGCTGCGGGTTTTCCTCGAGCCAGTCCGACATCTTGTCGGCCATCAGGCTTTCCAGCGGCTGGCGGACCTCGGAGGAGACGAGCTT
>DATLME010000099.1:0-10638 GCA_035537395.1 Sphingomonas sp. | reverse complement strand
CCCGCCTCGATCATCTTCTTGGCGAGCAGGTACGTCGCCTCGGCATTGCCGAACCCCGCATCGATGTCGGCGATGATCGGGACGACATGGGTCTGGTAATTCTCGACCGCGTTGAGCAGGCGCTTCTCGTCGATCTCGTTGCCGGCGTCGCGCGCGGCGTCGATCTCGCGGAACATCATCCCGAGCTCGCGCGCATCGGCCTGGCGCAGGAAGGTGTAGAGCTCCTCGATCAGCGCTGGGACGCTGGTCTTCTCGTGCATCGACTGGTCGGGCAGCGGGCCGAACTCGCTGCGCAGCGCGGCGACCATCCAGCCGGACAGATAGAGATAGCGGCGCTCGGTCGACCCGAAATGCTTTTTGATGCTGATCATCTTCTGCTGGCCGATGAAGCCGTGCCAGCAGCCGAGCGACTGGGTGTAGTTCGCCGGATCGGCGTCATAGGCGGCCATGTCGCGGCGCATGATCGCGGCGGTGTAGCGCGCGATGTCGAGCCCGGTCTGGAAGCGGTTCTGCAGCTTCATCCGCGCGACCGCCTCGGCATCGATCCCGTCCCAGGTGCCGTTGTAGCTGCGGATCAGCTGGCCGGTCTGCGCGATGCTGTCTTGGTAGGTCATGGCGAGTCGTCCTTGCGTCGGTTGTTGCAAGGATACGTACAGATTCATGAACCGCAGAATAGTCGGACACGTGGTAAATAGCAGTCGGAACGATCATGCGTGCGTCATGCTGCCTGTGCGGTTGTAACTAATTCACAGGCCGGATGAAGAGCTATGCCAGCGCCAGCGCCGCCACGCTCGCCGCCAGGTCGGCCTGGCGGAACGGCTTGGCCAGACGCGGCACGTCGGGGGCCATCTCGGCGACCTCCGCATAGCCCGACACGATCAGGATCGGGAGATCGGGGCGGCGATCGCGCAGGATCCGGGCCAGCTCGGCGCCCGAAATCCCGGCCATCAGATGATCGGTGACGAGCAGGTCGATCCGCCGACCGCCGTCGATGATCGTCAGCGCATCCTCCGCCGACGGGGCCTCGATCACGTCGTAGCCGAGCTGCGCCAGCATGTCGGCGGTGCTGGTGCGGACCAGTTCCTCGTCGTCGACCAGCAACGCGACGCCGCGCCCGCGCAATGCGGTCGCGGGCTCGGCCGGGTGCGGGCGACGCGGCGCGGGCTGAGCGCTGGCGGGCAGCCAGAGATCGACCCGCGTACCCTCGCCCGGGGCGCTGTCGATCGCCAGCCCGCCGCCGAGCTGCGCCGCCAGCCCGTGGACCATCGACAGGCCCAGGCCGGTGCCCTTGCCGATCCCCTTGGTCGAGTAGAAGGGCTCGACCGCGCGGGTGCGCACCTCGTCGCTCATGCCGTTGCCGGTGTCGGCGACGCGCAGCCGCACATACATGCCGGGGGCGAGCCGCGCCCGGTGTCCCGCGGCGACGGTTTCGAAATCCGCCGAGATCGTCAGCGTGCCGCCTTCGGGCATCGCGTCGCGAGCATTGACCCCGAGATTGAGGATCGCCATTTCCAGCTGGCCGGGATCGGCCTGCGCGGCGGGCATGTCGTCGGGCACCGCGACCACCACCTCGATCTGCGTGCCGAGCGTGCCCGCGATCAGATCGGTCATCCCGCCGATCAGCTCCGCCAGATCGACCGCGCTCGATCGCAGCGGCTGCCGTCTCGCAAAGGCGAGCAGGCGCTGGACCAGCGTCTTGGCCCGATCGGCGGCCTGGAGGGCGCCATCGATCAGCCGGTGCTCGCGATCGCCGCCGACGCCGCGCCGCTGGAGCATGTCGAGCGCGCCGATGATCGGGGTGAGCAGGTTGTTGAAATCATGCGCGACGCCGCCGGTAAGCTGGCCCATCGCCTCGAGCTTCTGCGACTGGCGCAGGCGATCTTCGGCCTGCCGCCGCCCCGTCGTCTCGATCGCTTCGGCGACGATGGTGACGACCTTGCCCATGTCGTCGAGGATCGGGCGCATCGCGAAGTCGTAGAAGCGCCAGCCCCCGACCGGCAGATCGAGCCGCAGCGAGCGGACATAGCGTTCGCCCTCGGCGACACGCGCGACGGCGGCGCGGATCGCCTCGGGCATCTCGGGCGTCCCCGCGAACCAGGGCGTGTCCCAGAAGCGCTGCCCGGCGACCTCGTCGAGCGTCGCGCCGATCGTCGCCAGCGACGTCGCATTCGCGTCGAGCAGCATGCCCTCGACCGACATCAGCGCCTGGAACCCGAAACTCGTCTCGAAGATCGTGCGCAACCGATCCTGGCTCGCGCGCAATTGCGCGGTCCGCATCGCGACCTCGTCCTCCAGCGCGTCGCGCGCCTGCGCGAGCTGGTCTTCGAGCCGCCGCCGCTCGGTCACGTCGAACGCCACCGCAAGGATCGAGTCGAACTGCCCGGTCGCGTCGCGGATCGCGGATATGCCGTTGCGGATCCAGATCGCGGTCCCGTCGGCACGGCGGAACCGGCGCTCGGTTTCGAAGGGCTGGCCACCTTCGGCGAGTTGCTGGATCAGATCGATGTCGGGACCGATCTCGCGGATGTCGGTGACGTCCTGGATCCGCAACCGCAACAACTCCTCGCGGGGACGCCCCAGCATCTCGCAATAGCGATCGTTGACGAAGGTGAAACAGCCGCGCACGTCGATATTGGCGATGCCGGCGGCGGCCTGGGCGATGACCGCCTCGACCCGTTGCGACACCCGCAACACGTCGCGGGTTTGGCTGAGCGCCGCTTCCGCGCGCAGGCGAGCGCTGATGTCCTGCGCATGATGAAAGGCGCCGATGATTGCGCCTCGGGCATCGCGCAATGGCGCATAGTGGATCTCCCAGGCGGGTACGCCGCGCGCGGGATCGCCGAACGCCTCGACGACGCTGAAGGATTCGCCGGCGAGCGCGCGGGCCATGAAGGCGCGGATCACCGGTGCCTGTTCGGGATGGAACAGATCGGGAAAGACGTCGCCGATCTGCACGCGATGTCCGTAGATGCGGAAGAATTCGTCGCTATGTGCCTGGTTGAACCCGATCAGGCGAAAGTCGCCGTCAAATGCGCAGATCGGTCCACGCCCCGACCGGACAATGGTCTCCCAGAGACTCTCAGGCACGTTCGTCAACCGCCACCCTCCCGAACGCTATCGAATATGCTGATTTTCCAGCTCTATTCCCGCGTCACCCCCAGCAGGCTTAGATCGTTCGCAAGCTGAATACCAGCGCTTCGAAACACCGGCGATCGAGCGAAAACACGGCGCGGGGGATTTCGTGCGCGCCAGAAAGGTTTAAGGGGCTGGCTGGAGTGGCTTCGCAGGAGGCGGGCGACGACGAACACACTAGAGGACGAGACGAATGGCGGGCTTCAAGCTTCCCGACTATAACGACCGGATGGGCGCATCGGCGCTCGCCAAGCAGAAGGCGCTCGAGCAACTGAAGGCCAAGCCGCCCGTCGACGAGGCGGTGGTCGCCGCGCGAACCGTGGCACGCGAAGCACGCGAGGCCGCGGACGCCGAGAAGCGCGCCGCCAAGCGCGCCGCCGAGGAAGAAGCCAAGCGGCTGAAGCGCGAGAAGGCGGAGGCTGCCGCCATCCCCGCCCCGGCACCTGCGCCCGAACTGACCGATGCCGAGCGCAAGGCGATCCGCGACGCCAAATACGCTGCGCGCAAGAACCGCAAGAAATAGCGGCCGATCGCCGGGCCGCCTCCGTTCTCCGACACGCGTCCACGCATTGACGGAGGCGGCGGCTGCCCTACCATGGCCGCGGGATCGCTAATCGGAAGACCGGGTTGCAATGATGACATGGGGGCTGGCGCGCGCGTCGACGACGTGGGCGCGGATCGGACTGGCGGGGGCGCTGCTTGCCACCACGGCGTGCGCGACGACCGGAAGCAAGTCGCGCAAGGACGCCGCGCCGGGCCTCAACAAGGGCTATGCGCACGATCCGTTCCCGTCGACCTATAAGCGGTATCCGGGTGTGCCGACGCTGATCCGCGGCGTGACGATCCTCGACGGCGAAGGCGCGCGGATCGACAATGGCGCGGTGCTGTTCGCGGATGGCAAGGTCGTCGCGGTCGGCACCGGGCTGACCGTCCCTGAGGGAGCGACGGTGATCGACGGGGCGGGCAAATACGTCACGCCGGGGATCGTCGACATCCATAGTCACCTCGGCGATTATCCGTCTCCCGGCATCCAGGCACTGTCCGACGGCAACGAGGCCACCGCACCGGTCACCGCCGACGTCTGGGCGGAACACAGCGTGTGGCCGCAGGATCCCGGCTTCGGCCGTGCGCTCGCCAATGGCGGTGTCACCACGTTGCAGATCCTGCCGGGCTCGGCGAACCTGTTCGGCGGTCGCTCGGTGGTGCTGAAGAACGTCTACGCGCGCACCATGCAGGCGATGAAGTTCCCCGGGGCGCCCTACGGCCTCAAGATGGCGTGCGGCGAGAACCCCAAGCGAGTCTATGGCGGCAAGGGTCGCGAGCCGTCGACGCGGATGGGCAACATCGCGGTCGATCGCGCGACCTGGGCGAAGGCAGCGGCGTACAAGCGCAAATGGGACAAGTACGAGAAGGAGGGCGGCGACGCTCCGACCCGCGATATTGCGATGGACACGCTGCGCGGCGTGATCGCCGGCGAGATCCTGGTCCAGAACCATTGCTACCGCGCCGACGAGATGGCCAACGTCATGGATATGGCCAAGGAGTTTGGTTACAAGGTCGCGGCGTTCCACCACGCGGTCGAGGCGTACAAGATTGGCGACCTGCTGAAGGTGAACGGCGTCTGCGCAGCGGTCTGGGCCGACTGGTACGGCTTCAAGATGGAAAGCTATGACGGCATCGGCGAGAACCTCGCGCTGCTCCAGAAGGAGGGCGCGTGCGCGATGATCCATTCCGACGACGAGAACGGCATCCAGCGCCTGAACCAGGAAGTCGCCAAGGCGCAGGCGGCCGGTCGCCGTGCGGGGATCGCGATCTCCGACGAACTGGCCTGGCAATGGCTGTCGCTCAATCCCGCCAAGGCGCTCGGCATCGCCGATCGCACCGGCAGCCTGAAAGCCGGCAAGATGGCGGACGTGGTGCTGTGGAACGGCAATCCGCTGAGCGTCTATGCCCGGCCCGAAAAGGTCTGGGTCGACGGCGCGCTGTTGTATGATTCGGCCAATCCCAAGCTTCGCCCGGTGAGCGATTTCGAACTCGGCCAGCCAGGCTCGGGAGACGTCAAGTGAAGTCGTTGTTCGCCCTGCTCGCCGCGACGATGCTCGCTGCCCCCGGCGTCGCCCAGACCGTCGCGATAACCGGCGGGACGGTCGCGATCGGGGACGGCTCCGCCCCGATCGAGGACGCCGTTGTCGTCTTTCGCGACGGGCGGATCGTCGCCGCAGGCCGCGGTGTCGCCGTGCCGGCAGGCGCCACGGTGATCGATGCGACGGGCAAATGGGTCGCGGCCGGATTCGTCGCCGGCTTCACCAGCATCGGCTTGGCGGACGCTGCGGGGATCGAGGAAAGCAACGACGAGTCGGCGCGGAACTCGCCGTTCGCCGCCGCGATCGATGTCGCGGATGCGGTCAACCCCGCCACCGTCCAGATCGGCAACGAACGTGTCGGCGGCGTCACCCGCGCGCTGATCGCACCGGGCACCGCCGGCTCGATCTTCGCCGGCCAGGGCGCGGTGATCGACCTCGGCGTCGATCCCGCACCGATCACCCGGGCACGCGCATTCCAATATGTCGAGCTCGGCGAAGGCGGCGCCCGCGACGCCGGCGGCAGTCGCCCCGCAGCCTATGCGATGCTCCGGGACGCCTTCGCACAAGCGCAGGATTTCCGTCGCAACCCTGCCGCGTTCGGCGGTCGGGAACGCACCTCGCTGCTGAAGCGCGGCGATGCGGAGGCGCTGCTGGCGGTGCTCGACGGCCGCGTGCCGCTGGTGGTCCGGGTCGAGCGCGCGAGCGACATCCGGAACGTGCTCGCGCTGACCCGCCTTTATCCGAAGCTGAAGCTGGTGCTGGCGGGTGCGGCGGAAGGCTGGATGGTCGCGGGCGAGATCGCCGCCGCCAGGGTGCCGGTCATCGCCGAAGCACTCGCCGACCTGCCCGCGCAGTTCGAATCGCTCGGCGCGACCGAGAGCAATGTCGGCCGGCTCGACGCTGCCGGCGTGCGGGTCGGCATTTCCGCCAACACCCAGGGCGGCGAGCACCTGCTCAAGCAATATGCCGGCAATCTCGTCGCGATCGCGCGCGTGCCCGGCGCGACCGGGCTCGACTGGGGCAAGGCGTTTGCGACGATCACCTCGCGCCCGGCCGAGGCGTTGGGGATGGATGGCGAGATCGGCTCGCTGCGCAGCGGCCGCCGCGCCGACGTCGTGCTGTGGGACGGCGACCCGCTCGAACTGTCGTCCGCGCCGGTGGCGGTGTGGATCGACGGTGTCGCGCAGCCGATGCGCTCGCGCCAGATCGAGCTGCGCGACCGGTATCTGACGCCGCACGAAGGCGCGCTGCCAAAGGCGTATGAGCGATAGCCGAGGAGGCTGACCGCGTGCGACTGACGATCAAGGATGTCGCACGCGAGGCCGGCGTATCGATCAAGACGGTGTCGCGGGTGCTCAACAAGGAGCGCTATGTCGGCGCCGCCACGCGCACCAAGGTCGAAGCGGCGGTCGCGGCGCTCAAGTTCCGGCCGAGCCTCGCGGCGCGTGCGCTCGGCGGCAAGCGCAGTTTCCAGATCGGCCTGATCTGCGACAATCCGAGCCCGCACTACGTCTACGAGATGCAATCGGGGATCCGCGATCGTTGCGAGATCGACGGGGTGCGGATGATCGCACAACCCTATGATCGCGGGTCGGAACGGCTGCTCGACGATATCGAGGGAATGATCGAGACGATCGCGCTCGACGGGCTGATCCTGACCCCGCCGATCACCGATCGCGCCGAGGTGCTCGACCTGCTGGCGCGCCGCGACGTTCGCTTCGTTCGGGTCTCGCCGGGCGCACAATTGCCGGACTCCTCGTCCGTGTTCATCGACAACCGGGCCGCGGCGCGGGTCATGACCGAGCATCTCCTCGGGCTCGGGCATCGCCGGATCGGCTTTGTCGCCGGACACCCCGATTATGCCACGAGCGTGCAGCGCGCGGAGGGTTATCGCGACGCGCTCCACGCGGCGGGGATCGCGCCGGATCCCGCGCTGTTCGCGACCGGTGCGTTCAGCTTCGCCTCGGGCGCGCAGGCGGGCGCGGCGCTGCTTGCGCTGGCCGAGCGGCCGACCGCCATCTTCGCGTCCAGCGACGACATGGCGGCGGGTGTACTCGCCGCCGCGCACGGCCTGGGGCTGCACCTCCCGCGCGACTGTTCGGTGGCTGGGTTCGGCGACGATGCGCTTGCGGGCTATGTCTGGCCGCCGCTGACGACGATCCGCCAGCCGACCCGCTCGCTCGCCTGGAACGCCGCCGATCTGCTGCTCGCGCCCGAAGGCACCGTCGAGTATCGCGAAGCACCGTTCGAACTCATCGTCCGCGCCTCAACCGATCCGCTCAGCCAATGATCAACACCGCCCCCACAAGCGAGAGCAGCAACGCCGCGACCGTCGCGATCAGGATCACCGCCAGCGGCCGTGGCCCCGCCTCGAGCAGCTGACCGAGCGGCGAACGGATCCCGGTGGCGGTGACGGCGGCGGCGAGCAGCCAGGTTGCCGTGGTCTCGGTCACGGTCGCGACGACCGCCGGGATGACGCCGAGCGAATTGACCCCGGCGAGGACGAAGAAGCCGACGACGAACCACGGCAACACCGCCCCGCCAGCGCCGCTGCCGCCCCGCGGCAGGAACAGCGCGACGACCGCGAGCGCGGGCGCGAGCAGCGCCACCCGGGTAAGCTTGACGATCGCGGCGATCTGCCCCGCCCCGTCCGAATAGGAATAGCCGGCGCCCAGCGCCTGCGCGACGTCGTGGATCGAGGCGCCGAGCAGGAAACCCGCCTTCAGGTCGCCCAGCGCCAGTCCATGCGCGATGATCGGATAGACCACCATCGCCGTCGCGCTCATCGCCGAGATCCCGACCAGAACCAGCGTAAGCTGCGCCTGGCTGACCCGGCGTTCGCCGAGCGTCGTCGCGAGCGCCATCGCTGCGGACGCGCCGCAGATCGCGACCGCGCCCCCTGCCAGCGCCCCGAACGCGCTGTCGAAGCCGAGGCGGCGCGCGGCGAGTACGCCGATACCGATGGTGGCCGTCACGATCGCGACGACGCAGACCAGCGCGACCGGGCCCAGCGCAAGGATCTGGCTGAAGGTGATCCGCACGCCGACAAGAACGATGCCCCACCGCAACAGGCTCCGCGAGGCGAAGGCGAGCCCCGGAGTAAGCCGCGCATCCGCCGACAGGAAATTGAGCGCGAGCCCGATCAGCAGCGCCATGAGCGTCAGCGGCGCGCCGTAGCGATCCGACAGGAACCCCGCGGCAAGCGTGCCGAGCACGACGATGACGAGTCCTGGAAGGTAATCCTGCAGGCGCGCCTTCGGGGTCGGCTCGATATCACCGTAAAGATCGGCGGCCATCGGCAATGGTCGGGTCGTGGCGCGCATTCCTGTTCCTACCGCTTCGGCCGGATTGCTCAAGCCGTCACCCCGGACTTGTTCCGGGGCCCACCGTCCCGCACAACAGCCGTCCGCCAGTGTGGAGCGGTGGATGCCGGAACGAGTTCGGCACGACGGGCAAGGAACGCAGCCTCTAGCCCGCGGCGCCCATCTATGACAACGATATCACACACGCATCGGGGGAGCAGGCATGACGACGACCATCGACCGGAGACGCTGGGTGATCGTCGCAATGGTCTTCTTCGCGATCATGCTCAATTATGTCGACCGGCAGATCCTGGCGCTGCTCAAGCCGACGCTCGAAACCGAATTCGCCTGGACCGACCAGGACTATGCCAACATGGGCACCGCGTTCCAGTTCGCGACTGCGGTCGCGTTTCTCGGCACCGGTTGGTTCATCGATCGGGTCGGGCTCCGCTACGGCTTTGCGCTCGGGGTCGCGGTGTGGAGCCTTGCCGGGATGGCGCACGCGTTCGCGACCAGCGTCGCCGGGTTCGTCGCCGCTCGTGTGGTGCTCGGCGTCGGTGAATCGGTCGGTACTCCTGCAGCGGTGAAGACCGCGGCGACCTATTTCGAGCGCCACGATCGGCAGATGGCGCTCGGGATCGGCAATACCGCACCCAATGTCGGCGCGATCGTCACCCCGCTGTTCATCCCCGCGCTGGCGGTTGCGTTCGGCTGGCAGGCGGCGTTCCTGCTCGCAGGCGGGCTCGGGCTCGTCTGGGTAGTGGTCTGGTTCGCGCTACGGATCGCACCCGTGGCCTCGGACGCGGTGGCGCCCGCGCCGGTACCGTGGCTAAGCGTGCTACGCAGCCGTGAAACGCTGACGATCGCGATCGCGAAGGTGCTGTCGGACCAGGTCTGGTTCTTCATGCTGCTGTGGCTGCCCGATCTGTTCCACCGGCTGTTCGGGATGAAGCAGGGCACGCTCGGGCTGCCGGTGGCGCTGGTCTATGTCTTCGCGGCATGCGGCGCGCTGACCGGAGGCTATATCCCGCAGCGACTGATGGCCAACGGCTGGAGCGTCAATCGCGCGCGCAAGACCGCGATGCTGGTCTATGCGTTGCTGATCCTGCCGATCCCGCTGGTGATGTATCTCGAAAGCCCATGGACCGCAGCGCTGCTGCTCGGGCTCGGGCTGTTCGCGCACCAGGGATTCTCGACCAACGTCTTCGCGCTCACCACCGACATCGTCCCGGCGCGCAACGTCGGCTCGACGATCGGCATCGCCGCGTTCTGCGGCAACATGGGATCGATCGGCATGATCCAGTTCTCGGCATGGTCGCTCGGCCACGGGCTGGGGTACGCGCCGATGCTCGCGATCTGCGCATGTTCGTATCTGGTGGCGCTGGGAATGATCCAGCTGCTGCTCGGACGGATCGTGCCGATCGAACCCGACGGCAGCGACGCGGTGGTGATGGCGCACTGAACCTGACCGTCATTCCGGCGCCGATGCCGGGATGACGGGAGGGCGTCAGAACCCGATGCGGGCGGTGACGCCGTAGTAGCGATCCGCATCGCGCGGGATCAGATAGCGGTAGCTGCCGCCAGGACCGCCGCTGGTGATGGCCGAAGCAAAGCTGGTGTCGAACAGGTTCTTGACCTGGAACAGCAGCCGGAATCGGTCGGTCGGATCCGTGATCCCTGCGGTCAGATCGACCAGGCCATAGGCCTTGATCGTCGTCGCCGCGCGGACCGCCGGGTTCACATCGAGCTGCGAAATCTGCGACGACTGGTACGAGCCCTGCGCACCGACCGTGAAATCGACCGCACCGCCGGTGCGGATCCGGTAATCGGCGCCGAGCGAGCCCTTCCACTTCGGCGCATAGGCGAGCGGCGTTCCCGACGCGATCACGCCGGTAGTGACGCCGTTGGTTGGGATCTTAAACTGGTCGATCTTGGCATCGGTATAGGCGATGCCGCCCGAGATGGTGAAGTCGGGCACCGGGCGGAACAACAGGTCGAGCTCGCCTCCGCGGGTCGAGATCTCGCCCGCATTGGTACACCGGGTGACCAGGACGCCGGCGACGAAATCCGGATTGTTCGCCTGGAAGTTGTTGTACTTGGCATAGTAGCCGGCGAGGTTG
>DATLME010000098.1:0-17182 GCA_035537395.1 Sphingomonas sp. | reverse complement strand
CGCGCTCGGGGTCCGCATCGCCGTCACCGGCTGTCGCGCCGATCTGCGCAATGGTTTCCAGAGCTGGGACGGCTGCTACTTCGTCGCGCCGGGCACGCCGGGCGGAGACGGACCGGCCGGCAAGGCGCCGACGCTCGGTTTCGCGATGACCGCGCTACTGCCGACGACGGGTGCCGGCGCCACCGTGCTCGGCGTCGAACGCGCAGACCGGTTCCAGACCCGCTTTCGCTTCGGCGGGACCGCCGACGCGCCGACGATCGACGTCGAAACGCTGCTCGATCGCGTGCCGGGGGCGCGCGCGATGGAACCACTCGTGCTCTTCACCGACGATGCGGTCGAGCCCGCACTCAGGCGCTGGTCGCGGCTGCTCGCGGATGCTTCTCCGATCCCGCCGCGATTGCCGGCGCGCCGGGTCACCGGCTGGTGTTCCTGGTACAATCACTATGCCGCGATCGACGAACCGACGATCCTCGCCGAGCTCGCCGGTGCCGCCGCGTTCAGGGATCGCGAGCAGGTGCCGCTCGACGTGTTCCTCGTCGACGACGGGTTTACCCCGGAAATGGGCGACTGGCTCCAGGTCAAACCGCAATTCCCGCGCGGGATGAAGCCGATCGTCGAGGCCGCACGAGACGCCGGGTTCATGCCCGGGCTATGGATCGCGCCGTTCCTCGTCGGCAATCGCAGCCGCCTCGCGGCGGAACACCCCGACTGGCTGGTGCGCGACGCCCGGAGCGGGCAGCCGTTCGTCCACGCCCGCTTCTGGGGCGAATTTCGCTGGCACAAGCGCAGCGAGGAATATCACGTCATCGATGTCACCCACCCCGCCGTGGCCGATTATCTCTCGGACGTGTTCAGGACGTGGTCCGATTGGGGCGTGCGCTATTTCAAGGCGGATTTCCTGCTCGCGGGCGCGGACTATGGGCCCGACGAGGTGACGTGGCACGTCCCGGGGTTGTCGCGGATCGCGATCTGGCGGCGCATGATGATCCTGATCCGCGAGGCGATTCCGTCCGACGCGGTGGTCGCGGGCTGCGGTTGCCCGCTCTGGGCCTCCGTCGGGCTGATCGAGACGGCGCGGATCGGCCGCGACGTCGGCGTCACCTGGGAGGGTGAGTATTCCGCGGAAAGCCTGCTCCGCGATCTCGCGACCCGCAACCACGCCAACGGGATCCTGTGGCAGTCCGATCCGGACTGCGTACTGTTGCGCGACCGGTTCCACGGCATGAACGACGCGCAGATCCGCAGCCTGGCGGCATTCGCGGGCCTCTCGGGCGGAGCGTTGATGACCAGCGACACCCTCGCTGCCTTGCCGGCCGATCGTTCGCAGTTGTTCGCCGGGCTGCTGCGCTCGGCCGCAAGCCGCTGTGACTTCCCCCGCCTCGGCGAAGCGACCGCCGTGATCGAGCAGGTGGCGCTGCTCGGCGATGGCCGGCATGTCGCCAACCGCTTCAATCCGACGAACGAACCGATCGAAGGCATCGCCCCTTTCACGTCCGTGTCCGAAACTCGCCATCTTTGACCGCCGGGGCGCAAGCCCGGCCGGACGCGCCCACCAACCTCGGTCGATCGAGCTCGATACGCGGCAGCGATATGACGGCCGGATCGTTCGCGTCATGCCCGTTCTCGTGGCAGAGGCGCATTCATGAAGACGTTTACCCACCTTGCGCTGCTGTCGCTCGCGAGCCTGTCCGCTATGGCGCGCGCCCAGGACGGCAGCGTCGATCCGGACATCGTGGTCACCGGACGGGGGCTCGACGCACCGGTCGCCGATCGGGTGTCCGGGGTCGTGACGATCGATCGCACGCGGATCATCGCCAATGCGAGCAGCCGGCTGGAAAGCGTGCTCGGCGACGTCGCCGGGCTCCAGCAGTTTCGCCGATCGGACTCGCGGTCGGCAAACCCGACGAGCCAGGGCATCTCGCTCCGCGGGATCGGCGGCAATGCGTCGAGCCGTGCATTGCTGATTCTCGACGGAGTGCCACAGGCGGATCCGTTCGGCGGCTGGGTCGCCTTCCCCGCTTATGCGACCGACCGGCTCGGTCAGGTCCGGGTCACGCGCGGAGGCGGCAGCGGCTATTACGGGCCCGGCGCGCTTGCCGGCACGGTCGAGCTCGACAGCGCCACCCCGCGCGAGCTCGACCCGGTCGGCGGCCGCATCGCCTATGGCAGCCGCGACTCGGTCGAGGCGCAGGGCTCGGCCGCACTGATCCGGAGCGGAGGCTTCGCGACCGTCTCGGGCGCCTATGCCCGCGGCGACGGTTTCGTGCCGACGATTGCCGCCAGTCGGGGCGCCGCCGATCGCGCCGCGCCCTATGAACAGGCGTCGGGCGCGATCCGTAGCGCGATCGCGATCGCCGCCGATACCGAGCTTCAGGCCAATGTCGCCGCCTTCCTCGACCGGCGCGATCGTGGCACCGCTTTCACGAACAATCGCAGCGAGGGCGCCGATGCGAGCGTCCGGCTGGTCGGACGCGGCCGCTGGGGCTGGTCGGCGCTCGCGTATCTCCAGACGCGCGCCTTCGCGTCGAGCTTCGCCAGCGTTGATGCCGCACGCGCCGCCGCCACCCGGACGCTCGATCAATACAACACGCCCGCGACCGGCGTCGGCGCCCGGTTCGAGGTCTCGCCACCGCTTGGGGAGCAAATCACGCTGCGCCTCGGTGCGGATGCGCGGGTGGTGACCGGCCGGACGCAGGAGCTGTTTACCTATGTCGCGGCGGCACCCACCCGCCGTCGCGAGGCCGGCGGCAGGAACGACACCTACGGCTTGTTCGCCGACGGCAGCGTCGTACTGGGCCCGGTGACGCTGGCGCTCGGCGGGCGCGTCGATCGCTGGCGGATCAGCGGCGGCTTCCTTGCTGAGCGGCCGATCGCTGGTGGCGCCGCGCTCAACGACCTGCGCTTCGCCGATCGCTCGGGGAACGAGGCAAGCGGGCGCGCCGGCCTGGCTTGGCAGGTCCTGCCGCCGCTCACGCTGCGAGCGGCGGCGTATCGCGGATGGCGGCTGCCGACCCTCAACGAACTCTACCGCCCGTTCCGCGTCGGGCCCGATGCGACCGCCGCCAACGCCGCGCTCGCCCCCGAACGGCTGGCGGGCTACGAGTTCGGGGCGACGCTTGCTCCCCTGCCCGGCATCAGTCTTGCCGCGACATGGTTCGACAACCGGCTGGAAGGTGCGATCGCCAACGTCACCGTCGGCCGCGGCCCGGGAAGCTTCCCCGGGGTCGGGTTCGTCGCCGCCGGCGGCGCCTACCGCGTGCGCCAGAACCTCGACGCGATCGACGCGACCGGCATCGAGGTCGATGCCGAAGCGAGCCGCGGCGCCGGCTTCGCCCGTGCTTCGTGGAGCCACGTTACGTCCCAAGTCTCGGCGTCGGGCGCGGCGATCGCGCTCGACGGGCTCGCCCCGGCACAAACCCCGCGCGACCAGGTGTCGGGCACGCTCGGCGTTCGCCGGCGCCAGGCGGTGATCTCGGCCACGGTCCGCCATGTCGCGCGCCAGTTCGACGACGACCAGAATAGCCGCAGCCTCGCCGCCGCGACGACGTTCGATGCCTATGCTTCGTTTCCGATCGCCAGCGGCCTCGCGATCGAGGCGCGCGCGGAAAACATCGGCGACGCGCTGGTGGAGGCAGGAATCAGCGGTGCCGACATCGTCGAGCGTGCGACCCCGCGGACCTTGTGGATCGGGCTACGCTATGGCGGCCGGTAACGGCGGGCTGGCTTAACCGCCGGCGCCGGCTAGACCGCCGCCGATGGCGCAGCGACGAAACCGATCCTCTACCGGCCGGCGCCGACCTGCCCGGCGCGCGGCGCGCGGCGCGGCGTCGGACCGGTGGCTGTTGCTGTTGCTGCTGACGGTGTTCGGAATCGTCGGGTTCGGCATGGTCGGCGAGCGACCCTTCGCTGGCGGCGGGCGCGCCGGTGTCGCCCCGCTGACGATGGCCGAGGCACGGATCTCGAACGCGGCGGTGCCGATCGAGGCGCGCCGCCGCGTGCCCGCGCGCCCGTACCGCTTCCCGGGCGGCCCGGCCGCACGCGCGCAGGCGGTGGACTGCCTGGCGACGGCGGCGCTCTACGAGGCCGGCGACGATCTCCGCGGACAGCGCGCGGTCATCCAGGTGATCCTCAATCGCGCCCGTACGCCCGGCTTTCCCAAGACGATCTGCGGCGTGGTCTACCAGGGCTATGCACGCACCACCGGTTGCCAGTTTTCCTTCACCTGCGACGGCTCGGTCCAGCGGCGAACGATCTACGACGGCTGGCCCGCAGCGAGGCGGGCGGCGCGACGGGCGCTCGCCGGCCATGTCTTCGCCGCGGTAGGCGGCGCGACCCATTATCACACCGACTGGATGGTGCCCTATTGGCGCGATTCGTTGACCAAGGTCGCCAAGGTCGGCTCGCACCTCTTCTATGTGCGCAATCCCGCGTGGCGGGGCCGGCCCCGCGTGCGCTAGGCCGACGTGGCGAGAAAGCGCTCGAGATCGTCGCTGCCCCCGACGCGGTCGCCATCGATGAAGATCTGGGGGGTGGTCGCGACCCCTTGCTCCGCCTCGAACGCATCGACTTCGTCACGGCTTTGCAGGATCCGGTCGTCGACGTCGTAGCCGGCGTTCTCGAGCATCTGCTTGGCGCGCACGCCGAACGGGCAGGTGTGATCGGGCAGGATCATCCGGTACAACACGGCGCTGCGCTGGTCGGTATTGGTCATCGGCTGCTTCCTCGGATCGGGCGGTGGAGCATCAAGCGAGCTTGAACGCTTCCTTGTTGGCCTGGACGGTCAGCTTCGAATTCGCCGCCTCGCCCAGCGCCTTGTGCAACGGCGGGAAGATCGTCTGCTCCTCCTCCTCGATATGCTCCTCGATGTCGCGGCGGAACTTGGCCAGCGTGACCAGGAAGGCTGGCGACGCGGCATCGAGATTGTCGAGCTCGTACAGATATTGTTTCACATAGCCGTGGTCGTGGTTCAGCTTGTCCGCATCGGCCTTGTCGCCATGATCGCGGAGCGCCGGATAGAGCACGTTCTCCTCCATGAAGGCGTGCTTGCTCAGCGCGTGCTTGAGCTGCGCCAGCAGGGTCCGTCGCTTGGCGGCCTGCTCGTCCGAGGTGGACTGGAGCTTGTCGAACAGCGACAGCGCCATCCGGTGTTCGGCCTTCACCGCATCGAACCAGTCGCCCGCGAGCGCGCTCGGCGCCTGCACCACCGCCTTGCGCCCGAGGTTCACGACCAACCCGGCGACCAGGCCTGCCGCGGCGATCCCGAGCGATCTGCCGGTGCCGCTTCGCGCCGCGTCCGCGGTGCGGGCAGCGCCGGCCGCGACCAGGTTGCGCCCTGCCCTCGGCACCGCCACCACCGACTTGCGCGCGGCGTCCGACGAACGCCGCGTACCCGCCGCGGCTCGACGCGCCACCGCGACGACCGGCGCCGCAATCGCGGGACCGGCATCCTGCGGCTTCTTGCGCGTGGCCGGCGCCTTGCGCGGGCGCTTGGGGGCCGCGCTCGGCACCTTGGCCGAGCGTTCCTCGGCAAGCGCGGCCTCGAGCTTCTTGCGGTCGTTGCCGACCCGCGCGATCAGCGCGCGGGTCTCGTCGGGAGTGATCCCGTTCTGCTCGGCGAAATGATCGACTTCATACTCCTCGGATGCCGAGACCCGGCTCCGATCGGATCCGCCGCGCTTGCTCTTGTCGTCCGCCATGATCGCCTCCGCAGATGCTGCTGAAGGAAAGCCCGGTGGCGCCGGTTGTTCCGTACACGCCGCTCCGGCCGGATCATTCGCGCGAGCGAGCGCCCCCGTCGGCGACCATCGCCTGCAGTTTCTGCACCAGCGCCTCGATCGCGAACGGCTTGGTGAGAAGCTCCATCCCCGGTTCGAGGAAGCCGCCGCTGACCGCCGCATTCTCGGCATAGCCGGTCATGAACAGGATCTTCAGCCCCGGCCTCAACAGGCGCGCCGCGTCGGCAAGCTGGCGCCCGTTGAGCCCAGGCAGCCCGACATCGGTCACCAGCATGTCGATCCGCTGGTTCGACTGCAGGATCGCGAGCCCCGACGGCCCGTCGACCGCCTCCAACGCATGATAACCGAGGTCGGTCAGGACCTCCGCGACGAGATCGCGAACCGCGGTCTCGTCCTCTACCACCAGCACGACGTCGCCATGATCGGCGATATGCTCGGGCGACGCGGCGGCCGTCTCGACGAACTCTTCCTCGCCAGCGCCATAGTGACGCGGCAGGTACAGCTTGAACGTCGTGCCGTCGCCCACTTCGGAATAGATCTTCGCATAGCCGTTCGATTGCCGCGCGAAGCCGTAGATCATCGATAGCCCGAGCCCGGTACCTTGCCCGATCGGCTTGGTCGTGAAGAAGGGTTCGAACGCCTTGGCGATCGTGTCCTTGTCCATGCCGGTGCCGGTATCGGACACGCAGATGCAGACATATTGCCCGGGCCGGACGTCGCGGCTCTGTGCCGCATAGGCGGTGTCGAGATGCGCGTTGCAGGTCTCGATCGTCAGCTTGCCGCCCTCCGGCATCGCGTCGCGCGCATTGATCGCGAGATTGAGCAGCGCGCTTTCGAGCTGGTGGGGGTCGCACAGCGTCTGCCACAGGCCCCCCGCCGTCACGATCTCGAGGTGAACGCTTTCGCCGATCGTCCGGCGCAGCAGCTCCTCTATCGACGTCACCAGCCGGTTCGCATTGACCGGCCGCGGATCGAGCGGCTGCCGACGGGAGAAAGCCAGCAGCCGGTGAGTCAGCGCCGCCGCCCGGTTTGCCGCCGTCGTGGCGGCGGTGACGTGGCGGTCGAGCTCGCTCATCCGCCCCATCGACAATTTGCGTTGCAGCAGGTCCAGGCTGCCGATCACGCCGGTCAGCAGATTGTTGAAGTCGTGCGCGATGCCGCCGGTAAGCTGGCCGACCGCCTCCATTTTCTGGGCCTGTCGCAATGCCTCGTGCGCGTGCTCCAGCTCCGCCGTGCGCTCGACGACCCGCTGCTCGAGGGTTTCGTTCAGCAGCCGCAGCTCTTCCTCGACCCTGCGCTTGTCGGTGATGTCGTAGACGACGCCCGCGAAGCGGACGACGTTGTCTCCGTCCTCCTGCAGGCCCTCGGCCCGGCGGGCGATCCATCGGACCTCGCCATTGTCGGGCCGGATGATGCGATATTCGATGTAGCCCATCGCGTCGGGCTTGACCTGCTCCTCGCCGGTACGGACGCGGTCGCGATCGTCCGGGTGCACGGCGGCAAGGGCCTCGTCGAGTGACAGCATGTCCTGCACGGGTACGCCCCACAGATCGCAGAACTCCGGCGTCACGGCGATCATCCGCGTGGCGGGGTAGACCTCGAAAGCCCCGATGTTGCCCGCCCGCTGCGCCAGCGTCAGGCGATCCTGGGCTTGCCGCAGGTCGGTGACGTCGTAGCCGCTCACGAAGATACCGTTGACGGCACCTGCCTCGTCGCGGACCGGCTGATAGACGAAGTCGAGAAAGGCCTCGGTGAACGGGCCGCCTCGCTCGCGCTGCAGGCTCAGGCTCAGTTGGCGGCCGATGAACGGCTCGCCCGACGCATAAACGTCGTCGAGAAGCTCGAAAAACCCCTGTCCCGCGACCTCGGGCAGCGCCTCGCGCACCGACTTGCCGACGATATCGCGGTGCCCAACGAGCTGGAGATAGGCCGGATTGACGAACTCGAACACGTGCTCCGGTCCCGAGAGCGATGCCATGAAGGCAGGCGCCTTGGCGAACAGGTCGCCGATACGCTCGCGCTCGGCCGCGTTTCGCCGCACTGCCTCCACCTTCTCCGTCGTCTCGGTACAAGCGCAGAAGAGGCCGCGAACCTCGCCGCCTTCGTCGCGGACCGGCGAATAGGAAAAGGTGAAATAGGTCAGCTCGTCATAGCCGTTCCGCCGCATCGTAAGCGGCAGATCGTCGAGCCAGGTGGCTTCGCCGTCGAGCGCCCGGGTGACGAGCGGCTCCAGATCGGCCCAGATTTCGGACCATACCTGCTGGAACGGTCGCCCGAGCGCGGCTGGGTGTTTGCCGCCGAGCACCGGAGCATAAGCGTCGTTGTACAGGAAGGTCAGCCCGTCACCCCATGCCACGAACATCGGAAATTTCGAGTTCAGCATCAGGCTCACGGCAGACTGCAGCGCCAACGGCCAGCTCTCGGGCATGCCGAGTGCGGAACGGCTCCAGTCGATCGCTCGCATGCGCTCGCCGATGGCGCCGCCACCGGTCAGGAAGCCCGGCATCGCTGCGGACAGATGGTCTGGTAGAACAGCGGCCATCGGCGCGTTTGGCCGCTAACTTGGCTGCCTAGCAAGCAAATTTCACCCGCTTCGACAGTTTAGGTGCCGCATGTGAGCAAGTTCCCACACCATCGCCAACACCTCAGCCAGGCGTCGTGAGCTGCGCGAGGCTCGACGCGAGCTCGTCCTTGCGGAACGGCTTGGCCAATCGAGGCAGGGTGGGATCGATCCCCTCGCGCTCGGCATAGCCGGATACCAGCAGGATCGGCACGCCCGGCCGCAGCGCGCGAACCGCCAGTGCCAGGTCGGTGCCGTTCATCCCGGGCATGAGATGATCGGTAACGAGCAGGTCGAAGTGGCCACCCGCGCTGAACAGCCGCATCGCCTCCTCGCCCGACGCCGCCTCGACCACGGCGTAACCGAGCTCGGCCAGCATGTCCGCCGTGCTCATCCGCACCAGCTCCTCGTCGTCCACCAGCAACGCGATGCCGCTGGTCGTCGTCGTGGCAGCGGCCTCGCGAAGCGGGTCCGCGAGGGTTGGCGCCTCATTGCTGCACGGCAGCCAAAGCTCGACATTGGTGCCCAGTCCGGGCCGGCTCTGGATCGTCAGCGCACCACCGAGCTGGGAAGCCAGGCCGTGCACCATCGACAGCCCAAGGCCGGTACCCTTGCCGACGCCCTTGGTCGAAAAGAACGGTTCGATCGCGCGGGCGAGCGTCGCCTCGTCCATGCCGGCGCCGGTATCCGCCACCGAGAGGCGGATATAGGCGCCCGGCACCAGCTTGGAGCGGTGATCGCGCCCGATCGTCTCCACCGTTGCGGAGATGCGCAGCGTGCCGCCCTCGGGCATCGCGTCGCGTGCGTTCACGCTCAGGTTCAACAATGCCATTTCGACCTGATTGGGATCGACCAGCGCCGCCGGCAGCGCGTCGGCCGCGTCGACGACCACCTTGATCTGCGGCCCCGTCGTGCTCGCGACGAGGTCCCCCATCCCGCTCACCAGCTGGGCAATGTCGACCGGGATCGGTTGGAGCGGCTGCCGCCGGGCGAACGCAAGCAGGCGTTGCACCAGCGTCTTCGCCCGTTCGGCCGATTGCATCGCATTCGCGATCAGGCGTTGTTCGCGCTCGTTGCCGAGCCCGCGGCGTTGCAACAGATCCAGCGAACCCACGATCGGCGTGAGCAGATTGTTGAAATCATGCGCCACGCCGCCGGTAAGCTGGCCCATCGCCTCCATCTTCTGGCTCTGGCGGAGTGCCTCCTGCGCCTCTGCGAGCTCCGCCTGGGCACGCAGCCGGTCGCTGATGTCATACGCGGTGTGCCACGCTCCGACCGGCCTGCCCTCGCGATCGCGCAGGGCGCTGAACCGCGCCTCATATGCGGATTTTTCATGCGCATCGTCGCCGAATTCGTCGGTGACGATGATGTCCTCCCCCTGGAACGCACGTGTCCAGATCTGCCGGACCTGCGCCTGGTGCTCGGGCATGTCGGCAAGCAGACCGATCAGGTTGTCGCCGACCCGCGCGGTCTTGCCATAGATCCGCTGCATTGCCGCCGTTGCGGCGCGGTTGATCGCGAGGATCTTGTAGTCGAGATCCAGCGCGACGGTGGTCGCGGTGGAGCCCTCGACCACGTCAGCGAAGACCTTGCGTTCCGCGGTTGCGACGTCGATCCGGCGTTCGAGCGTTTCGTTGAGCTCGCGCAGTTCCTCTTCGCCGCGCTTGCGGTCGGTGATCTCGACCGCCGTGCCGAGGATGCGCAAGCAGCGACCCGCCTCGTCGAACACGCCGCGGCCTTTGGCGGCGATCCAGCGTACTACCCCGTCCTCCTTGCCGACGGTGCGATATTCGACATCGTAGAGCGCACGTCGGTCAGGGTCGGCCGCGGCCGCGAAGGCGGCGCTGGTCGCCGCGCGCTCGTCGGGGTGAAGCCCGTCGAAGAAATCCTGCATCGTGACCGGCACGTCGGGCGAAATGCCGAACATCGCCTTGGTCCTCGGCGGCCACAGCAGCACGTCGTTGACGACGTCGACATCCCACAGGCCGATATCGGCATTGTCCACCGCCAGCCGCAGTCGTTCTTCGCTTTCGGCGAGCGCACGTTCGACCGCGAGCCGCTCGGTGACGTCGGCGGCGAACACGACACCGGCGACGATCTCGCCGTCGGGGCCGCGCACCGGTGCTGCGCTGTTGAGGAAGAACCGGCGCTCGCCGGTGCCGAAACGCTCGTTCTCGACGAGTTCGTTCCTGACGACTTCGCCGCGGAGGAGCGCGCGGGCCAGGCCCCATTCCTCCGCCACGAGACGCTTGCCGGTGTCGGGCCAGTAACCGACCCACTCACCGAATTCCTCCCAGCTCGTCGTCTCCGGCGGCACGCCCCACAGTTCGCGGTTCGCTGCATTGTCGCGAACGATGCGGCCATTTGCCTCCGCGATGATGACGCCCACCGGCGCCGCGTCGATCACAGCCGACAGTAGCGCCCCCTGTCGGTACAGGCGGTTCTCCGCACGCACCCGCCCGACTGCAGCCCACACCCGCGCCGCGGCATCCGCCGCCAGCGCGACCTCGTCGGCGGACCAGGCGCGCGGTGCCGGGTCATGGAGAAACAGCATCGCGACAATGGCGCCGTCCCGGACGAGCGGAACGTTGAGGATCGCGCGCGCGCCAATGCGGCCGTACGCGGCGGTTACGTCTGGCGCGGTGGTACGCGGATCGGTGGCGACGTCGGCGATCGCGATCGGCTTGCCGTCCTCGAGTTCGCGCAAGATCAGGGGGCCGAATTCGTCCGTTCGCCACGTTTCGACGATCGGTGCGTCGCGATCATCGTTCCAGTCGGAATGAACGGTGACCTGGGCATGGTCGGCGTCGATTTCGGCGATGCCGGCTTGCGCGACGCCGAGGCGGGTTGCGAGTAGCCGACAGGCTTCCGCCTGCATCGCATCGGCGTCGGCCAGTGAACGAAGCGCATCACCCAGCTCGAACAGAAATGCACGTCGCCCGGCCTCCTCCTTGCGGCTGGTGATGTCCGCGGTGACGGCCAGCGCCGCGCGCGGGCGGCCCTGTGCATCCAGCAGGCGGGTTATCGAGCTGTTCGCCCAGAGGATCGTGCCGTCGGGCCGCACATAGCGCTTGTCGAGGCCGAACGCTTCGCCGCTCTCCGCCATTCGCGCAAATTTCGGCAGGCTTTCCGCAAGATCATCGGGGTGGGTGATGTCGGCGATCCGGAGTGCCAGCAATTCCTCGCGCGAACGACCCAGCATCGCGCAAAGCTGGTCGTTGACCACCAGGAACTGCCCGTCGAGCGCGACTTCGGACATGCCGACCGATGCCTGCGCGAACATCGCCGACATGCGTGCGCTTTCCTCACGGGCGGCGGCATTCGCCAGTCGTAGCTCAAGCTGGACCATCGTCTGCGCCGCCAGCGCCCGCAGCGCTCGTTCCTGCCGGAGGGTGATGCCGTCGGGCCGCGGCTTGTTGTCGAGCACGCAGACGGTGCCGAGCGGCAGCCCTTCGGCGGTTTCCAGCAGCGCGCCCGCATAGAAACGCAGTCCGCCGGCTACGTCGACGAGCGGGTTGTGCTCGAATCGCGGATCCTTCGTCAGGTCGGGCACGACGAACACACCCGGCTGTAGGATCGCGTGACGGCAGATCGACACGTCAAGCGGCAGGCTGTCCTGTCCGATGCCCTTCTCGGCCTTGAACCATTGCCGGTCCGACGCGATGAAGTTCACCACCGCGATCGGCGCATCCAGGATGTCCGCTGCTAGTTCGGCGACGTCGTCGAACGCAGGCTCGCGCGGGGTGTCGAGCACAGCATAGCGATCGAGCGCCGCAAGTCGTTCGGTTTCGCCCCAGTTCGGCTCGCATACGGGGATGGTCTCCGCGCGAGCGGAACGCTGACGCGCCGTGCCGTTGCCCTGCGTCTCGTCGTTGCGCGCGCCGCCGAAGCTCAACCTTCCATCTCCATCGCCAAGTCGAACACCGCACAATTTGCCAGCGTTCGAACGTCCCGCCACGCGCCGAAGTTGCGCGCGGCAGCCCGTACCCGCCCGAATGGCCGCGCACCAGCCGCCCTTGCTGACCTGCGTCACGCCCACATGGGTATCTCCGCAGGGCAGCCGCGCTACTCCCTCGGCGTCATTGTCGTGCTCGCTTCGCGGCGCCTAGGATCAGCTCGCGACCCAGGCTTGAACCCGTCAAGCACCCGCCTCCCGCCCGACGGATCGACTCCGCCGGGCGGTTTTTTGTCGCAGGTGCCCGCGCCGTGCGAATCCGTCGAATTGCCGTGGATCGCCCTCATGCAGGGGTAAGCGGTCGGTGAGCGTCGGCGTACGATCGGCTCGGCCGTCGTCGTGACCTGAGCCCCCCGCATCGGCGACGGCCACACGGGGTGCGTCTCGGCCTAGGCCGCTACCGTCAGCGCCGCCTCGCGCTGTTCGGCGACCACCTCGGCGAGCCCGCGTGCCAGCGTCATGCGCGGCACCCACCCCCAGCCCGCGACGATCCGCTCGATCGACATGCGCTGCTCGACCGCGTCGAACTGCTCGTCCCGATCCCAGCGCGGCTCCTTGTCGGTGATCCGCGCGATCGCCACCGCGAGCTCGTCGACCGCGACCGAGGTGTCGGAGCCGACGTTGACGATCGCACCCGGCGCGGGCGGCTCCTCGGCGAGCCGAACCAGTGCTGCGACCGCGTCCGAGACGTGGAGGACATCGTGCCGGTCCGCGCGCCGGCACACCCGCGACGGCTGACCGAGCAGATTGGCACCGACCAGCGACGGGATCAGGAAACGCGGGTCCTGCCCCGCGCCATAGACCAGCGCCAGCCGGGCGGTCGCCAGCCGGAACGGCAGCGACGGCGCGATCATCGCCGCAAGCTGTGTCTTCGCGACCAGCTCCACCCCGTCGGCGGTGTCGGGCTGCTCGCGCTGCTGTTCGCGGTACGGCACCGGCCCGGCGCCATATTCCGCGATCGATCCGGTCCGGATGAACGCGCGCGGCGGTTCGCGGCAGAGCGACGCCGCGCGGATCAGCGTGGTGAGCCGGCGAATGCCCTTGCCCATCGCGACCCGATCCGCGAGCGGCCCGCGATGCCAGCCCGCGCGGTCGCCCGTGCAGTCGAAGATATACTCGGGAACCACCCGGTCGAGGCACCCCAGCACCGCCGCCGGATCGTCGAGCGCGACGCGGTGGACCGCGATCGGATCCGCCCCCGCGGCGCCCGTGCCGTTCGCGCCGGCGAGAACGTGGACCTCGTGGCCGTCCGCCACGCAGCGCCGGGCGAGGTGCGCGCCGACGAAGCCCGGATCGCCCACGATGAGGACGCGCCGGCTGATCACGTCATTCCGCCGCCACCGCAAGCGCCCGATCCGCCGCGAATGCCGCGAAGGTCTCGTGCATGAAATCGATCTGCGCCTCCGACAGCCCGTGGTGGCAGGCGAGCAGGATGCCGCCGCGCATTACCGCATCGGTGACGGGATAGCCCTCCGCCGCAACCCGCGACGCGACCTTGGCCATCGCCGGCTGGCGCAGGATGTTGCCGGTGAACACCGGCCGCGTCTGGATATCCGCCCGTTCGAGCGCGACCTGCATCTCGCGTCGCGTGAACGGCGCATTGTCGCGGATCGTGAGCGGGAACGACAGCCATCCGGTCCGGCTTCCCGACAGCTGCCGCGGCAGGACGAAATACTGCCCATAGGCGGCGAAGAACGCGCGGTGCCGTTCGAAATTGGCCACCCGCCGCGCGATGTTCTCCTCGAGCCGCGCGAGTTGCACCAGCCCGAACGCCGCGCCGATCTCCGACGGCTCGAGATTGTAGCCGAGCGCCTCGAACACGAACTTGGCGTCGTATTCGATCCCGTCGACTCGCACGTCGAAGCGCATCTCGATGTCCTCGGAGTCGACGAACAGCGACGACGTCCGTCCCCACGACCGCAACAGCCGTGCCTTGCGCTCCCACGCCTCGCGGTTGACGCAGAGCATCCCGCCATTGCCAGCGGCGTTGATGACGTGCGATCCGTAGAAGCTCGTCGTGCTGATGTCCGATCGGGTCCCGGTGCTCGATCCCCCGATCGTCGCGCCGAGCGTGTCCGCGCTGTCCTCGATCACGAGGAGGTCGTGGCGATCGGCGATCGCGCGGATCGCGTCCCAGTCGGGCAGGTTGCCGATCAGCGACGGGATCATCATCGCACGGGTCTCCGGCCCGATCATTGCCTCGATCCGCGCTGCGTCGATATTGTAGGTTCCCGGCTCGGCATCGACGAACACGGGAACGAGCCCGTGGCGGACGACCGGCGCGACCGTCGTCGCGAAGGTCAGCGCCGGGGTGATCACTTCGCTGCCCACAGGCAGCCCGAGCAGTTCGACCGCGAGATAGTTCGCCGACGACCCCGAATTGACCATGATGCCGTGTCGCTTGGCAAAGAGCGAAGCGACCCCGGCTTCCATCGCGCGGACCTTCGCCCCCATCTGGGTCGAGCCGCGCAGCGTCTCCACGACCGCGGCGATCTCCTCCTCGCCGTGGACGCTCTGGCCGTAGTTCACCCGCATATCCGAAGCTCCTCAATGGCGACTGGCGCGCACCGCGCGCGGTAGGTCGAGAGCTGGCGATCGGTGAACGCGGCCATGTCCACCCCGCCATCGATATCGGCGGCGTACCAGTCGCCGGTCAGCGCCATCATCTCGTCGAACGAGAGCTGCGGTCGCCACCCCAGCAACGCCGCAGCCTTGCTGCTGTCGAGCCGCAGCGTCCTGGCTTCCGTTCCACTGGCGGCGCCCCGCGGCGCGATATGCACCGGGCAGCGGCTGTCGAGCCGCGCCATCATCGCCGCGGCTACCGTGCCGACGTCGACCGCCTGGCCGACATCCGGACCGAAGTTCCAGGCACCGGCAAACCCGTCGGGCTCGTCCCCGAGTAGCCGGTCCGCCACCATCAGATACCCGCGCAGCGGTTCGAGCACATGCTGCCACGGCCGGATGCTGCCCGGATTGCGGATCGCCATCGCGGCACCGCCCCGCGCGGCGCGGGCGATGTCGGGCACCAGCCGGTCCTCGGCCTCGTCGCCGCCCCCAATCACGTTGCCCGCGCGCACCGTTGCGAGCTTGGCACCACCCGGTCGGGCGAAAAAGGTTGCGCGGTACGCCTCGACGACCAGTTCGGTGCATGCCTTCGACGCACTATAGGGGTCGTGACCACCCAGCCGATCGGTCTCCCGAAACGGCCACAGACCCTCGTCGTTGCGGTAGCATTTGTCGGAGGTGACGACGATGATCGCCCGGAGAGACGGCATCGTGCGCGCCAGGTCGAGCACGTGCGCGGTGCCCGAGACGTTGGTCGCGAAGGTGGTCGCCGGATCGCGTTGCGACCGCAACACGATCGCCTCGGCGGCAAGATGGAACACGATTTCGGCGTCGATGCCATGCGCCGCCGTTGCGAGCGCCGCGGGATCGCGGATGTCGGCAATGCGTCCGTCGACCACCTGGTCGACCTTCGCGGTGCGGAACAGCGATCGGCCCGGCGGCGGCGCGAGCGCGATACCGTATACCTCCGCCCCAAGCGCATGCAGCCAGAGGCAAAGCCAGCTTCCCTTGAACCCGGTGTGGCCGGTCACCAGCACCCTGCGCCCGCGCAGCGCGGACCCCGCCTCCGGGACGAACGCTATGGCGTTAGACATGGACAAGCGGCCGCGATGCCTCGTCTCGAGCGGTGTCGAACTGAAGCCAGGGCGGGACCTGTCCGGTGCAGAGCTCGTCGAGCTGCTCGCGATCGCGCAGCGTGTCCATCGGGTGCCAGAAGCCGCGATGCTTGTACGCGAACAGCTGCCCGTCCGACGCCAGCTTCGCCAGCGGTCGTTGCTCCAGCGGCTCCGAATCCCCGCTCAGATAATCGAAGATCCCCGGTTCGAAGACGAAGAAGCCGCCGTTGATCCAGGTCTCGAATTTCGTGACCTTCTCGGTGAACGCGGCGACGCGGGGACCCTCCAGGTCGAGGCTCCCGAACCGTGCCGGCGGCTGCACCGCAGTCACGGTCGCGAGGCCGCCGTGCGAGCGATGGAAGGCGAGCAGCGCATCGATGTCGATATTGCCGACACCGTCGGAATAGGTCGCCATGAAGGTCTCGTCACCCACCCAGTCGCGCAGCCGGCGCAGGCGCCCGCCCGTCATCGTCGCGACACCGGTATCGACCACCGACACGTTCCAGTCGACCGCGCGGCACGGCCTTAGGTCCATCCGCCCGGAACCGAGCTTCACGGTAAAGTCGTTGTTCATGAGGTGGAGGTCGTTGAAGAACGACTTCATCACCATGCATTTATACCCGCAGGCAACGATGAAATCGCGATGCGCGAAGCGATCGTAGATATCCATGACGTGCAGCATGATCGGCCGTCCGCCGACCTCGACCATCGGCTTGGGGATGCGCACGGTTTCCTCGGACAGCCGCGAACCCAGTCCGCCGGCGAAGAGCACAGTCTGCATCGCGTCGGTCCCCCTGCTACACCTCGGCGATGCCGATCATCGCGACTTCAGACATATCGCATCGCGCACCTCGCGGCGGCGCGCATATGGTCTAGGGCTGCGCGCGCTGGGACAGCCCGCGGATCAGCCATTATCGTGGCGGGCTCGACTGAAGGGGTATCGCATCCCGCCTGCCGCCCGGCAGGACGAACAGCCGCATGTCCGACCCGGCGAGCGGGACCTGCCGATAGCCCCGCGCCAGCGCATAGGCCTCGAACCTTCGATCGAGGTCGGGCTCGTCGCCGGTGACGATCGCGGCCGGCTGCCGCGCGTCGAGAAAGGCGGGAAGTTGGGCCGCCGAGGTGGTCGCATAGGCCTGCCGCTCGTCTGGCGGGATGAAGTCCGCGACACGGTAGACGAACGGCCCGGCAGCGAATTCCGGATAGGGTCGCAGCCCTGCCTCGAGCGCGCGGATCGGCGATAGCGTGGCGA
>DATLME010000097.1:0-6013 GCA_035537395.1 Sphingomonas sp. | reverse complement strand
CCACCCCCCCCATGCAGCTGTAGATAGCAAAGAGGAGCGGATCGCTTTGACGAGGGGACAGTTGCCACGCCGACGCGGGCCTGTGTCTGCGCTCCGGGCCTTTCTGAGCAGCGAGGCCGCGGGGGGCGTGTTGCTGATCGCGGCCGCCGCGCTCGCGCTGGCGATCGCCAACGGTCCGGCGGCGGCGACCTACGAGCATCTGCTGCATGCCAAGCTCGGCCCGATGTCGGTGCTGCACTGGATCAACGACGGTCTGATGGCGGCGTTCTTCCTGCTGGTCGGGCTGGAGATCAAGCGCGAGTTCGTCGACGGGCGGCTGGCGAGCTGGGCGGACCGGCGGCTGCCGTTCATCGCCGCACTGGCAGGCATGATCGTCCCGGCGCTGATCTATCTGGCGATCGCCGGCCATGAGCCCGCGCTGGTGCGCGGCTGGGCGATCCCGGCCGCCACCGACATCGCCTTCGCGATCGGCGTGCTCGCGCTGCTCGGCCGGCACGCGCCGGCTTCGCTCAAGCTGTTGCTGGCGACCGTCGCGATCGTCGACGACATGGGCGCAGTCGCGATCATCGCGCTCGCCTATACCGCGAGCCTCGATCTCGTCGCACTCGCAGCGGGCGCGGTGATCCTGCTGCTGATGCACCGGCTGAACCGCATCGGCGAACGCCGGCTGTGGTTGTTCATGATCCTTGCCCTCGCGCTCTGGCTCGCGGTACTCCTTTCGGGTGTCCACGCCACCGTCGCCGGCGTGCTCGCGGCGTTCACGATCCCGATCGAGCCGACGCCAGGCGCGCCCGATTCGGCGACATCGCCGCTGCACCGGCTCGAGCATGCGCTCCACCCGTGGGTCGCGTTCCTGATCGTGCCCGTGTTCGGGTTCGCCAATGCAGGCGTCTCGCTGACAGGCGTCGGGTGGTCGGCGTTGCTCGCGCCTCTGCCGCTCGCGATCGCGACGGGGCTGTTCGTCGGCAAGCAGCTGGGGATCTTCGCGGCGGTGCGTCTCGCGGTGGCGATGGGCTGGGCGGGCCGACCGGCGGGCGCAAGCTGGGTGCAGGTCTACGGCGTTGCGGTCCTCTGCGGGATCGGATTCACGATGAGCCTCTTCATCGGCGGCCTCGCCTTCAGCGATCCGGTGCTCGCGACCGAGCTCAAGATCGGGGTGCTCGGCGGCTCGATCGCGTCGGCGGTGCTGGGCTATCTGGTGCTTCGGTTCGCACCGCCGCTGCGGCAGGCCGCATAGTCGCGATCGACTGAAAACTGGAGCGGGCGAAGGGATTCGAACCCTCGACCCCAACCTTGGCAAGGTTGTGCTCTACCCCTGAGCTACGCCCGCTCTGGCGCCATGGCCCGGAAGAGTCCCTCCGGGCGGGTGGAGGCGGGGCCACTAGCATCCACCTTCGTGACCCGCAAGGGCGTTGAGTGAGATTCATGCTTGGCGACTCACCTAGAAGAACATTACAAGAACGATATGCGTGAGTCGTCAGCCCTTATCGCCGATCTTAGGCGCATCGCGATGCCGGTAACGCCCGCGCAAGCCGATCAGCGTCCACCATCGGCCTGGCTCAGCGCGGGGCTGGCCGCGGCGCAGCTCCACGAGCTTTATGTCGCCGAGCAGGGCGATGCGGCGAGCGGTGCAGGATTTGGAATCGCGCAGGCGCTCGCGGCGGATGCGGTGCCGATGCTGTGGATCCGAACCGAGGCGAGCGAGCGGCAGGGCGGCCGGCTTCATGCCGCGGGCCTCGCCGAGCTCGGGCTCGATGCCGCTCGCCTGGTGCTGGTGGTCGTTGCGGACGAGGCCGCGTTGCTGCGGGCTGCGGCGGACGCAGCACGGTGCACCGGGCTCGGCACCTTGCTGATCGAATCCTGGGGTCGCGCGCCTGGGCTCGATCTCACCGCGACCCGCCGACTGATGCTGGCGGCCGAAGCCTCCGGGGTGACGGTATTGTCGCTCCGGGTCGGCGCCGAACAGACCCCGAGCGCCGCGGCGACCCGCTGGGGCGTGGCGTCGGTCGCATCGACCGCGCTGGAGGCGAACGCCCCGGGCATGCCCGCCTTCGACATCGAATTGCTGCGCCGGCGCGGGGGCCCGCCGGGCGCCCGCTGGCGCGTGGAGTGGAATCGTGATGCCAAGTGTTTCTTCCCCCTCGCGAGTGCCGAGCGCCCGGCGCTACCTGGCGCTGGTCTTCCCCTGGCTCCAGGTCGAGCGGTTGCGCGCCACCCGGCCGCATTTGTTCGTCGGACGGGATGAGGCGCCGATCGCGTTCACGTCGACGGTCGGCAATGCGGTGCGGCTCGCCGCGGTCGATCTGGCGGCGGCGCAGCTCGGGCTGCAGCCCGGGCTGACGCTCGCCGATGCGCGCGCGCGGGTGCCCGAGCTCGATGTTCATCCCCAGGACGATCATGCCGATCTCGACTGGCTCGAGCGGCTGGCCGATGGCTGCAGCCGCTACACGCCGTCGGTCGCACTCGATCCGCCCGGCGGACTGATCCTCGACATCGCCGGGTGTGTCCATGCGTTCGAGGGCGAGCGCCCGCTCGCTGCCGATGTCGAGGCGCGGCTGGCGCGGCGCGGGGTGCGCGTCCGCTACGCGTTCGGCGATACCCCCGAGGTTGCCAGCGCGCTCGCGCGTTTCGCCGGTGCGCCCGCACCCGACGAGAAGCGCGCGGTGCGGCGGCTGCCGGTCGCCGCGCTTGGCCTCGATCCCGACGATACCGCCGCGCTCGCCCGCGCCGGGCTCAAGACCGTCGGCGACGTGATGACCCGCCCGCTCGCGACGATCGCGGCGCGGTTCGGCGAGGCGGCGGCGACCGCGGTGCGGCGACTGAGCGGCGAGCTGCACCAGCCGATCGCGCCGCGCGTCCATGTCATCCCGATCGCGGTCGAGCGGCGCTTCGCCGAACCGATCGCGCGGACCGATTATGCGCTGGAGGTGATCGCGACGCTTGCCGACGAGGCGGCGACGCAGTTGGGCGAGCGCCACCAGGGCGGGCGGCGGTGGGAGGTCAGGCTCTACCGTGCCGATGGCCAGGTCCAGCGGCTGCGGGTCGAAACCGGCCAGCCGACCCGCGATACCGCGCTGCTGATGCGGCTGTTCCGCGAACGGATCGATGCGCTGGCCGATCCGCTCGATCCGGGCTTCGGCTACGACCTGATCCGGCTCGACGTTGCGCTGGCCGAGACGCTGGGCGCGTCGCAGCTCCAGCTCGAGGGCGGCAAGGCGCAGCAGGAGGCGGGTGTCGCCGCGCTGGTCGACCGGCTGTCGACGCGATTGGGGCGCGAGCGCGTCCGCCGCTTCGCGCCGCGCGACAGCCATATTCCGGAGCAGGCCGAGCTGATGCTTCCCGCCGCCGCGCCCCCGGTGGTGGCGGCATGGCCAGCCCCCCAGGCGGGCGAGCCGCCGCTGCGCCCGATCTATCTGTTCGATCCGCCGCAACGCATCGAACAGGTGATGCACGAGGTGCCAGACGGCCCGCCACGGCGGTTCCGCTGGCGGCGCACGGTCCACGATGTCGCGCGCGCCGAAGGCCCCGAGCGGATCGCAGGCGAATGGTGGCGGCGACACGATGCGGCGATCCCGACCCGCGATTATTACCGGATCGAGGACCGGCGCGGGCGGCGGCTGTGGATCTTCCGCCACGGGCTCTATGCCGAGCAGGACGATCCGAGCTGGTACGTCCATGGGTTGTTCGCGTGACGGGCTTGGTCCGCCCCCTCGCGCAATATCCCCGTCATGCCGGACTCGTTCCAGCATCCACCGGGCGGCTGGAGCAGCAAGCGTGTAGTTCGCGGCGCCGTGGACCCCGAAACGAGTCCGGGGTGACGGGGTGTGGGGGCTGGGGCAGCGGCGACCCTCGGCCGGCCATATGACCGCGTTCGCCGAACTGGTCGCGGCGAGCAATTACTCGTTCCTCCACGGCGCGTCGCACCCGTCGGACATGGTCGCGCAGGCGGTTGCACTGGGGATGAGCGGCATCGGCATTGCCGATCGCAACACCGTTGCCGGCGTCGTCCGCGCCTATGATGCGCTGAAGAAGGCGCGGGTCGGGCTGCTCGGGATGAACCTCCCGCCGATCGACTTCCGGCTGGTGGTCGGCGCGCGGCTGGTGTTCACCGACGGCACGCCCGATATCGTCGCCTACCCCATGACGCGGTTCGGTTGGGGTCGGCTGACCAGGCTGCTCACGGTCGGCAATCGCCGCGCGGTGAAGGGGGGATGCATCCTCGGGCTCGGCGATCTCGAACGCCATGCCGAGGATCTGATCCTGATCGCGTTGCCCGATGCTAGCGGCAATCCTTCTGTTCCGGCGGGCGACACGATCCTGCCGCCGATGCGCGCCGACGCCGGGCTCCCCGCAACGCTCGCCGCGCTGACCGGGTTTGCGGTGGGGCGGGTGTGGCTCGGCACGACGATGCCGCATCTCGGCAGCGACGCACGCCGGCTCGCGCGTCTGGGGCGGGTCGCGGCAGAGGCGGGGGTGCCGCTGCTCGCGACCTGCGACGCGCTCTATGCCGATGCCGACAATCGCCAGCTCCACGACATCGTCACCTGCATTCGCACCGGCTCGACGATCCACAAGGCCGGGCGGATCCTCGCCGCCAATGCCGAGCGGCACCTGAAATCCCCCGACGAGATGGCGCGGCTGTTCTCAGGTCACGCCGATGCGGTCGCCGAGAGCCAGCGTATCCTCGAGCGGATCGCGTTCACGCTCGACGATTTGCGTTACGAATATCCGCATGAGCCGGTGCCCGAGGGCTGGACCGCCCAGGACTGGCTCGAACATCTCGCCTGGCAGCATGCGATCGAGCGCTGCGACGGCTATGTCCCCGACAAGATGATCGCGCAGCTGCACGAGGAATTCGCGCTGATCCGAGCGCGCAACTACGCCTATTATTTCCTCACCGTCCACGACATCGTCACCTGCATCCGCACGGGCACCACGATCCACAAGGCCGGGCGGATCCTCGCCGCCAATGCCGAGCGGCATCTGAAGGCGCCCGAGGAGATGGCGCGGCTGTTCGCGGCGCAGCCCGATACGATCGCGCAGAGCCGGCAGATCATCGACCGGATCGCGTTCACGCTCGACGACCTGCGCTACGAATATCCGCACGAGCCGGTGCCCGCGGGATGGGAGGCGCAGGACTGGCTCGAACATCTTGCCTGGCAGCATGCGATCGAGCGCTGCGACGGCTATGTCCCCGACAAGATGATCGCGCAACTGCACGAGGAATTCGCGCTGATCCGCGCGCGCAACTACGCCTATTATTTCCTCACCGTCCACGACATCGTCCGCTTCGCGCGCAGCGTCGAGCCCCCGATCCTGTGCCAGGGGCGGGGCTCCGCAGCGAATTCGGTGGTGTGCTTCGTGCTCGGCATCACCTCGGTCGATCCGATGCGCCACGACCTGCTGTTCTCGCGCTTCGTGTCGGCAGAGCGCGACGAGCCCCCCGATATCGACGTCGATTTCGAGCATGAACGCCGCGAGGAGGTGATGCAGTATATCTATCGCCGCTATGGCCGCCATCGTGCGGCGATCGCGGCGACGGTGATCCATTACCGCCCGCGCAGCACGGTGCGCGAGATCGGCAAGGCGCTGGGGCTGACCGAGGACGTCACCCAGCGGCTGACCAGCACGATCTGGGGAAGCTTCTCGAACCGCTTCGAGGAAAAGCGGTTCCGCGAGACCGGGTTCGATCCCGACAACCCCGAGATCGTCCGGCTCGCCGACCTGGTCAACCAGCTGCTCGAATTCCCGCGGCATTTGTCGCAGCATGTCGGCGGCTATGTGCTCACCCATGACCGGCTCGACGAGACCGTGCCGATCCATAACGGCGCGATGAAGGACCGCACCTTCATCGAATGGGACAAGGACGATATCGACGTGCTCGGCCTGATGAAGGTCGACATCCTCGCCCTCGGCATGCTCACCTGCATCCGCAAGGCGTTCGACCTGATGCGCGATCATGGGCTCGGCGACCACGCGCTGGAGACGATCGCCAACGACGAGCACCCGGCGG
>DATLME010000096.1:0-6696 GCA_035537395.1 Sphingomonas sp. | reverse complement strand
GAGCTCGTGCGCGACGACGACCGCGACCTGATCGTCGGTGTAGCGCTCGAAAAAACGCACCGCGACCTGGACGATCCTGCCGTCCGCCGAGGCATCCATGCCCGGGCCGAGGAGGATCTCGAAGCTGCCAGGGCAGCCGGGGGTCGCCACGACGCCGGCGGTGCGGCGGACGCCGGCGCGGAGCAACTCGACCCGGAGCGGGGCGGCCACCGGCTGCCGGGCGACGACCGCATTGGCGGCGTCGCGCGCGCTGCTGTCGGCGGTAGCGCGGGGCGTGCCGGCGAGCGGGGTGCTGTTGATCGCGGCGATCGAATCCCCGGCGGCGATGTTGGCGCGGGCGGCGGGCGAATCGGGGACGACCGCCTCGACCGCGATCGGGGTCTCGAACCCGAACGCTGCCCGCGCCTGTACGCGGAGTGCGGGATCATATTGGCCGAGGCTGTGGATCGCCCAGCCGGGAACGGGGACGAGATCGCGGCATAGCGGCGCATTGGCGGTCACGAGGCGATAGGCGATGGCGGCCATGCGGGCGTCGACGGCGCGCAATGCGGTGAAGGTTGCGGCGGGGTCCTCGCGCGGCGGGGCAGCGGCGGCGAGCAGCACGAGGGCGGCGGCGAGGCGGAGAACGCGGGTCATCATGGGATCGTGCGCGCCCTACCCCGTCGCCAGGATGAACGCCATCGGCAGCAGGCCTGCCGGCACTACTCCGCCCCAAGCTTTCCTTCGTTGCGAAAACGCGGTTTTGCGCGCATGGCACCGCGCGAACAAAGGACCAAGATCATGGCCGCGAACTGGGCCCCCGACAGCTGGACGCAGGCGGATGCGCGCCAGCTTCCCGATTATCCCGACGCCGCGGCACTCGCCGCCGCGACCGAGACGCTGCGCAACTATCCGCCGCTGGTGTTCGCGGGTGAGGCGCGCAACCTGACCGAGTCGCTCGGCGAGGTTGCGGCCGGGCGCGCGTTCCTGTTGCAGGGTGGCGATTGCGCGGAAAGCTTCGCCGAATTCCACCCCAACAACATCCGCGACACGTTTCGCGTGATCCTGCAGATGGCGGTGGTGCTGACCTTCGCGTCGAAGCTACCCGTGGTGAAGCTCGGGCGGATGGCGGGGCAGTTCGCCAAGCCGCGCAGCACCGCGACCGAGACGATCGACGGCGTCGAGCTGCCGAGCTACCGCGGCGACAACGTCAACGACATCGATTTCACCCCCGCCGGCCGGATCCCCGATCCGCAGCGGATGATCCGCGCCTATTCGCAGTCGGCGGCGACGCTCAACCTGCTCCGCGCGTTCGCGCAAGGCGGGTACGCCAATCTCCACCAGGTCCATCGCTGGACCCACGACTTCATGGGCCGCAGCCCGTGGTCGAAGAAATATGCCGAGACCGCGGACCGGATCGGCGAGGCGCTCGAATTCATGAAGGCGTGCGGGATCGATCCGGAAACGGTGCCGCAACTCGCGCAAACCCATTTCTATACCAGCCACGAAGCGCTGCTGCTGCCGTTCGAACAGGCGATGGCGCGGCAGGATTCGCTGACCGGCGACTGGTACGACACCAGCGCGCATTTCCTGTGGATCGGCGATCGGACGCGGTTCGAGGGATCGGCGCATGTCGAGTTTCTCCGCGGGATCGGCAATCCGATCGGGGTGAAATGCGGGCCGAGCCTCGAGCCCGACGCGCTGCTGCGGATGCTGGACACGCTCAATCCCGCGCGGGTGCCGGGGCGGATGACGCTGATCACGCGCTACGGTTACGACAAGATCGAGGCGCATCTGCCCAAGCTGGTGCGCGCGGTGACGCGCGAGGGGCATCCGGTGGTGTGGAGCTGCGACCCGATGCACGGCAACGTCGTGAAGGCAGCCAACGGCTACAAGACGCGGCCGTTCGACCGGATCCTCGCCGAGGTTCGCGGCTTCTTCGCGGTCCACCGCGCCGAGGGCACGCATGCGGGCGGCATCCATGCCGAGATGACCGGCCAGAACGTCACCGAATGCACCGGCGGCGCGATCGACGTGACCGAACAGAGCCTCGCCGATCGCTACCACACGCATTGCGATCCGCGGCTCAATGCGAGCCAGAGCCTCGAACTGGCATTCCTGCTGGCCGAGATGCTCAACAGCGAGATGGCGGAGCGCCGCAAGGTCGCTGCCTGAACGCGGCGCTCGCAGCCGGGCCTTGGCAGACCCGGCTGCGGCGACGATTACCGAACGCGTGTCATCGGACCGAGGGCGCCGGTGCGTGCCGGCCAGCCGCGTGCGGGCGCGCGTCGCGACGCAGGCCGATCGCGGTGGCGAAGAAGCCGATGAACATCATCAGCCACGTCGCGGGCTCGGGCACCACGGTGGCGCTGGCGAGGTAGCTGTTGATCCAGCCCATCGATCCCTGCACCCAGCTGTCGACGTTGATCTCTCCGACGGAAGAATTGGTGCAAGCACCCGATCGGGTGATGATCGGATCGACATCGGTCGGCTGGCCGCAATTGAGCTCGTCGCGGAGGATCGACCCGGATTTGCCGCCGCTGGTGATCCCGACGATCTTGCCGTCGATGAAGGTCGCGGCGCCAGAGTCACCGGGCGCGGATCCATGCTCCCCTTCGATACCGGTCTGGCTCGTGCCGTAGACGCGGCCGAAAACGTCATGCGTGTCGGTGCCATCGTCGAAGTCGGACCAGATCTCGTTATAGGAGCCACCCGGTTCGGCCACGCTCTCGCGATATTCGTAGATGTTGTTGCCCTCGCGCTGCACGAAGCCGTCGACGACGCCGTTGCGCCCGGTACCGTCGGGACCGCCGACCGAGCCGGTCCCTACCCTGGTGAATTCCTTGCCGATCGGGTCTTCTTCGTAGAAGCCGTAGACTTCGTGACCCGTCGCTAGGGTCGAGAGGGTAAACAACCCGATGTCGTCGCCGCCCTCACCATCGGCCGGGTCATAGGCGGGATTCTCCTGCCAGGAGTCGACGACAGCGTAGAAGGTCGTGCTTTCGGTGCGCTCGCCATAGGATGGTACGTCGAAGATCAAGCCGACGATCGGATCGTTCGGGTCGCTCCTGAGACAATGCGCAGCGGTGATGACGACGTTCGAAGCGATCAGGGTGCCCGTACAGGTGCCGGAATCGTGAACACTCTCGCTCGACGCATACATGATGTTGACGGTGCCGACGCCGGTGTAGCTGCCATAGGTTCTTTTATTCACCGCATCGTCCACATTCGCATAGGTCATCGCAGCGGCGGGGAAGCTCAGTACCGTACCGATGACTATACAAACCATCGCCGATGATTTTATCTTGATCATCATATGCCCCTTTATTAGATAACTTGCGTAACTTATCGTCACAGATATGACTTGGTAACGCCGGAGACGATGATGTGTTAAGATATTCCTATTTGCAATCGCTCGAGTACTTCGTTGAATACCTAAGTACTCCACGCAAAGGTAGGAAGCGTCGGCGATGGAGCACGGCCGGTCCGCTTGACGCCCGCACGTGCCTCACCTAAATGCGGCCGCTCACCGCATGGCCCCTTCGTCTAGCGGTTAGGACGTCGCCCTCTCACGGCGAAAGCACGAGTTCGATTCTCGTAGGGGTCACCACCATCCAGCCAAGCGCGACAGCGCGCCGACCAGTCGGCGATGGCGGGGGTCGCGCGGGCTAGTCGGGACGGTGTTGCAGGTAAAGATAGGCGGGGTCGAACTCGCCGGTGCGGCGCAACGCCGCTTCGTCGAGGATCGTCACCCGCCCGCCCTGGAAATCGACCAGCCCGCTCTCGCGCAGCTGGCGCAGCGTCCGGTTGACGTGGATGTTCGTGAGACCCATGCACTCGGCGATATCGGTCTGGGTCAGCGGCAGCGGGTAGGAATTCGCGTCGCCGATCCCGACCACCGCCATCCGAGCCTGCAATTCGCAAAACAGTGCGGCAAGCCGCCCACGAGCATCGCGGCGACCGAGCGACAGCGCCCATTCGCGATGGATCGCCGCATCCATGTTGGTCGCGAACCAGAAGATCCGCGCGAGCCGCGGAAAGCCTTCGGTCAGCCGGCGCAAATTCTCGTGCGGTACCAGCGCGATGCGGCACGGACTGAGCGCCATCACCGCATGATCGAGATAGCGCAGCGTGTAACTGTGCAGATCGACGAAATCGCCGGCGACATGAAGCTCGGAGATCTGACGCTGCCCGCTACGCAAATCCTTGTAGCGCGCCATGAAGCCGTCGAGCAGGAGCGTGCTGTGATCGAGTTCCTGCTTGGCACGGATGACGACGCGATCCGCCGGTACCTCGCGGACCTCGGAAATAGCGGAGCGGATCGCCTGTTCCTCCTCCGCCGAAACGTCGTTGCGCTGCCGCAGCTTCATCAGGTGTCGTTCGATCAAGATTCACTCCGTGCCGGCAAGGGTACCGCACCCGCTTATTGCGCCATTCGCGCCGGCTCTCCAAGCACCCCTGCCCCGTCTCCGACTAAGCGCGGCGCACCCGGCGGCGCAACCCCCATCATGCCTATCTGCCAAGGACCCGCTCGCGGTGCTTCGTCCCCCCTCAACGGGATGATCCAGGTCAACACGATGCATGCGTACGGCTCTTGGCGGCACGGCGCGAAACATGCATATAAGGGCGCATGATCGACACAATCAGTGCTGCTTCGCCCGCCCCGGCCGCCAGCGTTACCGAGGCGGCGTATCACGCGCTGCGCCACGCCTTGCTGGCGGGCGACGTGTTGCCGGGTGCCAAGCTCAAGATCGGCGACCTGTGCCAGCGGATGGGCTTCAACCTCAGCGCGATGCGCGAGGCACTGACCCGGCTGGCGGCCGAAGGGGTGGTCGTCGCCGAGCCACAGCGCGGCTTTCGCGCGGCGCCGATCTCGGCGGAGGATCTCGACGATCTGACGCGGGTACGGATCGACATCGAGACGATCTGCCTGGTGCGCTCGATGGAACATGGCGATGTCGCCTGGGAGGCGGGCATCGTCGCGGCGGCGCACGCGCTGATGCGCACCCCCAAGCCGGACCCGAGCGGCGATCCGGCCGGCTATGCGGCGTGGCGAACGGTGCACGCGACCTATCACGATGCACTGTGCGCGGCCTGTGGAAGCCCCTGGTTGTTGCGATTGCGCGAGCAGCTCAACGTCCAGAACCAGCGCTATCTGTGGCTCTCGCTCAAGCTCACCGGCGGGCGGCGGGCGGCGGACGAGGAACATCGCCGGCTCACCGAGGCAGTGCTGGCACGCGATTTCGCAAGGGTGCCCGGGCTGATCCACGACCATTTCCTGGTCACCACCACCAATCTGCTGAGCTCTCCGCTGCTCGCGGGCGCAGCGCCGACGGCGGCGCCGAGGCGGCGTCGCGCGGCGGCAGCGGAGGCGCTGGCGGGCTGACCGGCACGACCGGCCCGCGCTTGCCGGTCAGTCCTCGACCTGCAGGACGACCTTGCCGATATGCTGGCGCTCGCTGAGGCAGGCGATCGCGTCGCCAGCGTCGGCGAGCGCGAAGCGGCGGTCTACCACCGGGCGGATCCGCCCCGCTGCGATCAAGGGCCAGACCAGCGCCTCCAGCTCCTCGGCGACCGCGCGCTTGTAGGCGAGCGGCCGGGGACGGAGCAGGCTGCCGCCGACCCGTGCCTGCCGATACATCAGCTTGCGGATATCGATGCTGGTGGTGAACCCGCGTGCGGCACCGATGAAGACGACGCGACCGCCATGCGCGATCACCTGGAGGTCGCGATCGAGATAGTCGCCACCGACGATGTCGAGGATCACGTCGACGCCCTTGCCGCCGGTTTCCTCGATCAGCACCTCGACGAAATCCTCGGCTTCATAGTCGATCGCGCGGACCGCGCCGAGTTCGCGACAGAGCGCCGCCTTGTCGGGGCCGCGCGCGGTGGCGTAGACCGGATGGCCGAGTGCGGCGAAGAGCTGGATCGCGGTAACGCCGATCCCGCTGGTGCCGCCGTTCATCAGGAACGACTCGCCGGGCGCGAGCGCGGCGTCGACCATGACGTTGCTCCACACCGTGAAGAACGTCTCGGGGAGCGAGGCGGCATCCGCGAAGCCGACGCCCGCGGGGATCGGCAGGCAAAGCGCGGCGGCCGCCACCGCGTGCTCGGCATAGCCGCCGCCGCGCATCAGCGCGCAGACCCGGTCGCCGACCTGCCAGCGACCTCCCGGCTCCGCCACCGCGACGATCGTCCCGGAGACCTCCAGCCCCGGAAGGTCGGTCTCGCCCGGTGCGATCGCGTGACCGCCGCGATGGACCTGGTGGACGTCGTGGCCGTTGACGCCCGCGGCGTGCACGCGGATCAGCACTTCGCCGGTCCGTGGCACCGGCACCGGGCGCTCCGCCGCGCGCAGCGTGAAATGGCCGCCGCCGACGTCGACGATCTCACTTACCCGCATGTCGGAACTCCTTTGGTTGTGGCGCACCGTCGCGCAGCGCGGCGACGAGGACGATCGGCGTGACCAGCAGGGCGATCACGGCGCCGTACAGGATCTTGAACAGAAGGAAGGAAGCGCCCTGCGGCGCGATCGCCGCGAGCAATGCCGCGGCCGGCAGCCCGAGCGTCACGATCGCGACCGGGCAGAGCACGAGCGTGCGCAGCGCGACGTTGCGCGGCAGCCGGAGCATTCCCGGTCCGGCCGGCGCCCACGCGGCCACCGCGCCGCACGCAACGCGGCGGCGCGTGATCATCGTGATCGGTGCGACCATGCCG
>DATLME010000095.1:0-3635 GCA_035537395.1 Sphingomonas sp. | reverse complement strand
GCAATGATGCTCGTCGGCTTCGGCATGGTCGGCGCAGCAACGCGCTACCGTCGTCGGTCGTCGAAGGTCGTCTACGCCTGATCTAACACTCCCTGTGTGCCTGAAAGCCGTCGACCGAAAGGTCGGCGGCTTTCTCGTTCCCGGGCGCGGAGGGTTGCGACGTGCAGCGGCGCGGCGGACAAGGCCTGTGTCAGCGGCGTAGGCAGGCGAGCGCCGCCGCGTCGATGGCGGTCGCGGCGCCGCCGAGCGCATAGACGTCGGCAAATGGCCGTCCGCCGACGCCCACCGCCTCGACGCTCATGCTGCGGCCGGCGCGGATCGCGGCGACCAGCGCGCGGTCGCTCGGTGCATCGGTGGCCCAGGCGTCGACACCGGTCGCGATCAGCCGGAAGCGGCGCTCGCCCACGCTGAGGGTCACCCCCGCGGAGCGATCGCGCTCGCGGCTCAGACGGACGTACAGCGAATTGCGCAGGCCACGGCGCGGCCAACTGGCGATGCTCGCGAACCCGCCGGTGCGGCCGCCTGCGGCGATCGGTCGTGCGATCGCATAGCAACGCGCCGGCGTCGCGTCGCGGAACGCGCCCCAACCCTGGTAGATGCCGATCGTCTCTCGCGCGGCGGCGGGCGTCGCGACCAGCGATGCCGCGGCGATGGCCGCCAAGCCGGCAACACCCGCAGCCCGGATCACGCGGGCGCGTGCCCACTGCCGAGATGGGGCACGGTCTCGACACCGTCCTCGATGCAGACCACCGATCCCTGCGGCAGCCCCGGCGCGATCCGCGCGGCGAACTCGGCATCTGCAGGCGCGCCCGTCATCACGCCGCGCAGCACCCGGCTGGAGATGCCGTGCATGATCACCAGCCGATCACCCGCATCGTCGGCGGTGTCGGCGAGCCACGCCGAAACGCGTGCCTCGATCTGGCGATAATCCTCGCCATCGGGAGCGGGACGGAGCAGTCCACCGGGGGTGATCACCGGGCCGACCTCGTCGATCACGTCGGCATAATAGCGTCCGCCCCATGCGCCCATGCCGATTTCAACCAGCCGTTCGTCGGTTCGGACCTGGTGCCAATCGAGCGCGAGATGCTCCGCGACGATCGCCAGCGTCTGCAATGCGCGACCAGCCGGCGACGACCAGAGGGTGAGACGCGGTGCTGGACCCAATAGCGCGCGCAATGCCCGCCCCATCTCGTCGGCCTGCGAAAAGCCCGAGCGGGTCAGCGGCGTATGCGGGTAATCCCCCTGCAGTCGCCGGGCGGCATTGAAGACGGTTTCGCCGTGCCGCGCGATGAAATCGCGGCCCTGTCGGGGCTGGGTCATGGACCGCGGCTTTCAACCCCCTGTGGCGCAAAAGCAACGCAAATCCGTGTTTATCCGGGGTTCATGCAACTCCACTCCGGGCTCCCTACTTGGTGCGCTCGCCGCCGCGTTTCGGGTGGCGCAATGCAATGGAGTAGAACATGCGTAAGCTCATTCTCGCGACCGCGACTGCCGCAATCGGGCTCGCGGCTGCCCCTGCCTTCGCTCAGGACGTCGCCGGTGCGCCCTTCACCGGACTGCGCGTCGAAGGCCTGGTCGGCTACGACAATCTGCGTGACGGCTCCGAGGGCAATTCCGACGGCCGCGACGGCGTCGTCTATGGCGCCGCGGTCGGCTATGACGTCCAGGTCGGCGGCGCGGTGCTCGGCATCGAGGGCGAGATCACCGACAGCTCGACCAACACCCGCACGGGCGACCTGATCGCAACCGGAGACGATCTGCGGCTCGACGCGGGCCGCGACCTCTATGCCGGCGCGCGGCTCGGCTTCGCGATCAACCCGCGTACGCTGGCCTATGTGAAGGGCGGCTATTCCAATGCCCGCCTGGAATCGCGCTATTCCGTCGGCAACACGGTCGTCGAGGACGATTCCGATCTCGAAGGCTATCGCCTCGGTGCCGGCCTGGAGTTCGCCGTGAGCGGCAATGCGTATGTGAAGGGCGAGTATCGCTATTCGCATTACGGCAACCTCGAGGACTATGACGTCGATCTCGATCGGCACCAGATCCTCGCCGGGGTCGGCGTCCGCTTCTGAGCGGATCATCTATCCACCGAAAAGAAGGGCCGGGGCGCTTGCTCCGGCCCTCGTCTATTCGCTAGGAAAAGCCGAGTTGCCCCCCGTGGATTCGTGAGGCGGGCCGGGGGACGGTTAGATGAAGGCGACGATCGAACGCGCGACGCTCCTGAAGGGGCTGAGCCATGTGCAGTCGGTGGTGGAGCGCCGCAACACGATCCCGATCCTGTCGAACGTCCTGCTCGAGGCGACCGCCGAGGGCGCGCTGCGGCTGATGGCGACCGATCTCGATCTGCAGATCAACGAAAGCATCGCGGCCGCGGTGGATCAGCCGGGCGCGACCACGATCTCGGCGCACACGCTGTTCGACATCGCGCGCAAGCTGCCCGAGGGTAGCCAGGTCCAGCTCAGCGCTGCCGACGGCCGGATGACGATCGTCGCGGGTCGCGCACGATTCTCGCTCGGCACGCTGCCGCGCGACGATTTCCCGGTGATCGCCGAGGGCGAGCTGCCGACCAAGTTCGAGCTTCCCGCCGAAACCCTCAAGCAGGTGATCGACAAGACGCGCTTTGCGATCTCGACCGAGGAGACCCGCTATTATCTGAACGGCATCTTCTTCCATGTCGCCGACGATGGCTCGACACCGGTGCTGAAGGCGGCCGCGACCGACGGGCATCGTCTCGCCCGGGTGACGATGGCGCGTCCCGACGGCGCCGAAGGGATGCCGGACGTCATCGTGCCGCGCAAATGCGTGGCCGAACTGCGCAAGCTGCTCGACGAGGTCGACGGATCTGTCGGCGTGTCGCTGTCGTCGACCAAGATCCGCTTCGACCTCGGCCAGGCGATCCTGACTTCGAAGCTGATCGACGGCACCTTCCCCGATTATTCGCGCGTCATCCCGACCGGCAACGACAAGATCCTCAAGATCGATCCCAAGAGCTTCATGCAGGGGGTCAACCGCGTCTCGACGATCGCCACCGAAAAGACCCGCGCGGTGAAGATGGCGCTCGACCGCGACAAGATCACGCTGTCGGTGACGTCGCCGGAAAATGGCACTGCCGCGGAAGAAGTGCCCGGTGAATATGTCGCGCTGCCCTTCGAGATCGGCTTCAACAGCCGCTACCTGATGGATATCCTCGGCCAGATCGACGGCGACACCGTCGAGGTGCATCTTGCGGATGCCGCCGCACCGACGCTGATCCGGGAGAACGACAAGGCCGAGGCGCTCTACGTGCTGATGCCGATGCGGGTGTGATGAGGCGGGCGCCGCTGCCTGACATGTGCAACCCGCCCGCCGTTCGGGCTCAGTAGAGACCGGGCCCCCTTTGCGGAGGGCGCATCGAGGGCTCGTATCGAAGCACGGGTCGCGAGCGCCGACCTCTCCTTCGATACGCTCTCTCGATACGCTGCTACGCTGCTACTCGATCGCTACTCAGGACGAGCGGGGCGGGCGTAGCAGTCACATGATCGAGCAGACTGCGCGGCCACTTCACCGGCCCCAGTTCGGAACCTTGACACGCCCGCCAGCATCAGCTTACTAACATCGCTGTCAGTAAGGAACCCGACTCGATGGCGACGCTTCCT
>DATLME010000094.1:0-10057 GCA_035537395.1 Sphingomonas sp. | reverse complement strand
CGACCGCGTCGCCGACGCCCGGCACCGGCGCGGCCGGCGCGACCTGCGCGAGTGCGGGAAAGGCGAGGATCAGCGCGAGAAGGATGGCGAGCACGGCGAGGACCAGCCGGCCCTTGCTGGCCGTCGTCCGCGGGGCGCGCGTGCGGATCAGCGCAGGACCTTCGCCCTTGCGAGTGACGGTGAGGCTCACTGGTCGACCTTCTCGAGCAGGGTCACGCCACCGCGTCCGACCGAGACGAGCAGCCGCTTGCCCTCGAAGTCGAGCACTGCAAGGCGCAGGCCCGGCGAGATCATCATCGTTTCCTTCACCGCGATCAGCCGGGTGGTAGGCTTGCCGGGCATGCGGCTTTCGAGCCGGCGCCACAGATAGAGGCACCCGATCATCAGGCCGCAGACCAGCGGCAACAGGATGACCAGCTTGAGAATGTAGGACCAGAGCATGCTCAGCCGCGCTTGTCGGGATTGACGAGCTCGGTCATCCGCACGCCGAACCGATCGCCGACGGTGACGACTTCGCCGCGGCCGATCAACGTGCCGTTGACGAACACGTCGAGCAGTTCGTTCGCCTGGCGATCGAGCTCGATCACGCTGGATTCGCCGAGCGCGAGCAGCTCGCGCAACGTCAGCTGGGTCGAGCCGATCTCGACGGTCAGCTTGACGTCGACATCCTGGAGCAGCCGGAAATTGGCGGCCACCGCGGCGTCGACCGCGAAAGCGCCGGTCATGTCGTTCATTGATCCTGTCCTTGGTCGAGATGCGCGATGGAAGTGAGACGGACGGCAGCGAAGCCGTTGGAGACGCCGACGGTGCCGGTGCCGAGCCGGTCGTTGCCGACCATGACGGGCACGTCGGCGGCAAAGCTGATCGGGATGACGTCGCCTGGCTTGAGATCGATCAGCGTCTGCAGCGGCACCATCGGCTCGGCGAGCACCGAGCGGACCGGGAAGCGGACGTTCATCACCGAGCGGGTCAGCCCGTTGCGCCAGGCCGGATCCGCCTCGGCCTTGTCGAGCACCTTGCCCGTCAGGGTCGGGGCGTGCGGCTTGAGCGCGGCCACCGGGTAGAGCAGATCGAGGAACACCGGCTTGGCGGCACCCGCGCCGATGCCGAAACGGGTGACGATCATCGCCTCGTCGGCGTCGACGCTGAGCATCGAGGCATTGGTCTCGACCCGCGTCGGCGCAAAGTCGATCCGGGTCAGCGGTTCCCACGCGGCGCGCAGCGGCACCGCGATCATCGCGCCGAGCCGTGCCACCAGCGCCTCGGCGGCGGGCGAGAATTCGGCAGGAAGGATCGCCGGGGCGGCGCCGGTGCCGCCAAAGAACTGGTCGAGCAGCTGGAGCACGAACTGACCGTCGAGCACGCACAACGCATGCGCGCTGCCGACATGCGGCGGGGTCATCGCCAGCGGCAGCCACGCGGTGAGCGCATCGGCACGTTCGGCGCGGTAATCGGCGAAGCGCTGGACCACCAGCGGCTCGGCCCAGACCCGGGTCTCCTGGCGAAGCAACGGTTCGAACACCCCGCGCAGGCCGCGCGCGAGCCGTGCGGACAGGTGCTGCAGCGTGTGCAGGTCGCCGAACGGATTGAGCTTGGCGACGCCCAGACCACTGGCGTGGCTGGCCGGCGCGCGTTCCCGCTCGCGTCGTTCGTTTACCTTCGTTGCCTCGGCGTTAACCATGGCTCACTGAACAACGAAACTGGTAAAGTAAACGTTACCGACCCCGCCAAATCCCTCTTTTTGCTTGAGGGTATCGTTGATCGCCTTGGCCAGTCGAACCTGCAGCTGGCGCTTGCCCAGCGAGGTGAAGACCTGGTCCTCGGTGGTGTCGCCGAGCGTCATCAGGATCGCGGAGCGGACCGCGATCTCGTTGGTCTTGATGTGCTCGAGCACGGTGTCGTCATAGGGAGTCGACACGGCGATCCCGACCTGGACGAAATGAACCGAATCCTGAAGGTTGGAGGTGAAGTCCTTCTCCATCGCATAGTAGTTGGAGGCGAATTTCTCCCCACCCTCGCCTTTGGGGGGCACCTTGCCGCCATGGCTTTCCGCGGCTGCCTCGCCGCCCCCGCCACTCTCGCCGCCCTTGTCCGCCGCCGCCGCCTCGCCGCGCTTCTGCTCGCTCTTGGGGACCAGCTTGGGCCCGTCGCCCCCGGCATGTGCGTCGCCGCCGCCGCCGACCATCCCCGCCTTGGTCGCGTAGATCCCGGCGCCGACACCACCGCCGAGCAGCGCGACCAGCGCGAGCGCCATCACGATCAGTTTCATCTTGCCCTTCTTCTTCGGGGCGGCGGTGGCTTCGGGTTTGTCGCTCATCTTTCAGGTCCTTCAGGCGAGCCGGCCGCTATCGGCGCGGTCGTTATCGTCATGGGTGGTGGTGGGGCGGCGCGCCGCCGCGGCATCGCGTTGCGGCTGCGACTGCGCGTGGGGCTGGCGCTGTTGTTGCTGCGGAGTCGAACTTGCGGTGTTCGCGTCGACCGCGGTCTGGCCGATGCGCAGGCCGCGTTCCTCGGCGATCGCGGCGAGGCGCGGCTGAGCGTCCTGGAGCAGGAGGCGGGTGGCGGCCTGTTCGGCCGCGAAGTGGACGTTCAGCGTGTCGCCGTCACGCGAGACCGCGACGTCGATCGTGCCGAGCGCGTCGGGGATCAGCCGGATCCGCGTGTCGACCGCGTCGGCGGCGTCGCGAAGCTGTTCGATATGCGCGATCATCGCCTGCGGCCAGCGTTCCTGGCGCATGTCGAGCAGCGGCTGGCCGGATGCGTCAGTGGCGGCGATTCCGCCGGCGAGGAGCGGCGCGGGTGCGGCGCCGGCGATCCCTGCGGTACCGAGCTCGGGCGCCATTCGATCGGCAAGGTCGCGCTTGGCGGCGGCGGCGAGCGCGGCGCCGAACACCTGTAGCGCAGGTCCCGCCAGCAGCGCGGGCGTGACGGGCAGCGGCGTGGCCGGTGCGTCCGGGACGCGGGATATGTCGAGCCGGTCCTTGGAGGCCGCGGCGATCGCGGGTGCGTCCGGCACGGGAACGGGGGCAATGGGCTGATCGGGCGAACCCACCGCCGGCGCGACAATCGGCGCGACCGTAGGACCCGGCGTGACGATGTTTGGGGCGGTTGTCGCAACGGCGGCCTGGGTTGGCGATGGCGACATGGGTGCTGCCGACCATTGCATGTCGCGGCCGATTTGCGGCGGTGCGACGCTCGCGGGAGTCGCACGTGCCGACGTGCCTGGCCCGCGCGCGACCGATATCGACGGCAGCGGCGACGCCTTGGCGCCACCGGTCGCGGACACCGCCGGTAGCGGCACCGCGGTATAGGGTATGATGATCGGTTGACTCGGCGTCGGTACGGTCGCCGCAATCGCCAGCGGCGGGACCTCGATGATCTCGGTATCCCCGGCTTCCTCCGTCGCGGAGGGGGCGGCCGAGGTCGAGGGTAGGGGAGCCGTCGGCACGGGACCCGTATCGGGGAGGCGATCGAGCACGAAGGGGTTCTCGAGCCCCGCAGCGATCGGCGCGGCGCCCGGGTCGTCGGTGCGTAGCGTTTCCGGCGCCGGGGGCGGCTCGATCGGGAGCGGCAAGGCAGTGCCGGGCACGGCAATCACCTGCCGGGGCGCGAGCGACGGGCTGCCTGCCTCGTCCCCCGACCCCTCGAGCATCGCTGCGAACGGCACGCCCGGTTCGCCCAGTCCGAGCACCGACGGCGTGGCCTTGGTCGCGGCGCCGGGTACTGGCGGGCGGGTCGTCTGGTTGGTGATCGTCGGCATCGGACCTCGTGGCAATCAGGCGTATCGCCCGATGATCAGCAAGGATCGTGCCGGTTTGGCCTGGAGGGGGGCATGGCTTCGAGCGCGCGGATCGCCTTCAGCACCGCTTCGGCCTCGGCGCGCTCGATCAGCTTTTCGATCGCGCTCTGGTCGCGCCTGGCGGCACGGGTCGCCTCGCTGGCCCGGGCAACGAACTGTTCGGCGGCGTCGACGCGAGCACGGGCCGCGGTCGCGGAATCGTGGAGGCGTTCGCGGAAATGCGCGGTCGCGGAAAGCGACGCTGCCGAGGCGACCTGCGTCGCAGGGGCGACCGCGTCGGCGAGGGCGGTGATCCGCGCGGTCAGCAGGCTTTCGCTCGCTGCCCTGTCGTGCGCGCGTGCTTCGTCGGCACGGACGAGGTTCAACTGCAGCGTGCGCACGCGGTGGAGCCGCGCCAGCTTCTTGACGTCAGCCATCGCCGAACACGCCGGTCAGCTCGGCGATCGAATCGTCGAGCGAGACGACCGCGTCGGCGTCTTGCCGGATGAACTCCATAACTGCGGGGTGGCAGGCGATCGCGGCGTCGATCGCGGGATCCGCGCCGGGACGATAGGCGCCCATCAGCACCAGATCGCGGTTTTCCTCATAGGTGGCGAGGCGGCGGCGCAGCACCCGAGCCGCGCGGACGTGCGCAGGCGCGGCGATGTCGGTCATGACGCGGCTGACCGACGGGCCGATGTCGATCGCGGGATAGACGCCGTGTTCGGCGAGCGCGCGGCTGAGCACGATATGGCCGTCGAGGATCGAGCGCGCGGCGTCGACGACGGGGTCGTTGCCGTCGTCGCCGTCCGCAAGCACGGTGTAGATCGCGGTAATCGAGCCACCGGTGCGGACGTCGACGCCCGCGCGCTCGATCAGATTGGGGAGCATCGCGATCGCGCTGGGCGGATAGCCGCGCGCCGACGCGGGTTCGCCGAGCGCGAGGCCGATCTCGCGGCCGGCGTGCGCGACGCGGGTGAGGCTGTCCATGATCAGCAGGACCTTCTTGCCCGCGGCGCGGAAGCCTTCCGCGATCGCGGTGGCCCGCAGAGCACCGCGGATGCGGAGCACGGGAGAATGGTTGGCAGGGACGGCGACGACCACCGAACGCGCCCGCGCCGCACCTGCGACCTTGGTCTCGAGGAAATCCGCGACCTCGCGGCTGCGCTCGCCGATCAGGCCGATCACGATGACGTCGGCCTCGGCGGCACGGACGATCATGCCGAGCAGCACCGACTTGCCGACGCCGGAGCCAGCCATGATCCCGACCCGCTGGCCCTGGCCGACCGTCAACAGTCCGTTGATCGCGCGCACGCCGACGTCGAGCGGCTCGAGGACGCGCCCGCGGTCGAGCGGGGACTGGATCTTGCCCGCGAGCGGCCAGCGGCCGGCCCCGCGGATCGCGCCGAGCCCGTCGATCGGCTTGCCGGCACCGTCGACGACGCGGCCGAGCAGGGCGGCGCCGACCTCGGCCTCGCCGGGCGCGCCGATCGGGCGGACCGGCGCCTGGGGCAACAGCGCAGCGGGGCCGCCGAGGTTCATCATCAGCGTCTTGCCGCCGCGAAAGCCGATCACCTCGGCCTCGACTCCGGTCGCCGGGTCGCCGACCTGACAGACCGTGCCGACCGGCAGCGTGAGGCCGACTGCCTCCATCAGCAACCCGTCATAGGAGGCGAGCCGCCCCGAGACGCGCGGTGCCGGGGTGAAGTCCGCGGCGCCGAGCGTGTCGAGATAGTCGGCGGTGAAGCGATTCAGCATGAAGCGGGAACGGCGGCGCGATCGAACGCGGCGGCGAGCTGGTCGAGCCACAGATCGGGGCCGTCCTCGACGATCGTCGACGCGCTTTCGAGCACGAAGCTGCCACGCTCGAGAGTCGCGTCGCCGGCGGCGAAAACCGTCTTCGGCAGCATGGCGTCGACCAGCGCGAGATCGGCGGGATTGAGCCGGAGAAGCGCCGATTCGGCAGAGTCGGCGAGCAGTTCGGTCGCGCTGTCGACCCGCGCGGCGAGCAGATCGGCGGAGACGCCGATGTCGCCGACCAGCCGCGTGACCAGGAACAGCACGGTCTGGCGCAACTGGCGCGCGATCGCCTCGCGGTCGATCCGCCCGCTGCCCGACAAGGCAGTGGCGAGCCCCGCGACGAGCGCGTCGTCACGCGCCGAGGCATCGCGCGCGGCAGCCGCCGCGGCGGCGAGGCCTTCCTCATAGCCGGCGCTGTGCGCGGTCTCGACCGGATCGATGAAATGGCTCGGCTCGACATGCGCGTCGAGCGGGTTCCAGCCCGCGGTCGGGTTGTGCCCCGGATCGGCGGGGCTGAAGTGGCGCGGACGCGGCATGCTGGCGCGCTCGCGCAGGTCCGCGGGGGCGAACCCCGCAGCCGGCGCGAATGCGGCCTGGAGGACGTGCGCCGACGTGTCGTGGCGCGCGGCGAAGCCTGCCTGGAACTCAGACATAATCGTCCTCGCCCCCGCCCATCATGATCGTTCCGTCCTTGGCGAGCCCGCGCGCGATCGCGATCATCGCCTTCTGCGCCTCGAGCACTTCGGCGAGCTTCATAGGGCCGCGTGCTTCCATCTCGTCGCGGATGCCGTCTGCGGCGCGTGCCGACATGCAGCCAAGGAAGCGATCGCGAACCGCAGGGTCGACGCCCTTCAGCGCCTTGGTCAGGATATCGCCGTCGATGTTGCGGATCAGCGCGCCCAGATTCTTGTCGTCCATGTCGAGCAGATTGTCGAAGACGAACATCGCCTCCTCGATCGCCTTGGCGACCTCGCGATCGATCTTGAAGAGCTTGGGCATGACGCGTTGCTCGGTCGCCTTGCGTGCGCCCGACAGGATTTTCGCGGCCTCGCGGGTGCCGCCGAGCGTCACCCCCTGCGCCTGCGCGCCGCCGCCGGTGCGGTTGGCGAGAACTGACTTGAGCGTCTCGACCGCTTCGGGCGTGATCGGGCCCAGTCGTGCGATGCGGTGGAGAATATCGGGCTGGACCGCGTCGGGAAGCAGCTCGAGCACCTGGCCGCCGACCGCTGGATCGAGATTGGCGATCATCACCGCCGCGATCTGCGGATGTTCCTTTTCGATCATCTGCGCGATCTCGGTGGCGTCGAGCCAGTCGAGCAGTTCGAGTTCGCAGGCCGCCTCGGGCGGAGTGATCCGCGCGAGCACGCTCTCCGCCTTGTCGGGACCCAGCGCGCGGTTCATCACCGCCTCGATCTGCGGGCGCGGGTCGAAGCCGATCGCGGTACGTTCGCGGGCATGGCCGACGAAATCGTCGAGCACGTCCTCGACCTCCTGTTCGCTGACGTCCGCCACCGCGAACATCGCCTTGCCGAGCTGGCGAACCTCTTCGGGGTCGAGCTTCTGGAGGATCGCGGCGGCTTCTTCCTCGCCGACCAGCATCATCAGCACCGCGGCGCGTTCGACGCCAGTATAGGTGCGCAGTCCCGGACTCGCGGTGGCGGTGGTCACTTGGCGTCCGCCTTGATCATGTCGCGGACCGCGAGTGCGGCACGCGTCGGATTGTCGCGGGTGAAGCCGCGGACCGCGCCGATGCGGTCGTCATAGCCGCGGGTCGATTCGAGCTGGTCGAGGCTGACGGGAGCGCCGCCGGCAACTGCTGGCGCGCCAAGCGGGGCGCCGAGCGCCGGCCGGGGCACGTCGTCACGCTTCTTCATCAGCGCCTTGGCGAGCGGGCGGACCCCGAGCATCAGCACCAGCAGCGCGATCAGGATCGCGGTGACGTTGCGCGCGATGATCGGCAGCCAGGCATTGTCGTACCAGGCGGGGCCATCCGCCGCGGCGGCATCGGTGCCAGCGAATTTGCGACTGATCACGGTGACGTTGTCGGCGCGCGCCTGGTCGTAACCGACCGCGCTCTTCACGAGATCGGTGATCTGGTTGATCTCCATTGCGGTCCGGCGGGTCTTGTCGGGATCGCGCAGCAGCACGGCGACCGACAGGCGCTTGATCGAGCCGGGGGCGTTGCGGGTGACCGAGACTTCCTTGCCGAGATCATAGGCGCGCTGGAACGCGTCGGACTGTTTCTCGGGGTTGGGGGCGGGACCACCGGCGACCGGCTGCGGCGTCGCCGAGCCGCTGGCGCCATTGGCGGCCTGCGGCGTCGACAACATGCTGGCGGGCGGCGGGGTGTTCGAGAGCGCACCGGGAATGCCGCCGGGCTGGCCGCCGCCCTCCTTCAGATTGCCGACCCAGTTGCCGGTCTCGGCACGGAGCGTGCCCGCCTTGTCATAGCTTTCGCGGGTCGCCTGGGTCTCGTCGAGATTGACGTCGGCCTGGACCTCGGCGGTGAAGTTGCCGGCGCCGACCAACGGGGTGAGCAGCTGGACGAGCTGGGCGCGATATTTGTCCTCGACGCGGCGCTGGATGTCGAGCCGCTGGTCGCCCTGAGCGCTGGCCCCCTGCGCGCCACCGGCACGCGAGAGCAACGCCCCCATCTGGTCGACGATCGTCACTGCCTCGGGCTTCATGCCCGGGACCGACGACGCGACGAGATTGATGATCGAGCCGACCTGCGCCTCGCTCAGCGAGCGTCCGCCCTGAAGCTTGACGATCACCGAGGCGGAGGGGCTCGCATTGTCGCGGACGAACACCGAGCTTTCGGGCATCGCCAGATGCACGCGCGCCTCGGCGACCGCATCGATCTCCTGGATCGACTTGGCGAGTTCGCTCTCGCGCGCCTGGCGAAGGCGTTCGCCCTCGACCGCGCGGCTGACGCCCATCGGCAGCTGATCGAGGATGGCATAGCCGCCGGGCGCCGCCTTGGGCAGGCCCTGGCCGGCCAGCAGCATCCGCGCGCGGCTGTAATCCTCCTCGCCGACGGTAAGCGAATTGGTGCCCTCGTCGATCTGGCTCTTGATGCTCGCCTGGTCGAGCGCGGCGGTGACCGCGGCCTTGTCGGCATCGGGCAGCCCGGTGAACAGCGTCTTCTGGGTGGGCGTCGACAACGCCATCCACGCGAGCGCGGCGGCGGCGATCAGCCCGATCATCAGCGCCATCGGCAGCGAGCGGCGGACCGCGGGCTGCGCGAGCGCGCCGCGGATCTGGAGGAGCGGGTTGGCGAACCGATCGGGCGCGCCGGCATTGGCGGGGATGAGGGCGGTGCTCATGCTATTAAACCGGCATGCTCATGATGTCCTTGTAGGCGGACAGCAATTTGTTGCGGACCTGCAGCGTGGCCTCGAAGCCGACACTGGCCTGCTGGCGCGCGAGCATCACCTTGGCGATGTCGATGGTCTCGCCGCGCTCGTAGCTTTCGCTGAGCTTGCTGGCCTGGGCCTGCCCCTCGTTGACCTGCTTGAGCGCGGTGTCGAGCGTGTCGGCGAAGCTCGACGGCTTGGCCGCCTGCGGTGCGGATACCACGTCGGTGGTGCCGGCGCGGGCGAGCGCCTGGTTGCGCTCGAGGATCTGCGCGCGCAGCTGCATGACGCGGTCGACGCTCATCGCGCCGCCGCCGCCGATTGCCCCGATGCTCATGCCGATGCCCTCATGTCATGGGTGCGGGCGATGTCGTCGCCCTGTTCGCGCGCCTTGGCGAGGCGGTAGCGCAGCGTGCGTTCGCTGATGCCGAGCCGCTTGGCGGTCTCGATCCGGCTGCCGCCGCACGCCTTCATCGTCTCGCGGATTGCGGCGAACTCGCTCATCTGGACGATGTTGCCGAGCGTCGCGGGTTCGCTGGCAACGGGTGCCGGGAAGGCGTGGACCGTCGCCGGCGCCGAGCGTTCGAAGGTGAAGGTGACAGGACGATCGAAGACGATGTCGCCTTCCTCGATCGTGTCGCCGGTCGCGAACAGCAGCGCGCGCTGGACGACGTTTTCGAGCTCGCGAACATTGCCGGGCCAGTCATGGCGCATCAGCTGGTCGAGCGCGGCATTGGTCGGCCACGGCACGACCGCGCGGTTGCCGGCGTGGCGCAGGATCATCGTCGCGGCGAGCGCGGGAATGTCCTGAGGACGGTCGGCGAGCGGCTTGGTGGTCAGCGGGAACACCGACAGCCGGTAATAGAGATCCGCGCGGAAGCGGCCGGCGGCGACCTCGCCCTGGAGATCGCGATTGGCGCAGGCGATGACGCGGACGTCGATCGGCTGCGGGGTCGAGGCGCCGATCGGCACCACCTCGCGTTCCTGCAACACGCGCAGCAGCTTGGCCTGGAGCTGGATCGGCATCTCGGCGATCTCGTCGAGCAGGATCGTGCCGCCGTTCGCGGCGCGGAAGAAGCCCTCGCCGCCCGACGACGCGCCGGTGAAGGCGCCCTTCTGGTGG
>DATLME010000093.1:0-7515 GCA_035537395.1 Sphingomonas sp. | reverse complement strand
ATGTGCGGGCTAAGCCGGCCCGCGCGGTTCGAGGTCTTTTATGGCCTCAGTGCCAAAGCAGCCGAATTGCTGTCTGGCAGTTGTGCTCCCGCGCAGGCGGGAGCCCAGTCTGGGTCCCCGCCTTCGCGGGGACACAAAAGTTAGTGCGCGATGGACTCGAACAAATCGTTCCAGTCCGGGTTCTGCTCTTCGATCAACCGCAGCTTCCACTGCCGGTTCCATTTCTTCAGCTGCAGCTCGCGATAGCGCGCACCATCGATATGATCATGCACCTCGTACCAAACGAGTAGCTTGCAGCCGTATTCCTTCGTGAAACCTTCGACGATGCCGTTGCGGTGATGGTACGCGCGAGCGGCAAGGTTGCTGGTCACACCGACATAGATCGTTCCGTTGCGTCGGCTGGCCATGATGTAGACATAGCCCGCCCGGTCCACTCATTCCTCCTTGTGTCCCCGCGAAGGCGGGGACCCAGCCTGGGCTCCCGCCTCCGCGGGAGCACAATCAGCGCGGGCCGCTTCACTCAGCCCAAGGAGCCATCGATCGCCTTGCACGCGACCAGCAGTTCCTTCACCGCGTCCACCGACACCGCCAGATTGCCCTTGGCTTCGTCGTCGAGCTTGATCTCGACGATCTTCTCCACGCCGCCCGCACCGATCACGACCGGCACGCCGACATAGAGATCGTCGATCCCGTATTGGCCCGACAGATGCGCCGCTGCTGGCAGCACGCGCTTCTGATCGTAGAGATACGCCTCGGCCATCGCGATGCCGCTGGTCGCCGGCGCGTAATAGGCCGAGCCGGTCTTCAGCAGCGCGACGATCTCGCCGCCGCCGCCGCGGGTGCGCTTGACGATCGCGTCGATCTTTTCCTGGGTCGAGAAGCCCATCTCGATCAGGTCGGGCACCGGAATGCCCGAGACGGTCGAATATTGGATCACCGGGACCATGGTATCGCCATGCCCGCCAAGCACGAAGCTGGTGACGTCCTTCACCGAGACCTTGAACTCGTCTGCGAGGAAATGGCTGAAGCGCGCGGAGTCGAGCACGCCCGCCATGCCGACGACCTTGTGATGCGGCAGCCCCGAGAATTCGCGCAGCGCCCACACCATCGCGTCGAGCGGGTTGGTGATGCAGATGACGAACGCGTCGGGGGCGTTGTCGCGGATGCCCTCACCGACCGCCTTCATCACCTTCAGGTTGATGCCGAGCAGGTCGTCGCGGCTCATGCCGGGCTTGCGCGCAACACCGGCGGTAACGATGATCACGTCGGCGCCGGCGATGTCGGCATAGTCGTTGCTGCCGGTGATCGTCGCGTCGAAGCCCTCGACCGGGGCGCATTGCGACAGATCGAGCGCCTTGCCCTGGGGCACGCCCTCGACCACGTCGAACAGGACGATGTCGCCGAGACCCTTCAGTGCCGCGAGATGGGCGAGCGTGCCGCCGATGTTGCCAGCGCCGATAAGCGCGATCTTCTTGCGGGCCATCCAGTCCATCTCCGTCACAGGGCACGAATGGTCACGCCGAATAGGCGCATCGGTGCCGACGCACAACCGCTAAAGCCCCGGGGTTAAAACTCCAGCGTGAGAATGGTTCGCAGTATCAACAACGATGCCGTGGCCTTCCGCCAGATAGTCCTCCGAGCGCATCTCCTCCAGCCGACTGACGGTTCGCTGGAATTCGAAGCGGCCGTCGCCGCGCGGGTACAGCGCATCGGGCGCGGCATCGGCGGCGGCAAGCAGCTTGACCTTGTGTTCGTAGAGCGCATCGATCAGCTGGACGAACCGGGCGGCTTCGTTGCGGTTCTCGGGGCCGAGCACGGGGATGCCGACGAGGATCACGGTGTGATAACGCCGCGCGATCGCCAGGTAATCCGCCGAGCCGCGCGCCTCGCCGCACAGCTTCTTGAACGCGAACACCGCGACTCCCTTCAGCGACTTGGGAACGCGAAGCGCGCGCCCCTGCACGGTCAAGGTTTCCTCCGGGACATGCTCCGCGTCCTCCGGCGGATAGTCGGTCAGGCGGAAGAAGGCGGCCGAGAGCTGGCGAGTGACGTCCGGTCCGTTGGGCACCAGCCACGTGTCCTGCTGGCCGAGCCGATCACGGCGGTAATCGACCGGGCCGTTCAGCGCGAGCACGTCGAGCCGCGCCTCGATCAGCGCGATGAAGGGCAGGAAATGCTCGCGGTTGAGCCCGTTCTTGTAGAGATCGGCGGGGGCGCGGTTCGAGGTGGTGACGATCGCGACCCCGGCCTCGATCAGCGCGGTAAACAGCCGCGACAGGATCATCGCATCGGGCGAGTTGGTCACCATCATCTCGTCGAACGCGAGCAGGCGTGTCTCGTCAGCGATCTGCGCGGCGATGGCGGCGATAGGGTCGCCCGCTTCCTTGCGGCGCTCGATCGCGATGCGGCCGTGGATCTCGATCATGAACTCGGCGAAATGTACCCTGCGTTTGCGCTGGATCGCGAGGTTGGCGACGAACAGGTCCATCAGCATCGACTTGCCGCGTCCGACCCCGCCCCAGAGATAGATCCCGCGGGGCGGCGCCGGGCGGGTCAGCCGCGCGAAGAAGCCGGGCTTGCGCGCAAGCTGCGCGGCGAGCGCATCGAGCTGGGCGGCGGCCGCAGCCTGTGCCGGGTCGGCACGGAGTTCGCCCGCGACGACGAGCGCACGGTAAGCGGTAAGTACGGTCACTTTCTTGTTCTTGCCCGTCTCAAAGAGGGGAAATGTCGAGGACGGTGGTGGGGCAACCAAATGGAGCCGGCGCTTGGGGCTGTCCCTCCGTCGCGCCGGTGGCGCGCCACCTCCCCGTCCAGGGGCGATGTTCCGGTAAATTTCGCTGCGATCAACTGGCGGTCATCTTGCGCAGGGTGCCGGTGAAGCTCGCGATCGTCGGCTGGTCGTCCTGGACGATCAACCCGCGCAGGAAGAGCATGCGGCCGGTCTCGCGCAACAGCTCGATCCGCGCCTCCAGCGGTATGCCGACCTGGCCCGCGCCGATGAACTGCGCCGACAGGTCGAGCGTCACCGCGCCGCCTGCGGCCAGACAGCCGAACCCGCGACTGGCGGCGAACAGCGCCACGTCCATAAATCCGAGCAAGGCGCCGCCATGAACCGCGTCGCGCATGTTGGAATGCTCGTGGCGCGGGACCATGCGAACCCGTGCGATCTCTCCCTCGACACGTACATGGAGCGGCTCGATGAACGCGTTGAACCGCGTCGCGTCGCGAAACTGCCAGCGTTTCCAGCCGGGTTCGGTCGGGTCGTCTTCATAGGCGAAGAGGGGGGAGGGCGACGTCATCGTGCGACAGGTCCTTCGATACGCCACTTCGGCTTCGCTCAGCGGCTACTCAGGACGAACGAAAGGTGCAGATGCCGTCAATTAGCCGTTCGTCCTGAGTAGGGACTGAGCTTGGCGAAGGCCCGTATCGCAGGACCGGCCGTTAGAGAACCCGCTCGGCCTCGAGCTTCTTCACTTCCGCGATCGCCTTGGCGGGGTTCAAACCCTTGGGGCAGGTGTTCGCGCAGTTCATGATGGTGTGGCAGCGATACAGGCGGAACGGGTCCTCGAGCTGGTCGAGGCGTTCGCCGGTCATCTCGTCGCGGCTGTCGGCAAGCCAGCGATAGGCCTGCAACAGGATCGCCGGCCCGAGGAACTTGTCGCTATTCCACCAATAGCTCGGGCACGAGGTCGAGCAACACGCGCACATAATGCACTCGTAGAGGCCGTCGAGCTTGGCGCGGTCTTCGGGCGACTGGAGCCGCTCCTTGCCCGAGGGCGGCGGCGTGACGGTCTGCAGCCACGGCTTGATCGAGGCATATTGCGCGTAGAAATGCGTGAAGTCGGGAACCAGGTCCTTGATCACGTCCATCGCCGGCAGCGGCGTCAGCCGGATGTCGCCGCGGACGTCCTCGATCGCCGTGGTGCAGGCGAGGCCGTTCTTGCCGTCGATGTTCATCGAGCAGGAACCGCAAATCCCCTCGCGGCACGAACGCCGGAACGTCAGCGAGCTGTCCTGCTCCGCCTTCATCTTGATCAGCGCGTCGAGGACCATCGGGCCGCACTCGTCGAGGTTGAGCTCGAACGTGTCGTACCGCGGGTTCTCGCCACTGTCGGGATCGTAGCGATAGACCTGGAATTTCTTGACGCGAGTCACCGCGCCGCCGTCCTGGGCGGTCGCTTTATGAACCTTGCCCTTTTTGCTGACCTTGCTGTTCTTGGGCAGGGTAAACTCGGCCATTGCCGCTACGCTCCAACGGTGATTGTTGCATTGCAGCTATGCCTTCCCCCAGCCCGGCGCAAGAGCCCCGGACTGATCGGGATCAGATGATATCGAGGATCAACCCCAGGTCGCGGGCTTCCTCGGCCTCGATATACCAGTTCGACGGTGCCTTCTGGCGCAGCGTCTCGAAAGCGACGCTCGATCCCGCGACGAGATCGCGAAAGCCTTCGTCCTGGATGCGGATCGAATCCTCGATCTCGTGCAGCTTGGCTTTCAGCGTGTGGCTGAGCGTGTTGAGCGGCCCCGAAAGATAAACGGTGCTGGTCATCAGCCGCTCGTGGATCATCAGCCGCGAATGCCGGGTAAGAAAGCGCTTCTCCACCGGGAACCCCGCCATGAAGGTGGCGCCCGCCGAATAGACCGCAACCTTGCCCAGGAACAGCGTCTCGCGGCCGGTATATTCGCGGAGCAAGCGAATATCGTCCGCCATCGCCCGCGCCATTTCCGGATCGCCACCGAGCGTCGTGATCGACACCACCAGGGGGCCGTCGGTCGGCGCTTCTGCGAGCTGCGCCTTGAAGCGCATGTACATGCCTTCGTCGACCGGGCCGTGAAGCTGGACGTGCGGCTTCGCGAGCAGCGGGTAGTTGGTCGCGTTGGTCGGGCTGTTGTTGGTCATAGAGCGGGAACCGTGCGGGGCGAGCGGTGTTCCACGTCGCCGCAAGATTTTGCGCTCAGCGCGCGGCAAGCGCGGCGATCGCCGGGCGCCCGACGCGGGGGGTTGCGGAGGGCAGGCTGCGCTCCAGCGCGGCGAGCCATTTGCGCGCGCCGCGACCGATGCTCACCTGTGGCTGCGACGGGGTCAGCTTGCCTTGACGCTCCCAGCTGCCGATCAGTCCGCCCGCCTCGCTCGCTGCAGTCGCGAGCGGTTGCGGCTTGCGCATCGCCTGGTTGATCAACGCGTCGCCGAAAAACGTCCAGTCATTGTCCGCCTGGCAGCCGAACGAGGTACGATCCGCCGACGAGGCGGTCAGCACGATGCTGTCATCGGAGGCGAGCACGGGGACGAAGATCCCCGAATAGCAGGCGCTGATCATCAGCAACCGGTTTTCGATCCCGAGTTGCGAGAGCATCGACCAGAGCTTGGTCGGCGACAACGCACCGAACCCCTGGTCGCCGTCGTTGTAGACGATCCCGAAGGGCGCACCATGGCTGGTCGTATAGAGGATGAGCACGTCCTCGGGACCCATCAGCTCGGCGACCCGCGCCAGCGTCGCGGCAACGTTGGCGGGAGATCCCATCGGCAGCGCGCTTGCGGAACTGCCGTCCGATCCCGCGAGCACGATCTGGTGCCCGGCAGCCGCGTAGCGGCGGGCGAGCACCCTGCCCGCCTCGCGGGCCTCGCGACCGAACACCGGATCGCTGTCGAGCGCGACGGACACGACATAGGCGTCGACGACGCCCTTGCGATTGGTCGCGAGTGCCGCGAGCGCCCGATCGAGGCGGCGATGCTCGGCCAGCTGATACGCCGCGCTGCGATCGCGCTCGATCGACGTGCCGAGTTCGGCGAGCATCGCCAGTTCGCCCTCGGTGGCGTTGGCGACGAGCGGTGCGGGCTGGGTATGCGCCGGCGGGCGGTACCCCTGCGTTGCCGCCGGCACTGTCGCGAGCGCGAGCAGCCCGATGCCGATCATTGCCAATCTGATCATTATGCCCCCGCCAATCTCGCGGAGGAAGGTCCGGCTTGCCCGGTGGTGAGTCAAGCGCCGATCATGTAGCTGGCGAACAGCTCGACGGGGCCGGCCGAACTTGCATCGTCATGCCGGACCCGTTCCGGCATCCACCGGTCCACATGCCCCCGAGCGCAGTCTGGTTGCACCGTGTACCCCCGAACAGGTCCGGGGTGACGAGCTGTAGGCTTCCGTTTTCTCGATCACACTAAGGGCGAAGGGCCAGCAGAGAACGCCGCCACCCTCGACGGCGCGTGCTCCACTGGGCTCACTCCTGCCTCAGTAAACCCGCTTCTTCGGCTTGATGTACTCGACGTCGTCGGTGAGCGTGTATTCGTGCACCGGACGATAATCGATCGCAGTCTGCCCGCCTTCGCCGCCCCAACCCTGGAAGGTCGTGATGGTGTGCTTCATCCAGCCGGCGTCGTCGCGATCCGGGTGGTCTTCGTTGACATGCGCGCCGCGCGATTCCTTGCGGTTGGCGGCGCTGTCCATCGTCACCACGGCCTGGCCGATCAAATTGTCGAGCTCGAGCGTCTCGATCAGGTCGGTGTTCCAGATCAGGCTGCGATCCTGGATACCGATATCGGTCATCCGCTTGTAGATCGCGGAAATCTTTTCCTTGCCCTCGTTCAGTAGCGCGTTGTCGCGGAACACCGCGCAATGCTTCTGCATGGTACGCTGCATGTCCAGGCGGATCTCCGATGTCGGCGACCCTCCGGTCGCGTGGCGGAACTTGTCGAGCCTGCCGAGCGCAAGCTCTTCCGATCCCTTGGCGAGCGGCGCGTGGGTAGTATCGGTCTTGGTGATGTCGGCGATGCGCTTGCCGGTAGCGCGGCCGAACACGACCAGATCGATCAGGCTGTTCGAGCCGAGCCGATTGGCGCCGTGGACCGAAACGCACGCGGCCTCGCCCACCGCGAACAGCCCGGGAACCACGGTGTCCGGGTTGCCGTTGACCAGATTGACGACCTCGCCGTGGAAGTTGGTCGGGATCCCGCCCATGTTGTAGTGCACCGTCGGGGTGACCGGCAGCGGCTGCCGGGTCAGGTCGACGCCGGCGAAGATCTTGCCGGTCTCGGTGATGCCCGGCAGGCGCTCGTGGAGCACCTTGGGATCGATATGGTCGAGGTGAAGGAAGATGTGGTCGCCATTCTTGCCGACGCCGCGGCCTTCGCGCATCTCCATCGCCATCGAACGGCTGACGACGTCGCGCGAGGCTAGGTCCTTCGCCGACGGGGCGTAGCGCTCCATGAAGCGTTCGCCTTCGGAGTTGGTCAGGTAGCCGCCCTCGCCGCGCGCGCCCTCGGTAATCAGCACGCCGACGCCGTAGATCCCGGTCGGGTGGAACTGAACGAACTCCATGTCCTGCAGCGGAAGGCCAGCGCGAAGGACCATGGCGTTGCCGTCGCCAGTGCAGGTGTGGGCCGAGGTCGAAGTGTAATAGATGCGCCCATAGCCGCCGGTCGCAAGAACCACCGCCTGCGCGCTGAAGCGGTGGATCGACCCGTCGTCCATGCACAAGGCAAGGACGCCGCGGCAGACGCCGTCGACCATGATCAGG
>DATLME010000092.1:0-6231 GCA_035537395.1 Sphingomonas sp. | reverse complement strand
CCGCGTGGGCGAGCAAGTGCGCCATGTCTTGAGCGAAATTCTGGCCCGTGGTGACGTTCATGATGCCACGTTCGAAAACCATCTGGTCAGCGTGACCGAAGTGCGGATGTCCCCGGATTTGCGCTACGCCACGGTGTTCGTGAAGCCGCTGCTGGGCGCCGACGAGGAAGTCGTCATCAAGGCGCTGCGCACCAACACCGCCTATCTCCAGCGCGAGGTCGCTGCCCGGGTCCGGCTGAAATACGCCGCCAAGCTCAAGTTCCTCGCGGACGAGAGCTTCGACGAAGGCAGCCACATCGACGCGCTGTTGCGCGCGCCGAAGGTCGCGCAGGATCTCGGCGAGAACGAGGGCGAGTAATTGAACCTCCGTCATGCCGGACCCGCTCCGGCACCCACCGTGACGCACATCACACGCCGGTGACGGCGCGGCACCGTGAATGCCGGAACAAGCCCGGCATGACGACGGGGAGACGGGATCCGGGCCCTTACTCCCGCACGATCAGGTAGTTCATCCGCGCGCTCGCGATCGGCTTGTCGCGATCGTCCTGCCAGGCCAGCGCCTCGACATTGGCGACCCGCGTACCCAGCCGCGTGACGATCCCCTCCGCCCGCGTCGGCTTGTCGCGGCCGCCGCGCATGAAGTCGACGGTGACGTTGATCGGCTTGATCCGTCCCCCGCCTTCTTCCTCCAGCGCATGCTGGAGCGCGACGATCGCCGCCATTTCCAGCAGGCCCGAAATCGCGCCGCCGTGCAGGAATCCCGGCCGGCCGAGGACGTGGTCCCCGAACGGCATCACCACCAGCGGTGCGGCGTCGGCACGGGGTTCGAGCGAAAGGCCGAGCACCTCGGCATAGGGCGGCAGCGTCATGCCGCCGCGTCCATCATCATGAACGTTCCCGCGACATGCGCGAGCGGATCGTCGATGCTGTCGTCATAGGCCACGCCGCGCACGAACGCGATCGACCGCGTCAGCCGCAGGCACTCGCCGCGCCCGATCACGGTCTTGCCCGGGGTCGCGGGGCGGAGGTAATCGACCCGCAGGTCGACCGTCGCCTGTGGCGCGAAGAAGCCGCGCTTCACCCACACCGACAGGCTGGTCGCATTGTCCATCATCGTCACGATCGGCCCCGACGCCAGCACCCCGCTGGCCGGATCGCCGATCAGCCGCTCGTCATAGGGCAGCGCCAGCTCGACCCAATCGTCGCCATGGGCGTGATAGACGAGGCCGAGCGCGGCGCCATGCCCCCTGAAACCATGCGCGACGAAGCGCGCGAGATCGAAATTGCTCATTCGCTCGTCCGTACACGCGGCGAGCGGCGGCGCAACGATTGCCGCGTCGAGGAGGCTTGGCTAGTTTGGCGAATAACGAGGAGAGCGCCATGAACGACCGCGTCACCATCACCGTCGACGGCCGCATCGCCGATGTACGGCTCACCCGCGCCGACAAGATGAACGCGATCGATCCGGCGATGTTCGAAGCCATCGGCGCAGCGATCGATGAGCTGGCAGCGCGAACCGATATCCGCTGCGTCGTGCTGTCGGGCGAAGGACGCGCCTTTTGTGCCGGGCTCGACATGGCGAGCATGCAGGCGGGTGGTTCGGGCACGTCGCGCGAGCGCAACGATCAGGGGTCGATCCTGCCGCAGCACGTCACCTGGGGCTGGCGCAACCTGCCGATGCCGGTGATCGCCGCGGTCCACGGCGTCGCGTTCGGCGGTGGTTTCCAGATCATGTCCGGGGCCGACATCCGCATCGCCGCGCCGACGGCGCGCTTCGCGATTCGCGAGACCTATTGGGGGCTGGTGCCGGACATGGCGGGCTTTCCGATCTGGCGCGGGCTGGTCCGCGACGATGTATTGCGCGAGCTGGTCTACACCGCGCGCGAATTCGATGCGGCGGAGGCGCTGGCGCACGGCTTCGTGACCCGCCTCGCCGAGGATCCGCATGCCGACGCGATGGCCTTGGCGCGTGCGATCGCCGCGCGCAGTCCGCACGCGGTCCGCGGTGCCAAGCGGCTGTGCAACATGGCGCACGACGCCGATCCGCGCACGATGCTCGAGGCCGAGACCGACGAGCAGATGAAGGTGATCGGCAAGCCCAACATGATGGAACAGGTCGCCGCCCACCTGGCGAAGCGCGACCCGGTGTTCGTGGACTGACGCCTTCGTCACCCGGACGTGTTTCGGGGCCCACTGGGCCACCCCATCAGCGGCCGAGGATCAAGCCCGACATGGACCCCGGAACCAGTTCGGGGTGACGGCGGGGTCAGGCTGGCGGCAGCATCGTCCACTTCGCCAGATCGGCACGGAAATCCTCCGGCAACCCCGTCGCCCCGGTCTCGCCGCTCATCACGATCGTCACGTCGCAGGTCGCCAGCGGCTTGCCCTTCTGGAACGCCGCCGACAGGATCTGCCACGATCGCGTGCCGACCGTGCCGATTCCGGTCAGCACCTCGACGTCATCGGGGAAATGCCCCTCGGCCAGATAGTTGATCTCGACATTGGCCACGAGCCACCGGTGCCCGCGGCGCCCCGCCAGCCCGATCGCATGGTTGAACTTGACGCGCCCGGTCTCGAACAGCGCCGCCCAGGCGACGTTGTTGATGTGCCCGAGCACGTCGAGGTCCTGGAACCGGGTCTGCACCGCGGCGTGATGCGGGTAGCTGGCGGGGTCGAGCCGCCAGGGTTCGGGTCTTGCCACTCAGCGCGGTGCCATGCGGATCGCGCCGTCGAGGCGGACGTCCTCGCCGTTGAAATAGCTGTTCTCGAGCATGGTGAGCGCGAGCTGGGCATATTCCTGCGGGTTGCCGAGGCGCTTGGGGAAGGGGACGCTCGCGGCGAGCGCGTCCTTCACCGCCTGGGGCGCGCCGAGCATCAGCGGGGTGTTGAAGATCCCCGGCAGGATCGTGTTGATGCGGATTCCCTCGCTCATCAGGTCGCGTGCGATCGGCAGCGTCATGCCGACGACCCCGCCCTTGGAAGCCGAATAAGCCGCCTGGCCCATCTGCCCGTCCTCGGCGGCGACGCTCGCCGTCATCACGATCGCACCGCGCTCGCCGTCGTCGCCCGGCTCGAGCGTCAGCATGCCTGCCGCCGACTTGGCGACGCAGCGGAAGGTGCCGACGAGGTTGATCTGGATGAGCCAGTTGAACGCCTCGAGGCTGAAATGCTTGATGCTGCCGTCTTCCTTGGATCGGCTTGCGGTCTTCATCGCATTGCCGGTGCCGGCGCAGCAGACCAGGAAGCGCTCCTGGCCGTGTGCCGCGCGCGCCTTCACCAGCCCGGCGTCGACGCTCTCGTCACTGGTGACGTTCACCTCGCAGAAGATGCCGCCAATATCGGCCGCCACGGCTTCGCCCTTGTCCTTCTGCAGGTCGAAGATGGCGACCTTGGCGCCCCGTGCGGCGAGCGCGCGCGCAGTGGCTTCGCCGAGGCCGGATGCGCCGCCGGTGACGATCGCGGCGGTGTTGGTGTCGATGTTCATGGTGCCGTGTTCTCCATTGTGTTTGGCCCGCTATACCCGTCACCCCGGACTGGTTCCGGGGTCCACCGTGCGGCGCGTAGATCGCTTGACGCTCTCGCGGATCGGTGGATGCCGGAACAGGTCCGGCATGACGGAGAAGCGCCGGTTATTGCCGTTAAAGCCGCTCGATGATCGTGACGTTGGCGATCCCGCCGCCCTCGCACATCGTCTGCAGTCCGTACCGCCCGCCGCGCTTGTGGAGCGCGTGGACCAGCGTCGCCATCAGCTTGGTGCCGCTGGCGCCGAGCGGATGGCCGAGCGCGATCGCACCGCCATTGACGTTGAGCTTGGCATGGTCGCCGCCGACCTGCTTGAGCCACGCGAGCGGCACCGGCGCGAACGCCTCGTTGACCTCGTACAGGTCGATCTCGTCGATCGACATGCCCGCGCGCTTGAGCGCCCGGTCGGTCGCGAACAGCGGCTCCTCGAGCATCACGACGGGATCGCCCGCCGTCACGGTGAGGTTGTGGATCCGCGCGAGCGGCTTCAGCCCATGCTCCTTCAGCGCGCGTTCGCTGACCACCAGCACCGCACTGGCGCCGTCGCAGATCTGGCTGGCATTGGCCGCGGAAACGATCCCGCCTTCCTTCAGCAGCTTCACCGCGCCGATCGACTCCATCGTGGCGTCGTAGCGGATGCCCTCGTCGCGATCGTGGCGGATCTCGCCCTCGGGCGTCTCGACGGTCAACGCGACGATTTCGTCGGCAAAGTCGCCACGCTCGGTAGCCGCGGCCGCACGGCGGTGGCTTTCGAGCGCATAGGCGTCCGCATCCTCGCGGCTGAACCCATATTTCTGCGCGATCATCTCCGCGCCCATGAACTGGCTGAACTGGATCCCGGGGAACTTCTCTTCCTGGCGCGGCGACTTGGACTTGCCGAGCCCGGCTTGCGCGAACAGCATGCCGGTCGAGCCCATCGGTACCCGCGTCATCGATTCGACGCCCGCCGCCATCACCACGTCCTGGGTGCCCGACATCACTGCCTGCGCCGCGAACTGGATCGCCTGTTGGGACGAGCCGCATTGCCGGTCGATCGTCACCGCGGGCACACTCTGCGGCAGCTTGGAAGCGAGCACCGCGCCACGACCGATCTGGAAGCCCTGTTCGCCACCTTGGCTGACGCAGCCCATGATCACGTCCTCGACCACGGCGGGATCGATCCCGCAGCGCGCGATCACCGCGTCCAGCGTCTCCGCCGCCATGTCGGCAGGGTGCCAGCTGGCGAGCCGGCCACCGCGGCGACCACCGGCGGTGCGAACCGCCTCGACGATATAGGCTTCGGCCATTTCCCTCTCTCCATAACAGATGTTATCCTCGCCTATGTCGCGCATATCGGGCGTGGCGGCAAGAGGAGCGGGCATGCAGGTAACGGAAGCGATCGCCGCGCGGCGATCGGTACGCGGGTTCCTCGACACCCCGGTCGACGCGGCGGTGTTGCGGGATATCGCAACGACCGCGGCGCGCGCGGCGACCGGTGGCAATATCCAGCCCTGGCACATCGACATCGTCCATGGCGACGCGCTGGCCGAGTTGAAGGCGATCATGGCGGGCAAGCTCGCACGCGGCGAGACCGAGACCCCCGGCTACGACATCTACCCGCGCGAGATGGAGGACCGCTACAAGGGCCGGACCTTCGCGATCGGGGAGGCGATGTACGCGCATCTCGGCATCCCGCGCGAGGACAAGGCGGCGCGGCGGGCATGGTTCGCGCGCAACTTCGCGTTCTTCGGCGCACCGGCGGCGTATTTCTGCACGGTCGATCGCCGGATGGGGCCGCCGCAATGGGCCGACCTCGGCATGTATCTGCAGAACCTGATGCTGCTGGCGGTCGAGGCCGGACTGGCGACCTGTCCACAGGAATGCTGGGCGGTCTATCCGCAAACGGTGGAGACGTTCCTGGGAACGCCGCCCGAGCGAATGCTGTTCTGCGGGGTCGCAATCGGGTTCGAAGACCCGGCAGCAGCCGCGAACCGCCTGCGCAGCGAGCGCGCGCCAGTCGAGGAATGGCTGACCGAACGCCGTTGATCAAAACACTTCGTCATCCCGGACTTGTTCCGGGATCCACCGTTGCGCACATTCGGCGGCCGCCGGAAGCCGGCGCGGTGGACCCCGGAACATGTCCGGGGTGACGGTCAATAGTCAGCCCCCCCGGGCAGTGCCGAGGGAGGATTCAAACATCAACGCGGCGCCGACGTCCCGGTACCACGTCCCGGGCCGCCACGACCCTGACCGCCGCTGCGACCACCCTGGCCGCCGCCGCTGCGACCCTGACCGCCACCCTGGCCGCCGCGAGCACCGCCGCCGCCGCCGCCCTGGCCGCCACGGCTCGCGCCGGCATAGCTGCGCCCGGTCGGGCTCGGCGCATGAGTCGCACGCGGGCGCGGCAACTGGCGCTGACGCTCGACCCGGATCTCCGGATCCGCGCCGATCGCCTTGGTGCGGGTCTGCTTGATCTGGTTCGCCTGGTTGAGGAAATCCTCGGGCAGTGCCTGCACGGTCACCTTCTGGCGGGTCAGCCGCTCGATGTCGCGCAGGTAGGACTTCTCGTCGTCCGCGCAGAACGCGACCGCGATGCCGCTCGCCCCGGCGCGCGCGGTGCGGCCGATGCGGTGGACATATTGCTCGGCGATGTTCGGCAGCTCGAAGTTGATGACGTGGCTGACGCCCGACACGTCGATGCCGCGCGCGGCGATGTCGGTCGCGATCAGG
>DATLME010000091.1:0-5072 GCA_035537395.1 Sphingomonas sp. | reverse complement strand
AGCGGCGCTCGGCGTCCGCGAGCGTCGCCTTTTCACGTGTCAGCAGCGCATTGTAGCCGGCGACGATCGGCACCTGCTCCGGACCACGGCATGCCAGCGCCGCGACGTTGAGCGCGGCGCGAAGATGCCAGAGCGTCGCCGCAGTGGAGAGGTTGCGGTTTGGTGTGAGATAGCGGCCGTCCGCGCCGCGCACGGGGATCGTCATGCCCGGCCGTGCGCCCGGTGGCAGCGCAACGACGGGCGCCTCGGCGATCGGCGGCGCGACGCTCACCGGCGGCGTGCGGCTCGCACAGGCCGGGAGCAGGGTCGCCAACGCCAACAAGGGAGCCAACAGCCTACGCATCGTTCACGCCATCCTCTGCCTTCCGGCTGTGAGATTGTGAGCGAAGATAGTTAACAAAAGGTTAAAGGGATGGATTGTTCGTAGCATCCCTGTGTCGTCATCCCGGCGCAGGCCGGCAACTGTGTCTCACGCGGGGTCAAACTGGGCCCACCCCTATCGTCCGTCGCCCCGGGCCTGTTCCGGTGTCCACCGATCCCAGCTTCCGGCGGGTAGCCAGGCGAGGTGGATGCCGGAACAAGTCCGGCATGACGGAAGGGGTGAGATACGCTCACCTCCTCGTCATCCCGGGCTCGACCCGGGACCCAGTGTTACTTTGCGCTGCGTTCGTGGCTCTGGGTCCCGGGTCGAGCCCGGGATGACGTTTAAGGGGGTGCCGCCGCGCCCTCCCCCCCTCACGCGGCCGCGCGTTGCTCCAGTGCGGACGCTGCTTCGGACATCAGCGTTGCGATGATGTCGGCGATCGGCTCTTCCTTCGTGACCATGCCGACCGACTGGCCGGCCATGACGCTGCCATGCTCGACATCGCCGTCGATTACCGCGCGACGAAGCGCACCGGCCCAGTAATGTTCGATCTGCAGCTGCGCCTCGAGCATCGCGACCTGCCCACCGTCAAGCATCGTCGCGACTTCGCGCTGCTTGGCGCTGAACAGCTCCCCGGCCGCATTCTTCAGCGCGCGCACCGGAATCACCGGCAGCCGCGGATCGAGCTGCACCGAGGCGATCGCGTCGCGTGCCGAGGCACGGATGAATGCCTTTTTGAAATTGGCGTGCGCGATCGATTCGGTCGCGCAGACGAAGCGCGTGCCGAGCTGGACCCCCGCCGCGCCCATGTCGAGATAGCCGGCGATCGCCTCGCCCCGACCGATTCCGCCGGCGAGGAACACCGGCACCTCGGTCGCGATCGCGGGCAGGATCTCCTGCGCGAGCACGCTGGTCGACACCGGCCCGATATGACCGCCGGCTTCCATGCCCTCGATCACCAGCGCGTCGACCCCTGAGCGGATCAGCTTCTTCGCGAGCGCAAGCGTCGGCGCGAAGCAGATCACCTTGGCGCCCGACGCCTTGATCGCCTCGAGGCTGCCCTTGGGCGGCAAGCCGCCGGCGAGCACGACATGGCTGACCCGGTGCTTCGCGCAGACCGCGATCAGATCGAACAAGCCCGGGTGCATCGTGATCAGATTGACCCCGAAAGGCCGGTCGGTCATCGCCCTGGTCGCCGCGATCTCCGTATCGAGCAACTCGGGGGTCATCGCGCCGCACGCGATCACGCCGAAGCCGCCCGCGTTCGACATGGCAGAGACGAGATGGCGTTCCGACACCCACGACATGGCCCCGGCCATGATCGCGACCTCGGAGCCGAGAAACGCCGTGCCGCGCGCCATCCGCCGTGCCAGCCGGTCGCTGCCGACGCTCACGCCGCGGACTCCGCGTCGAGGCCATAGGCGGTGTGGAGGACGCGAACCGCAAGCTCGGTATAGTCCTCCTCGATCAGCACGCTGACCTTGATCTCGGACGTCGCGATCGCCTGGATGTTGATGCCGCGCTCGCCGAGCGTGCTGAACATCGTCGCGGCGACGCCGGCGTGGCTGCGCATCCCGACGCCTACCACCGACACCTTGGCCACGCGGGTGTCGTGGACCATCTCGGCATAGCCGATATCGTCGCGCGATTTCTCGATCACCTCGATCGAGCGCGCCAGATCGACCGACGGGACCGTGAAGGTGACGTCAGTCGAGCCCGTCGAATGCGCGACGTTCTGGACGATCATGTCCACGTTGATCCCGGCGGCAGCGAGTGGGACGAAGATCGCGGCGACCGAACCGGGCCGGTCGCTGACCTGGGTCAGGGTCAGCTTTGCCTCGTTCTTGTCGTGCGCGATGCCCGTGATGAGCTGGCGTTCCATGTCGTCGATTTCCTCTTCGCCCACGATCAGCGTGCCGCGGTGTCCGTCATTGGTATCGCCATCCTCGAACGAAGACAGCACGCGGACGCGGACGCCCTCCTTCATCGCCAACCCGACCGAGCGGGTTTGCAGCACCTTGGCGCCGACCGAGGCGAGTTCGAGCATTTCCTCGTACGTGACCCGCGACAGCTTGCGCGCGCGCGGCACGATCCGCGGATCGGTCGTATAAACCCCGTCGACGTCGGTGTAGATGTCGCATCGATCGGCTTTCATCGCCGCCGCGACCGCGACCGCCGAGGTATCCGACCCGCCACGGCCGAGCGTCGTGACGCGCTGGTCTGCGGCTACCCCCTGAAAGCCCGGGATCACGGCCACCACGCCGTCGGCAAGGCTCGCGTCGAGTGCGCCGGTGTCGATCTCGCCGATCCGCGCCGACCCATGGGCATCCGAGGTGTTGATCGGCAATTGCCAGCCGAGCCAGCTGCGCGCACGCACGCCCGCCTCCTGGAGGGCGATCGCGAGCAGCCCGCTGGTGACCTGTTCGCCCGCCGAAACCACGACGTCATACTCGCGGCGATCGTAGAGCGACGACGCCTCGCGGCAGAAGCCGACAAGCCGGTCGGTCTCGCCGGCCATCGCCGACACCACGACCGCGACCTGATGCCCGGCATCGACCTCGCGCTTCACCCGCGACGCGACGTTGCGGATGCGTTCGATGCCGGCCATCGACGTGCCGCCGAACTTCATCACGATGCGCGCCATGAGGGGGCCCAAACTCCTTGGGGTGGAAGGTCGGTCCTGATAGAAAGCGGCCATGGACATAGCAAGTAGCGCGGGCATCCCCGCGGGCGGCACGATCGACGCGCGCGAGGCAGCGCATTTCGGCAAGATGGCGGCGGACTGGTGGGATCCCGCGGGATCGTCGGCGATGCTGCACAAGCTCAATCCGCCGCGGCTGCGTTACATTCGCGAGCAGATCGACGCGCACTGGGGCAGCGATCCCCACGACTTTGCGCCGCTCGCCGGCAAGACCGCGCTCGACGTCGGTTGCGGCGCGGGGTTGCTCTGCGAGCCTCTTGCACGGCTCGGCGCGACGATCACCGGCATCGACGCAGCGGCGCCGAGCATCGCGGTCGCAGAGGCACACGCCGCGCAGTCGGGGCTGGCGATCGGCTATCGCGCGGTCGGGATCGAGGACGTCACCGGCACGTACGACCTGGTCACCAGTCTGGAAGTGATCGAGCACGTCAGCGATCCTGCGGCGTTCGTGCGCGGGCTGGCGGGAGCGTTGGCGGAGGGCGGCCTGCTGATCCTGTCGACCCCCAATCGCACGCCGCTGTCGCGCCTCGCCTTGATAGCGATCGGCGAAGGCACCGGGCGGATCCCGCGCGGTACGCATGACTGGGAAAAGTTCGTGACACCCGACGAACTCTGCGCGTTGCTCGCGGCGGCTGGACTGTCGGTGATCGACGTTCGCGGGCTGGCGTTCTCCCCCGCACGCGGGTTCGAGCTTAGCGATTCGACCGCACTGGACTATTTCGTGACGGCGGTCCGGACGTAACCACGCTCCCCCGGCACGGGCACCGGTGTTCACACCATTATATTACGCCCCCGCATCACCGTCGCGCGGTGGCCGATGCCGGCACCGAGGTCGCGCTGCTTCACGGTGTCGGCCATGATCCAGTCGTTGGTAACGCGGTCGCGCGCGATCGTCAGCGCCATGTAGCCGCGGCGCGACGTGTCGCACCATTTCAGCTCGCGATTGGCCGCGACCAGCGCGGTGGCGACGGTCTTCGGGTCGGCGCCGATTCCGCCTTCATAGCCCGATGACGTAACGCTATGCCCGGCGAACTCGACCGCCGCCGGTTTGCCGTCCTGCGCGAGATCATAGGCCCAGGCATTGTGGCTGTCCCCCGAGATGACGACCGTACTGCCGCCGATGGCCTGCGCCGACCGCAGAAAGCGCGCGCGGGCGGCCGGATAGCCGCCCCAATTGTCGAAGTTGAACGGCAGCCCGGCTTTCGCCGCGGCGATCCCGCTCTCGACATAGCCGCGTGCGCGGTCGCTGGCGCCGCCGAGCCACGACGTCGCCTCGCGCGGCATCATCGTCTCGCCCATGATCGTGCCGAAGCCGACGACCTGCCACGCACGCCCGCTCTTCACCGATGCGCGCATCGCGCCCGCGAGCCAGGCCTCCTGGTCACTGCCCATCATCGTGGCGGCGGGATCCATCCACGCGCCGTCGCGGAACGCTTTCAGCGCTGTCGCGGAGTCCGCCTGCTTGAACAACGGGGCGATGTCCGGCGCCCGGGTGCGGCCGAGCAGGCGGGTTTCGGTGCGGAACAGCGTCGCGAGGCGACCGATGTCATACGCCTTCCATGGCTCGTCCGACACCGGCATCCATTCCCGATAGGCCTGGATCGCGGCCGCGCGACGCGGGTTCCATGCGCCCTCGGTCCTGGCATCGTGGTTCTGCGCGCCGCCCTCCCAGGCATCATTGGCGCTCTCGTGATCGTCCCATTGCACGATCATCGGCAACCGGCGGTGCAGCGCCTGCAGATCGGGGTCCGCGCGGTAGCTCGCATAGCGAAGGCGATAATCGGCGAGCTGGACGATCTCGACCGGCGGCAACGACGCCCTGCCCGGCACGCTGTCCTTGGCGAGCGGATAATAGCCCTCGCCATATTCGTAGAGATAGTCGCCGAGATGGATCGCGCAGTCGAGATCCTCGCGCGCGGCGGCGTGGCCATAGGCGTTGAAATACCCGAACCCGAGGTTCGAGCAGGAAAAGATCGCGGCACGCCACTGCCTGGCACCGTCGTCGGG
>DATLME010000090.1:0-7449 GCA_035537395.1 Sphingomonas sp. | reverse complement strand
TCGCCGAAGACACCGAGACGTTGCCCGATATCGTCGGCGATCTCGCCGGCGCAGGGCCGGTCGCACCGATCACGATCCAGTTCGACACGCCGACGGCTTCGGCGGTCGCCAACACCGAACAGGCGGTCCGCGGCATTCCGGGCGTGCGCAGTGCAACCACGACGAGCCTGGCGCTCGGCGGCCTGTCGCTGCTCCGCGTGACCTTCGCGGGCGATCCCGAGGCGCTGCGCGCGGCGCTGGAGGCGCGCGGCTACCAGGTGCTCGGCAGCGGGCAGACGCTGCGGATCCGTCGCGCGGCACGGCTGCTGCCACCCGATCTGCCGGTCGACGGTGCGCCTCCGGGATGAGCCAGATCGCGCTGCCGCTGGCCTGGCCCGACGATCCGCGCGACGATGCGTTTCTGGTCACGCCATCGAACGCCCGCGCCGCGCACCAGCTCGAACACTGGGGTGCCTGGCCGGTGATGACGGCATTGCTGACCGGGCCACGCAAATCCGGGCGTAGCCTGCTCGCGCGGATCTTCGCCGCCAAGAGCGGTGGCACGATCCTCGACGACGCCGAGCGGCAGAGCGAGACCGCGATCTTCCACGCCTGGAACGCGGCGCAGGCGGAACGGCGCCCGCTCGTCATCGTCGCCGACGCACCGCCACCCGAGTGGGCGGTCAAGCTTCCCGACCTGCGTTCACGACTGGTGGCGAGCCCGCATATCGCGATCCTGCCGCCCGACGACGCGCTGATGCGGGTCCTGTTTGCGCACCTCTTCCATCGTCGCGGGCTCGACGCGCGCGCCGACCTGATCGACTGGCTGGCATCGCGCGTCGAGCGGAGCCATATCGCCGTGCAGCGCGTTGTCGACGTGCTCGACCAGGAAGTGCTCGAGCGCCGCAAACGCCTGTCGATCCCGCTCGCCCGGACGACGCTGGCGGAGGCGGGGATTGTCACCATCCAGCAACCGTCACACCCTAGACCCGATCGATGACCCGCCCAGCCCATATCGCCCGCCTCGCCGATGCCGACGACGATCCCTTCGTCCCCGAATCGAGCGAACGGTACTTCAACCGCGAACTTTCCTGGCTGGCGTTCAACCGCCGCGTGCTGGAGGAAGCCTGCAATCCCGCGCATCCGCTGCTCGAGCGGCTCCGCTTCCTGTCGATCTCGGGCTCCAACCTCGACGAATTCTTCATGGTCCGGGTCGCCGGGCTGAAAGGGCAGCAGCTGAAGGACGTCGAACGGCGTTCGGCCGATGGCCTGACCCCGGGACAGCAGCTCGGCGCGATCACCACCGAAGCCGATGCGCTGATGGCGAGCCAGCAATCGGTGTGGGGCGATCTGCGGACCTTGCTCGACGAGGCCAGCCTTCACGTCCTGCGCCGCGACGAAGTCGATGCGGCCGCCGCCGACTGGCTGGAAACGCATTTCGCCGAGCAGATCTTCCCGATACTCACCCCGCAGGCGCTCGATCCCGCGCACCCGTTCCCGTTCATCCCCAACAAGGGGCTGTCGGTGATCTTCGATCTGGTCCGGCGGTCGGACAAGGAGCCCGTCCGCGAGCTCGTGATGCTACCGCTCAGTGCCGCGCGCTTCGTGCGGATCCCGGGCGAACCCGCGCGCTACGTCACGATCGAGGCGATCCTCAAGCGGTTCGCGCCGTTGCTGTTTCCGGGCTACGACATCGGCGGCGCTGCGGCGTTCCGTGTGCTGCGCGACAGCGACATGGAGATCGACGAGGAAGCCGAGGATCTGGTCCGCTACTTCGCCAACGCGATCAAGCGCCGGCGCCGCGGCCGCGTGATCCGGCTCGAACTCGAGACCGGGATGCCCGACGCGCTGGCGGCGGTGCTCAAGAGCGAGCTCGGCAAGACCGATGCGATCATCACCGAAAGCGGCAACCTCCTCGGGATCAGCGATCTGGACATCATCGTCGACGAAGACCGGCCGGACCTGAAGTTTCCACCCTATGTCCCGCGCTTCCCCGAACGTATTCGGGAATTCGGCGGCGATTGTTTCGCCGCGATCCGCGCCAAGGACATCGTCGTCCATCACCCCTACGAAACCTTCGACGTGGTGCTGGAATTCCTCAAGCAGGCGGCCGCGGATCCCGACGTGATCGCGATCAAGCAGACGCTCTACCGCGCCGGCAAGCAGCCCGCGGTCATCAATGCGCTGATCGCGGCGGCCGAGGCAGGCAAATCGGTGACCGCGGTCGTCGAGCTGCGCGCCCGGTTCGACGAGGAACAGAATATCTACTGGGCCTCGGCGCTGGAGCGCGCTGGCGTGCAGGTGGTCTACGGCTTTCTGGAGTGGAAGACACACGCCAAGGTATCGATGGTGGTGCGCCGCGAGGCGGGCAAGTTCCGCACCTACTGCCATTTTGGCACCGGCAACTATCACCCCGTCACCGCGCGGATCTACACCGATCTCAGCTTCTTCACCGCCGATCCGCGCATCGGTCGCGATGCGGCGCAGCTGTTCAACTACGTCACCGGCTATGTCGAACCCGTCGACATCGCCAAGGTGAGCCTGTCGCCGCGCGATCTGCGCAGCGATTTGCTCGCGCATATCGACACCGAGATCGCCAATGTCCGGGCCGGCCGGCCGGGGGGCGTCTGGGCGAAGATGAATTCGCTGGTCGATCCCGCGATCATCGAAAAGCTCTACGAGGCCAGCGGCGCGGGCGTCGAGATCGAGCTCATCATCCGCGGGATCTGCTGCCTACGCCCCGGCGTCCCCGGCCTGTCGGACAATATCCGGGTCAAGTCGGTGATCGGCCGCTTCCTCGAGCACAGCCGGATCTTCGCGTTTGGCAACGGCGACGCCTTGCCCAATGACGGCGCTCGCGTGTTCATCTCGTCGGCCGACTGGATGCCGCGCAATTTCGATCGCCGGGTCGAATATATGCTGCCGATCGAGAATCCGACGGTACACGACCAGATCCTCGATCAAGTCATGGTCGCGAACCTCATCGACACCGAACAAAGCTGGGAACTCGAGCCCGATGGCCGCTATGTCCGTGACGATCCCGGCGACAAGCCGTTCAACCTGCATCGGTATTTCATGATCAATCCTTCATTGTCCGGGCGCGGAGCGGCGCTCGACGCCAGCGACGCGGTGCCGACGCTCTCGCTCAGGCGCCGCCGCTAGGTGGCATTGTTCGCGCGCAAGCCCGCCGCGCAGGCGGATGAAGCGGAGCCGCGCACCGCGATCATCGACATCGGCTCCAATTCGATCCGCCTGGTGGTCTATCAGGGGCACCCGCGGCTGCCCGCGATCCTGTTCAACGAAAAGGTCATGGCCGGGCTGGGGCGCAGCCTCGCCTCGACCGGCACGATCGATCGTGCCGCGTTCAAGGCCGCCGAGGCCGGGCTCGCCCGCTTCGCGGCGGTCGCGCGCGAGATGGAAGCGGAGGTGCGTACCGTCGCCACTGCCGCGGTTCGCGACGCAACCAACGGGCCGGCGCTGGTCGCCGCGGCCGAGAAGCTCGGTTTGAAGGTCGAGCTTCTGTCGGGCGAGCAGGAGGCAGTCGCCGCGGGGCAGGGCGTGATTTCCGCACTGCCCGACGCGGACGGCATCGTCGGCGATCTCGGCGGCGGCAGCCTCGAACTCGTGCGCGTCGTCGCGGGGACGATCACCGATCGCATATCCTTTCCGCTCGGCGTGCTCCGTATCGCCGCGATCCGCGCCCGGCGCGACAAGGCCTTCGAGCGACACGTGACCAAGTTGATCCGCGACGCCGGATGGGCGGGGCGGGGCAAGGGACTGCCGGTCTATATGGTCGGCGGGTCGTGGCGTTCGCTCGCCAAGCTCGACATGATCATATCGGGCTACCCGCTGCCGATCATCCACGGCTATGTCCTGCCCGCGGCGACCGTGGCGCGGCTCGGGCGGGTGATCTCGCACCTGACCAAACAGCGGCTGCGCGCGATATCCGGCCTGTCCTCCGCGCGGGCGACGACGCTCGGCGATGCGGCAGCGCTGCTCGGCGTGCTGCTGCGGGAACTGGGCAGCACCACCGCGATCGCGTCGTCGTTCGGGCTGCGCGAGGGGCTGCTCTACGGCGACCTTGATGCGGAGACGCGCGCGCTCGATCCGCTGATCGTCGGCACCCGCGAGGAGGGGCGGCTGCTCGGCCGCTTTCCCGAACATGGCGACCTGCTCGATCGCTGGATCGCGCCGCTTTTTGTCGACGAATCCGCCGCGCTGGCCCGGATCCGCCACGCCGCCTGTCTACTCGCCGACGTGGGGTGGCATGCCAATCCGGATTTCCGTGCCGAGCGCGGGGTCGAGATCGCACTCCACGGCAACTGGGTCGCGATCGACTCGGCGGAGCGCGCGATGCTCGCCCAGGCGCTCTATGTCAGCCTTGGTGGCGGTGCCACGCCGCCGGTGCCGCTCGAGTCGCTCGCGTCGCCGGCCGCGCTCGCGACGGCGGCGCGGTGGGGTCTTGCGATCCGACTCGGCCAGCGCCTGTCGGGTGGCATCGCGGCGCCGCTCAAGCGTTCGCGTCTGTCGCTCGATGCGACCACGGTGACGCTGCACCTCGATGTCGCGGATCGCGCGCTGTACGCCGATGCGGTGGAGCGGCGGCATGCAGCACTGGCCACGCGAATGGGGCGGGTGGCGAAGCGAGGGTAGGTGAACTGCCCACCACCTGATCGTCTCCCGGCGTTCGCCGGCATGACGAACTCGGGAGAGGTCGCTCTAACCCCCGTCTTCCGTCCGCGTCATCTTCAGCTTGCCGCCGATCACCGCGAACGCCAGCCGTCCCTCCACCAGATCGAGCGCGTCGCGACCGAACTGATCGAAGCGCCATCCCTCGAGCATCGGCAGGCCGGTCCGCGCGCCGGCGGCCAGTGCCTCCAGTTCGTCGGTGCGGGCCAGCAGCTTCGACGCCACGTCGATATCCCGCGAACGGATCTTCAGCAGCAGCTTGAGCAGGTCCGCGACCAGCGAGCCGTCCTTGCCGAGCCCCGGCTTGCGATCGTCGCGCAGTGGCAATTCGTCGGCCCCGAGCGGCACCGCGCTCTCCAGCGCCGCCATCATCCGCGCGCCGATGTCGTTCTGCGCCCAGGTCGCGGACAACCCACGGACCCGCGCCAGATCCGCCTGCTTGCGTGGTGGATGCCCGGCGATGTCGCCCAGCGTCTCGTCCTTCACGATGCGGCCTCGCGGCAGGTCCTTGGCCTGCGCCTCAAGCTCGCGCCAGCGTGCCAGCGCCTTCAGCCGGCCGAGCACGTCAGGCTTGCGCCCCGCGATCTTGACTCGCTTCCATGCCTGGTCGGGATCGTTGGCGTAGTTGGCGGGATCGGCGAGCCGCTCCATCTCCTGATCGAGCCACACCCCGCGCCCGGTCTTGCGCAGACGTTCGAGCATCTTTGGGAAAATCGCGGAAAGATGCGTGACGTCGCCGATCGCATAGTCGATCTGGCGTTCGTCGAGCGGCCGGCGCGCCCAGTCGGTAAAGCGAGCGCCCTTGTCGATCTGGATGCCGAGCCAGCTGTCGACCAGGTTCGAATAGCCGATCTGCTCGCCCTGGCCGAGCGCCATCGCGGCGATCTGCGTGTCGAACAGCGGGTGCGGGGTCTTGCCCGTCAGGTTGTAGACGATCTCGATGTCCTGCCCGCCGGCGTGGAAGACCTTCAGGACGTCCTCGTTGTTCGTCATCAGGTCGAGCAACGGGGTCATGTCGAGCCCCGGCGCCATCGGATCGATCGCGGCCGCCTCGTTGGTGTCGGCGATCTGGATCAGGCAAAGCTCGGGGTAATAGGTGCTCTCGCGCATGAACTCGGTGTCCACCGTCACGAAGGCGGCGGCGCTGAGGCGGGTGCAGAGATTGGCGAGGGTCGCGCTATCTGTAATCAACGGGTGTACATGCATCGCACCGTCCATAGCCACACCCGTTCGCCTTGACAAAGTGCGTTGCGAGCGGGAAGCGCCCGGACCTGCACGCACTCTGCGCAATCATGTTGAGAAGACCCGATCATGCACGCCTATCGCACCCATAATTGCGCCGCGCTCCGCCCCGAACAGGTCGGCGAGGAGGTTCGCGTGTCGGGCTGGGTCCACAAGAAGCGCGATCACGGCGATCTCGTCTTCATCGATCTCCGCGACCATTACGGCATCACCCAGATCGTCACCGACGTCTCGGGCCCCGCGTTCAAGGTCATCGAGTCGCTCAAGAGCGAGAGCGTCGTGACCGTCACTGGCACCGTCACCGCGCGCAGCCCCGAGGCGGTAAATCCCAACCTGCCGACCGGCGGGATCGAGGTTCGGGCGTTGGAGGCCGTCGTGCAGAGCCATGCCGGCGAGCTGCCGATGCCGGTGGCGAGCGAGAACGAGTATCCCGAGGACGTCCGCCTTCGCTACCGCTTCCTCGATCTGCGGCGCGAACGGCTCCACGCCAACATCATGCTCCGCAGCCAGGTGATCACCTCGCTGCGCAACCGCATGAACGGACAGGGTTTCACCGAATTCCAGACCCCGATCCTGACTGCGTCGAGCCCCGAGGGCGCGCGCGACTATCTGGTGCCGAGCCGTGTCCATCCGGGCAAGTTTTACGCGCTTCCCCAGGCGCCGCAGATGTTCAAGCAACTGCTGATGGTCGCCGGGTTCGATCGCTATTTCCAGATTGCGCCGTGCTTCCGCGACGAGGATGCGCGCGCCGATCGCAGCCCGGGCGAATTCTACCAGCTCGATTTCGAGATGAGCTTCGTCACCCAGGACGACGTGTTCGCGGCGATCGAGCCCGTGCTCCACGGCGTGTTCGAGGAATTTGCCGATTGGCAGGGCAAGGGACGGACCGTCTCCGCGTTGCCGTTCAAGCGCATCCCCTACCGCGAATCGATGCTGAAATATGGCAGCGACAAGCCCGACCTGCGCAACCCGATCCTGATCACCGACGTGTCAGAGCATTTCCGCGGATCCGGCTTCGGTCTGTTCGACCGGATCGTGTCGGGCGGCGACGTCGTTCGCGCGATCCCGGCGCCGAACACCGCGGGCAAGAGCCGCAAGTTCTTTGACGATCTCAACGAATGGGCGCGGGGCGAGGGGCATGCCGGGCTCGGCTACATCACCCAGAAGAATGGCGAGCTCGGCGGGCCGATTGCTAAGAACCATGGTGAGGAGGCGACCCGCAAGATGATCGCGGACCTCGGGCTCGGCCCCGACGACGGCATCGTCTTCGCCGCCGGCAAGGAACTCGCCGCCGCCAAGCTGGCGGGCGCGGCGCGGACCCGGATCGGGCAGCAGCTCGAGCTGATCGACGAGTCGCGGTTCGAATTCTGCTGGATCGTCGACTTCCCGATGTTCGAGTATGACGAGGACGCGAAGAAGGTCGATTTCAGCCACAACCCGTTCTCGATGCCGCAGGGCGAGATGGACGCGCTCGAGAACAAGGATCCGCTCGATATTCTCGCCTATCAGTACGACATCGTCTGCAACGGAGTAGAGCTG
>DATLME010000089.1:0-3069 GCA_035537395.1 Sphingomonas sp. | reverse complement strand
GAGCCGCCCGCCGCGGTAGCGCCAGCCGAGATAGGGCGGCGGCACCTGGGGCTCGCGCATCAGCGGCAGGCCGGTGATGCTCGTGACATAGGGGATGCCGAGGTGCCGCGCGACGAGGCCGCCCGCGGGTTCGGCCGAATCGGCGATCACCGCGTCGGCGCCGATCGAGCGGAGCGCGGCGGGCAGCGTATCGAGCAGCAGGTCGGTCAGCGCCGCGGTCGCCGCGACCATCCGGTTGAGGCCGATCACGCCGGTGGGTCGCGCGAGGGTGTCGAGAAACGCGTCGAGGATGCCGCGCCCGTCGCGCGGGCCGCCGAGCGCCGCGAAGCCGACCGCGGGATCGTCGACCAGCCGCTCGACCCCGGCGACGTGGACGATCGTCACGCGGTGGCCGAGCGCGGCGAGCGCACCGCCGACCGCCTGCAGCGGGTTGAGATGCCCGGCGGTCGGCGGCGCGATCACCGCGACGTGGCGCGCGCGCATCGGCGTCAAAGGGGGACGACCGTCACTGATGTCCATCGTCCCTTGGCCTGCCACGCGTCACGCGGCTCAGATCGTCCAGATCGCGACGTTGGCGACCAGCACGCCCGCCATCACCAGCATGAGCACGCCGCGGCGGCGGTCGCGACGTCGCGCGATCAGCACGCCACCGCCGATCAGGCAGGCAAAGGCGGCGAGCATCGCGATCGCGGGCGCCGCGCCGGCGACGGTGGCGAACAGGTCGCGCATCCGCCGCCTCAGCCTGCCATCGCCCGGGCATAGCCCGCGACGTCGACATTGCCGCCCGACAGGATGACGAGCATCCCGCGCTCGGGCGCGACCGTGCCGGCGAGCAACGCCGCGAGGCCGACCGCGCCGCCGGGCTCGATCACCAGCCGCAGCTTTTCGGCAGCCCAGCGCTGCGCCGCGGCGATCTCCGCCTCGGTGACCGCGACCCCGGTCGCGTCGCGTCGGGACAATACGTCGAAGGTGAGCGGCGACACCCGCGTCGTCATCAGCGAATCGCACGCGGTCGGCGGCGGGTTGGCGCCGACCGGCTCGATCCACGACGCCTCGAGGCTGCGGCGCATGTCGTCCCACCCGACCGGCTCGACCACCGTGATCCGCGCATCGGGCAGCGCGAGCGCGGTCCCGGCGGCAAGCCCGCCGCCGCCGCACGGCACCACCGCATGCGACGGCGCGCCGAGGTCGGTCTCCGCCATCTGCTGCGCCGCCTCGAGCGCGGCGCTGCCCTGCCCCTCGATGATCCAGGCATCGTCGAAGCTCGGGACCAGCGTGGCGCCGCGTGCTTCGGCGAGCTGCTTGGCGATCGCTTCGCGGCTTTCGGTGGCGCGATCGTAGCGTACCACCTCGGCACCGAGCGCGAGCGTGCCTTCGAGCTTCGCCGCCGGTGCGTCCTCGGGCATGACGATCGTCGCGGCGATGCCGAGCCGCTTGGCCGCCCAGGCGATCCCCTGCGCATGGTTGCCCGACGAAAAGGCGACCACGCCGCGGCTGCGCGCCGCATCGTCGAGCGCGGTCAGCCGGTGCCACGCGCCGCGCACCTTGAAGGCGCCGACCGGCTGCAGCGATTCCGCCTTGAAGGCGATCGCCACGCCCTTGATCTCCTGCACGAACAGCGGCGTCGGCGGCAGAATATGCGCAACTTTCGCAGCGGCATCACGGACCCCGGCACGGGTGGGTTGTCGTAGAATAGTCACAATCCGTCTCCGTTCGTCGGGAACCGCTTTACATTGGGAAGTGCCGACCGTATCTCGCGCCTCCGCTGCCCCATGGGACTTCCAACCGCAAGGCAGCTTTTCTCGCTCGTCGAAAGACACTTGGAGGTCCCTTGAATTGCACAAGCATCATAGCGCGCTGGGGTTAGCGAACACCCTTCGTCCGGTTGAGCCGGTTACGATCATTCGCCCGCACGCGGCAGCTCGCGCTGCCCGGTTCTTCGTGGAGAAGTTTCCGGGTCGTTCGATGTATGCGGTGAAGGCGAATCCGTCTCCCGACCTCCTGCAGATCCTGTGGGACAACGGAATCACGCATTACGACGTGGCGTCGATCGCCGAGGTTCGCCTCGTCGCGCGCACGCTGCCCGAAGCCGTGCTCTGTTTCATGCACCCGGTGAAGGCCGAGGAAGCGATCCGCGAAGCGTATTTCACGCATGGCGTCCGTGTGTTCAGCCTCGATTCTATGGAAGAGCTCGACAAGATCACGCGTGCCACGCTCGATGCGACCGACCTGACGCTGTGCGTCCGGCTGCGCGTGTCGTCGGAGCATTCGAAGCTCAGCCTCGCGTCGAAGTTCGGGGTCGCGCCGCACGAGGCGAAGCCGTTGCTGTTCGCGGCCCGCCAGGCGGCGGACGCGCTCGGCATCTGCTTCCATGTGGGTAGCCAGGCGATGACGCCCGAAGCCTATGCGAACGCGATGGAGCGCGTGCGTGCGGCGATCGTCGAGGCGGCGGTCACGGTCGACGTGATCGACGTCGGCGGCGGCTTTCCGAGCGTCTATCCGGGCATGGAGCCACCACCGCTCGAGCGTTATTTCGAGACGATCCACCGCAGCTTCGAAAGCCTGCCGATCTCCTACTCGGCAGAGCTGTGGGCGGAACCGGGTCGTGCGCTCTGTGCCGAGTACAGTTCGGTGCTGGTGCGGGTCGAACGGCGTCGCGGCAACGAACTCTACATCAACGACGGGGCTTACGGCGCGTTGTTCGATGCGGCGCATATCGGCTGGCGGTTTCCCGTCACGCTGTTGCGCGAGCCGGAATCGACGGTGCGCGATCACCCCTTCTCGTTCTACGGGCCGACCTGCGACGACATGGACCATATGGCGGGACCGTTCCTGCTGCCAGCCGACGTTCAGGTGGGCGACTATATAGAGATCGGGATGCTCGGGGCTTACGGATCGGCGATGCGGACCGCGTTCAACGGCTTCGGCTCGGAACAGACCGCGATCCTCACCGACGAACCGATGGCGTCGCTGTACATCGAAGCACCCGAGCGGGTCGCTTCCAACGTCGTTACGCTGTAACGCGCAGCCACTACGGCCTTCCTACCCCCCTCCCGCCTTGCGGGAGGG
>DATLME010000088.1:0-7318 GCA_035537395.1 Sphingomonas sp. | reverse complement strand
CTCGCTATCTCTATCGGCGCGGCCAGCTCGCCTCGATCGGTGGTCAGCATCAGGTTGCCGCGCAATATTACCAGCAAGCAAAGGCGGCGGGCTATGCCGATCCGGACTTCGAGCTGCAGTTCATCAAGACGAAGTTCCAGTCGGGCGACGTTGCGGGCGGCCTGACCGATCTCGAGGCCGAGGTCGGCAAGCAGGAGGCCGCGGGCAAGAAGGCGCCCGAGGCCTATTATCGTTACGCGATCGCCCAGGCGAACCAGAAGCAGCTCAAGCCGCAGACCATGACGTGGCTGAAGAAGTACATCTCCGCCTATCCAACCGCGGCGAACTGGCGCGCGATTTTGATCACCTACGGTCTTCAGCCCGCGAGCGTCGCCAAGCTCGACAAGAACCAGACGATCGACCTGTTCAGGCTGCTGCGCGCCTCGGGTTCGCTCGCCGACCAGGCGCTGTACCAGGAGTATGCGCAGAGCGTGTACGATCGCGGCCTGCCCTACGAGGCGCAGGCGGTGATCAAGGAAGGCCGCGCGTCGGGCAAGCTGGCGGCAACCAACGCCAATGACTCCGCGTTGCTCGCCGAATCGACCCGCGCGATCCGCGACGAAGGCTCGCTCGCCGGCCAGGAAAAGGGTGCGCTGGCCAGCAAGGACGGCAAGCTCGCCTCGCAGGTGGGCGACGCGTATCTCGGCCAGGGCAACTACGCCAAGGCGATCGAGATGTACCGCGCGGCGCTGACCAAGGGCGGTGTCGCGACCGACGAGGTCAACACTCATCTCGGAATCGCGCTCGCGCGGTCGGGCGACAAGGCCGGTGCGGCCACCGCGTTCGCGCTGGTGACGACCGAACCGCGCGCGGGCATCGCGCAACTATGGACGACGTGGCTCCAGGTCGGCTCGGCGCCCTCGCCAGCGGGCGCGGCGTCCTAACCGCTCGCCAGCGACCCATCCCGGGCATTGCCGGGGTGGGTCGCGGTCAGTGTCGGGCGAGCACCTCATAAGCCATTACCGCGGTCGCGACGGCGGCGTTGAGGCTGTCGGCCTTGCCGCGCATCGGGATCTTGACGAGCAGGTCGCACGCTGCGGCATAGTCGGCCGGCATGCCCTGCGCCTCGTTGCCGGTGAGCAGGAAGGTGGGCGCGGCGTACGCCGCGCTGCGATAGTCGGTGTCGGTGTCGAGGCTCAGCCCGACCAGCTGCCCCGGGCCGCTGCGGAGCCATGCCAGGAAAGCCTCCCAATCGGTCTTGACGACGGGAACCGTGAACAGCGCGCCCATGCTCGCGCGGACCGCTTCGACCGAGAACGGATCCACGCTGTCGCCGATCAGGATCAGAGCGCCCGCGCCGACCGCATCCCCGGTGCGCAGGATGGTGCCGAGATTACCCGGGTCGCGCAGCCGTTCCGCGACGAGCCAGATCGGCGAACTGGTACGATCGAGGTCGGCGAGCGTCGACGCGATCTCGTCGTAGATGCCGACGACCGCCTGCGGATTGTCCTTGCCCGATAGTTTGGCGAGAATGTCTGGCGTGGTTTCGATCACCTCGCCGCCGGCACCTTCGACCGCGACCACAAGGCTCCAGACGAGCGGATGCGAGGCGCTTGCGGCGGCGTAGAAGAGCAGCCGCGGCAGATGCCCCATGTCGCGCGCCTCGGTGAGGATGCGGAGCCCCTCGGCAAGGAACTGCCCCGACTCGCGGCGATGCCGCTTGTCGCGAAGATCACGGACATATTTGATCAACGGATTCGAATAGGCAGTGATCTCGCGCGGCATCAATCCTCGCCGAACTTGGCCTCGACCAGCTCGCACAGGGCGCCGACCGCGTCGACGGCACCGTCGCCCTGCGCGCTGATCGTGATCTCGTCGCCCATCGCCGCGCCCAGCATCATCAACCCCATGATCGACGTGCCGGTGACGCTGCCCGCGCCCGCCTTCATCACTGCGACTTCGCATGGCTGGGTCGAGGCCAGCGTCACGAACTTGGCGCTGGCGCGAGCGTGGAGCCCGCGCTTGTTGGTGACGAGCACGGTGCGGGTGACCTCGCTCACGCTGCTGCCTCGCCGAGTACTTCCGATGCGACGGAGATATATTTGCGACCGGCCTCGCGCGCGGCGGCGACGGCGGCGACCACGCTCATCGACTTGCGCGCCGAGCCGAGGCGAATGAGCATCGGCAGGTTCATGCCCGCGATCACCTCGACATGGCCGCGCTGCATCAGCGAGATCGCTAGATTCGAGGGGGTGCCGCCGAACAGGTCGGTAAGGACGATCACGCCCCGCCCCGCATCGACCCGGCCGATCGCGCCCGCGATATCCGCGCGGCGCTCCTCCATGTCGTCATCGGGGCCGATCGCGATCGTCGCGACCTGCTCCTGCGGGCCGACGACATGCACCATCGCGGTCACGAACTCCTCTGCGAGGCGCCCGTGGGTCACCAGAACGAGGCCCATCATCTCAGGCGCTTCACCACTCATTTGCTGGCCGGGGACCCCTCGAGCGAGTCCTGCGGTGCGGCCCCCAGGTCGCGATGCATGATGGTGGGGGAAAAACCGTCGGCGCGCAACCGTGCGCCGATCCGTTCGGCGACATGAACCGACCGGTGTCTCCCTCCGGTACACCCGATCGCGACGGTGACATAGGCCTTGCCCTCGGCGCGATAGCGGGGAACGAGCAGTGCGAGGAGCGCTTCGATCTGGGCGAGCGCGGCAGGGTAGGCGGTGTCCTCGGCGACATAGGCGGCGACCGCGGGATCGAGCCCGGTGCCGGGGCGCAACGCGGGAACCCAATGCGGATTGCGCAGGAACCGCATGTCGAAGACGAGATCGGCGTTGCGCGGCAAGCCACGCGCGAAGCCGAACGACATCACCGTGAGCACGGGTTCGTCCGCACGGCCCTGCTCGAAGGTCGCGCGGACCTGCTGGGCGAGCGCGTTGGCGGTCATCGTCGTGGTATCGATCAGCCGGTTGGCCCAGTCGCGCAGCGGCATCAGCAATTCGCGTTCGCGAGCGATGCCGTCCCCCGCAGGGAGATCGAGCGCGAGCGGATGGCGCCGGCGGGTTTCCGAATAGCGACGCTCGAGCTCGCCGCCGGAGCAGTCGAGGAACAACATGCCGACGTCGTGGCCGTGATGTTCGCGGAGCCGCTCGATCCGCGCGATGATGCGGGCCGGATCGAAGTCGCGGGTGCGCGCGCCGATGCCGACCGCAAGCGGCTGTTCGACGACGCCGCTCCCCTGCGGCAGCGGCGCATCGAGCAGCCGATCGAGCAGCCGCAACGGGAGATTGTCGACAGTTTCCCACCCCAGATCCTCCAGGGTCTTCAGCACGGTGGATTTGCCCGCCCCCGAGAGGCCGGTGACGATCAGGATGTCCTTGCGGCTGCTCACGGCGCGGCGTCGGGCGCTTGGCGAAGTGCCAGTTCGACCTTGAACGGGGTGGAGGCGTGAAAGGCATCGAGCGCGATCTCGCGCACCGGGACCCCGGCGATCCGGCGGATGCGACGGTCGGGCATCCGCATTGGTTCGCCCCCGAGCCGGACGATCAACGCGACCGCGACGTCGGCGACATGCGGCATCGCGACGATGCCGAGACCGCGAACCTCGATCCGCCCCGCCATCGCGCCGGGATTGCGCGCGAGCAGCACGTCGCCGGACCGGACCAGCAACGTATAATCGTCGCTGATCAGCGTCGCGCCGCGATCGATCAGGCGAAGCGCAAGATCGGTCTTGCCGGTACCCGACAGCCCCTCGAACAGCACCGCCTCGTCGCCGATGGCGATCGCGGTCGCGTGCAGCGTCTCGGATGAGATAACGGCCATGGCACCCTGTCGTAGCAGTCGTAGGTCAGCTCAGTGTCGCTCGGCGAGCGGCAGCCGGACGACGAAGCGCGCGCCGCTCAGCCGATCCTCGCGCGACTCGGCGACGATCGACCCCTGATGCCCGTCGACGATGGTGCGCGCAATGGCGAGACCGAGCCCCGAATGCTGCCCGAACGCCTCGGTTTCCGGACGCACGGACTGAAATCGCCTGAAGATCGCGTCGCGCGCGTCTTCGGGCACGCCGGGGCCCTCGTCGTCGACCCGGATGACGAGATCGTCTCCTTCCACCGACGCCGCCAGCGTTATCACGCCGCCGTCCGGGGAGAAGGACAGCGCATTGTCGATCAAATTCTCGAACACGCGCTCGAGCCGGGCACCTTCGCCCAGGACGACGGCTGGTTCGGAGGCGGTCGAGTCGAAGCGAAGCTTGATCTCCCGCTGGATGCCGCGGGCGCGGCGCTGGTCGAGCAGGCCGGTGATCATCTGCGCGATGTCGACCGGCTCGAACTTTGCCCGGCTCAGCTGCGCGTCGAGCCGCGAGGCTTCGGAGATGTCGGTGATCAGCCGATCCATGCGGTGGACGTCGTCGCGGACGATCGCAAGCAGGCGCTGGCGGAGTTCGGGATCCTTCACGGTCTCGAGCCCCTCGACCGCGCTGCGCAGGGATGCGAGCGGGTTCTTCATCTCGTGGGTGATGTCCGCAGCGAACGCCTCGGTGGCGTCGATCCGCGCGCGCAGGGCAAGGCTCATGTCGGACAGCGCGCGCGCCAGCGAGCCGATCTCGTCGCGCCGGGACGGCAGCCGCGGCACCACCACCTCGCGCGCACGGCCCAGACGAACGCGAACCGCGGCCCGCGCGAGCCGCCGCAGGGGGCGCACGATGGTTCGCGCGAGGAACAGCGACAGCAGCACCGACACGATGGTGACGAGCAGCAGGACGAGGCTGAGGCGAAATCGTTCGATCCGCACCGTCTGGGTGATGTCGCGGGCGTTGACCGTGGTCATGACGACGGGGCCGGCGGGGATCGGTGCGGCGGCGGTGATCACGGGCGTCCGGTCCGGTGCGCGCCACACCGTCGCCGCACTACGCCGCTCGTCACGTGCGACGAGCACGTCGGGCCAGCGCCGGCCGTCGGCTCGTTCGCGGTACAAGGGCGGGCGCGGCGCCCCGACGACGGTATCGATCACCGCGTCGAGAAAGCGCGCCGCCGATTGATCCCAGGCCTGCTTGTCGGGATCGAGGAGGACGACGTTGCGCAGGCCCAGCGCGCGGCTGTCGCTCACCGTCCGGCCGTTCGCGTCGAAGATCCGGATCCGCGCGCCCGTGTCGGCCGCGAGCCGGAGCATCAGCGTTTCGCGGGCCTCGTTCGTGGTAGTGGCCAGGGCTTCGCCGATCAGCCGCGCCTCGCGTCCGGCCTGTGCGACTCGGCTGTCGACGATGCGGCTGCGGTACGAATCGAGGTAGAAGAAGCCGCCTGCGAGCATCAGCAGCGCGATGATGTTGACCGCCAGAATGCGCCGCGTGAGCGAGATCTGCCCCGACCAGCGTAACGCCAGGTCGGGGGTATCAATCTTCTGAGAATCGGTAGCCGGCGCCATACAGCGTCTCGATCGCATCGAATTCGGGATCTACCTGGCGAAACTTCCGGCGCAGGCGCTTGATATGGCTGTCGATCGTCCGGTCGTCGACATAGATGTCGTCCTGGTACGCCGCATCCATCAGCTGGTTGCGCGTCTTCACGATGCCCGGTCGCTGCGCTAGCGTCTCCAGGATCAGGAACTCGGTCACCGTCAGCGTCACCGGCTCGCCGTTCCAGCTGGTGCGGTGACGTGCCGGATCCATCGTCAGCCGGCCGCGTTCGATCGGCCCGAGCGCCTCCGCCTGTTCGTCGCCGCCGGGCGCCTGGACGACTTCGGCACGCCGCAGGATCGCGCGGATCCGGGCGATCAGCAGCCGCTGCGAGAATGGCTTGGCGATGTAATCGTCGGCGCCCATCGCGAGCCCGAGCGCCTCGTCGAGCTCGTCGTCCTTGCTGGTGAGGAAGATCACCGGGATCTGGCTCTTCTCGCGCAGCCGGCGCAACAGCTCGAGCCCGTCCATCCGCGGCATCTTGATGTCGAAGATCGCGAGGTCGGGCGGGTTGTCGACCAATGCCTTCAGCGCGGTTTCGCCGTCCGAATAGACGCGCGTGAGAAATCCCTCGGTCTGCAACGCGATCGACACCGATGTCAGGATGTTGCGGTCGTCATCGACCAGCGCAATAGTCGCGGTCATCGGAACGTCGAGGGCGGGCCAAACATTGGGCAGCGGTAGTGCAAAGGCGGGACAGGCTCAACCGGGTCGGGTGTCCCGCCAGTTTGACCGTCGCCGTAACCGTGCACTATGCGAGAAACATTGCAGACGCATGCGCCGGCAGAGCGCAGCGACTTGATTGGGGAAAGGATTTACCGTGAACGAACGTATTCCGGAAGCAGGACTTGAGGCACAGGCGATCGAGACGCGTGCCGATGTCCATTGGAACCTGACGACCGCGAGATTGGTCGAGGTCGCCGTCGCCCGCGGCGAGGGCAAGCTTTCCGCCGACGGCCCGCTGGTCGTCGAAACCGGCGCTCACACCGGCCGTTCCGCGCAGGACAAGTTCATCGTCCGCGACGCCGAGACCGAGAACACGGTGTGGTGGGGCAAGTCGAACAAGGGCATGGATCCCGCCCAGTTCGCCGCGCTCAAGACCGACTTCATGGCCGCGCTGCGCCACAAGGAGGACCTGTATGTCCAGGATCTCTATGGCGGTTCGCAGCCCGAGCATCGCGTCCGCGTCCGCGTCATCACCGAGCTGGCGTGGCACAATCTGTTCATCCGGACGATGCTGGTGCGCCCGCAGGAGCATGAGCTGAAGGGCTTCGCCGCGGAATACACGATTATCGACCTGCCCACCTTCCGCGCCGATCCCGCGCGCCATGGCTGCCGCAGCGATACCGTGATCGCGGTCAACTTTACCGAGAAGCTGATCCTGATCGGGGGCACGCGTTATGCCGGCGAGATGAAGAAGTCGGTGTTCGGCCTGCTCAATTACCTGCTGCCGCCGACCGGCGTGATGCCGATGCATTGCTCGGCCAACATGGGCGCGGACGGCTCGACCGCGGTGTTCTTCGGACTTTCGGGCACCGGCAAGACGACGCTCAGCGCCGATGCCAGCCGCACGCTGATCGGCGACGACGAGCATGGCTGGTCCGACACCGCGGTCTTCAATTTCGAGGGCGGCTGCTATGCCAAGATGATCCGGCTGTCGGCGGATGCCGAGCCCGAGATCTTCGCGACCACCAAGCGCTTCGGTACCGTGCTCGAGAATGTCGTGATGGATCCGGTGACACGCCAGCTCGATCTCGACGACAACAGCCTCGCCGAGAACAGCCGCGGTGCGTATCCGATCGACTTCATCCCCAACGCCTCGGACGACAATATGGGCGGGGTGCCGCGCAACATCGTGATGTTGACCGCGGATGCTTACGGC
>DATLME010000087.1:0-13472 GCA_035537395.1 Sphingomonas sp. | reverse complement strand
TCAGCCGCCTGCTGTTCGGCACCAGTCCGACGAACCTGTCCGCGATCGAAGGCATCCAGCTTGCGGCCGCGCTGAACTCGCTGCGTGGGTCGGGCGGAGGCGGGCTTAATCCACTCGGCAAGCTGCGCTCGGCGACCGGATTCGATCGGCTTCGGGTCGTCGGTGCCGACGAGGCGAGCGGCCGAGGTACCTCGCTGTCGGCAGGCAAATACCTGACGAGCAACATCTATATCGAGATCATCACCGATGCCCGTGGCATGACAGCGACCCAGCTCGAGATCGCGCTCACCAAGTCGCTCAGCCTGTTGTCGTCGGCCGGTTCGTTCGGGGGCACCAATGCCAGCCTCAAATATTCGCGGGATTATTGAGGCACTGAGCAGCGCGGTCTTACCCGCGCGCGCGGGGAGTCTGCCTGCCTCGCGCTGGCGTGGTGATCGGCTCGGGCAGGGCATGCGGGCAATACCGAGCAGGGTTGCAGCCGCAAAAAGCGGAAGACTATCGTAACCCCATACGATAGGTTCCTCTTAGCAACCGATCATAACGGTTGGGGAGGATGTGCGTGGCTGAACATTTCGACGTTGTCATCGTGGGTGCCGGCATCTCGGGCGTCGGACAGGGCTACCACCTCCAGACTCGCTGCCCGGATCGCAGCTATGTGATCCTCGAGGGTCGCGGCGCGATGGGCGGCACTTGGGACTTGTTTCGTTATCCCGGGATCCGCTCGGACTCCGACATGCACACGCTGGGCTTCTCCTTCCACCCGTGGACCGACGCCAAGTCGATCGCGGACGGCCCATCTATCCGAGCTTATGTCGAAGACACCGCAAAGAGCTACGGCATCGATCGCCACATCCGCTACGGGCACCACGTGAAGGCCGCTAGCTGGTCCACAGTGGACGCCCGCTGGACGGTCGAGGGGACCAGCGCCGAGGGCAATCCAATAGTCTTCACCTGCAACTTCCTCTGCATGTGCTCGGGCTATTACAACTATGCGAAGGGGCACATGCCCGTGTTCGCGGGTGCCGAAGACTTCGCCGGTCGGATCGTCCATCCGCAATTCTGGCCCGAGGATCTCGATTATGACGACAAGCGCGTCGTCGTAATTGGCAGCGGTGCCACCGCAGTGACCCTCGTCCCTGAAATGGCCAAGACCGCGGCCCAGGTAACGATGCTCCAGCGCTCTCCTACCTACGTCGTCTCGCGCCCGGGCGAAGACAAGGTTGCCAACTGGTTGCGCACCAAGTTGCCCAGCAAGGCCGCTTACGGCGTTACGCGCTGGAAGAACGTACTTTTCGGGATGTTCTTCTACCGCACCGCGCGCAAAAAACCCGAGCGCACCAAGGAGCGCCTGCTCGACATGGTCCGCCAGCATCTCGGCCCCGACTATGACGTCGCGACGCACTTTACCCCGCGCTACAATCCCTGGGATCAGCGGATGTGCCTGGTGCCCGATGCCGACCTGTTCGGCGCGATCAACGCGGGCAGGGCGGGGGTGGTTACTGGGGTGATAGAGCGCTTCGTTCCGGGGGGTGTCCGGCTGGTGTCGGGCGAGGAGATCCCCGCGGACGTGATCGTCACCGCAACCGGGCTCGAGATGCAGTTGATGAGCGACGTGCGCTTCACGATCGACGACGCACCGGTCGATCTGTCGAAGGCGCTCCAGTACAAGGGCATGATGTATTCGGACGTGCCGAACCTGGCGTACACCTTCGGCTACACCAATGCGTCGTGGACGCTGAAGGCGGACCTAGTCGCCAAATACGTGGCGCGGCTGTTGAACACGATGAAGAAGCGCGGTTTGCGCCAGGCGACCCCGCGGATCAGCGATCCGACGATGCAGGCCGAGCCCTTTGTCGATTTCAGCTCGGGCTATATCCAGCGCGCCGCCGACATCCTGCCCAAGCAGGGATCGCGCAAGCCGTGGAAGCTCAACCAGAACTACGCGCTCGACGTGGTTTCGCTGAAGTTCGGCTCGGTGGACGACGACATGGTGTTCAGCAATCCAGCGGAGCGGCGCGAGGCCGCCTGACGCGATCGCGCCGGAATATTATCCGACGTCGGGAACGATACCGAAGATCAGGGGTTTTGGTTGCCGAATGTCCCGATTCGGGATGTCTCGTGTGCGTGCGCCACGCGGCGGGTCGGTGTGTTCAAAATCATTAGGTATCGGCTCGGGTTCCGCCGAAAAACCCTGCGATAGCAAGGCCTCGACCATGGTCCCCGAGCCGATGAGTCGGCTTACCAGGGGCGGATTTCGTGCCCGTAGATCAGCGCCAAAATCAATTTCAGCATGGTTATCTCCCTTGTTAGCACCTCATGGGTGCTGTTGCTGCTTAACGGAAAGTTAACTTAGCTACAATGGTCATGCGATGTGCCAAGCGTGTCGCCGCGGGGCAGTCGATCGCAAGCTTAAGGGTATCTTCAGCCCTGCCATCTAGTTCGCTGCCAATGACCGACGTTGTTCGTCTCGACAGCCAATCTGCTCCCGACACGCGGGCGAATGCGGTGTATTCCGAGTCGAAGCTGGTTCAGGACAGCCGCGCCTTCCAATTCCACCTGCTCGTGGAGATCGCCAACTTCTCGGAGCTGCGCCGGCATCTTGGCTGTGGCCGATCAGAAGGATTGTCTGCCGACGTTGCCGCACATATCGCTGGCAAATTGGCCGGTCTCGACGTGGCGGTAGCCGGCCAAGCCCTGTTGAGTTGCTGGTTCTACGGCAGCGAACCTCGTGATCTCGATCGCAAGATCAGCCAGATCCGTGCTGCTCTGGCGGCCCCGATCAATCTCGACGGCGAGCATCACATGGTCCGCGCAAGCTTTGGTGGAGCCTTCGCGGGGTCCCATGGTGCGGACGAGGTGCGGATCGTCGAGGAAGCCGAAGCAGCCCTGTGGGAAGCGCGCGCGACTTGCGGCGCGGTCAAGCATGGCGTCACATCGCCCAAGGCTGCCGAGGCGGAAGCGCTCGCGATCGAGCTGGATCACGCGATCGACAATGACGAGCTGATCCTGCTCTACCAGCCCAAAGTGCACGTTCGTCGACAGGAAATCGGCAGCGCCGAAGGCCTGGTGCGCTGGCGCCATCCCACCCGCGGGTTGGTGCTGCCCGGGGATTTCATCCCGATCGCCGAAGAAAGCCAGTTGATCGACCGGATGACGCTGTGGGCGATCCGCCGGGCAATAGTCGACCAGCGCACTCTTGCGGCAAAGGGCCATGATCTCCGGCTGTTCATCAACATTTCGGGTCAGCTACTCGCCGACCCGGAGTTCGTGCGCGAGGCATGCGAGCTGGTCGGTAGCGCGGATACCAAGCTCGGTTTCGAGATCACCGAAACCTCGGTGATCCGCGATCCGCAAAGCGCGATCGCCAATTTGCAGCTCTTCGCCGACTACGGGATCACCATCGCGATCGACGACTATGGTGCCGGGCTGTCATCGCTTGCCTATCTCAAGCAATTGCCGGCGCGCGAATTGAAGATAGACAAGCTCTTCATCACCAAGCTGACGAGTTCGCATCGCGACCCGCTGATCGTGCGTTCCACGATCGATCTCGCACATGCGCTCGAGATGGAGGTCGTCGCCGAGGGCGTGGAGACCCACGCGGCGCTCGCGCTGCTGACGGTGATGGGCTGCGACATGGTGCAGGGCTTTCTCATCAGCCGGCCGATCGGCCTCGATGCGCTGACGACCTATCTCGACGAAGGACGCCACCAGACCGCCCACATGGGCAGCGACCTGTCGCTGAACGGCTTCGCCAAGTCGATGAAGGCCAGGTGATCGCGTGAGCGGTGTGTGGCGCGTCGCAGTCGCGGTCGCGGCGGCATCGCTGATGATAGCCCCAGCGGCTGCGGCGCCGGTCGTCGTCGGAGACGAACGTTTTCAGCTGCTGATCGCCGATGCGACGTCCGCGATGCAAACCAATCCGCAGGTCGCCGTGGACCGCGCGGTCGCGGCACGCCGCTATGCCGAAGGGGCGACGGACAGGCGCCAGCGGCTGCTGATGCAGGCGACCGCACAATGGCTGCAAGGTGAGGCGCTGCTGCGGCTCAACGACGTCGATCGGGCATCCCCGCTGATCGATGCCGCGCTGGTGGCAGTTCGCACAGCGCAGCCGAACGACAAACTCCATGCCGATCTCCTGCTTTCGAAGGGCGGTATCGCGACCGAGCGTGCGGACGTCGCGGCGGCCCTGTCGGCCTATCTGGCCGCGCATGACATCTTTCAGAAGATCGGTGACACGCGCGGACGCGCGAGGGCGCTCATCCAGATCGCGTCGCTCTATGCCAGCGCGAACGACCACGCGAATGCACTCAAATATTTCGGCCAAGCACGGGACAGCTACCAGGTCGACCGCGGTCTTTCGGTCGCGATCCTCAACGGCCGCGGGAATGCGCTGAAGGAACTCGGCCGATACCGCGAGGCGGAGGCCCAGTTCGGCGAGGCCTTGGTACTTGCCCGCGAGCTCAAGAGCCCGTTGCTGGTCGCTATCGTGCTTTGCAACGTGGCCAAGTCGCGACTGTTGACGGGGCAGCTCGCGCTCGCCGCTCGCGACATCGCAGAGGGCCTGCGGATCACCTCGAGCGGTGAAGCCGCAGGCTTTCGACCGATGATGTTGGCGATCGCAGCGCAGGAGGCGTTGCAAGCGCGCCGTTACGATCGCGCAGCGACGATCATCGCCGAACGCTTCCGGGGCGAGGATCTCGCCGCGACGATGCTGGTCGATCGCGACGCGCACGAGACCGCGTACAAAGTCTACCAGGCCAATGGCCGCAGCGACCTCGCCTTGCCGCATCTCGCGGCGTTGAAGCGGATCGACGACGAGGCCACCAAGCTCGCGCGCTCGGCCAACGCCGCGTTGATGGGCGCGCGGTTCGACTTCGCGAATCAGGAGCTGCGGATCGCCAAGCTCCGGCAGGACGAATTGCAGCGCAACATCGCCTTCGAACGCGCCAACGCGCGCAGCCAGCGCTACATGTTCATCGGCGCGTCGGGCGCGACTCTGATCGTGGTTGCGCTGCTGATCTTCGCCCTGTTCGTCAGCCGTCGCAGTCGGGCCAGGGTGCAGGCCGCTAACGCCGATCTGGCCGTCACCAACGACGCGCTCGGCAAGGCGCTGGCCGCGAAGACCGAGTTCCTCGCGACCACGAGCCACGAAATCCGTACTCCGCTCAACGGCATCCTCGGCATGACCCAGGTGATGCTCGCCGACACGAAGCTGCCGGCGATGACGCGCGACCGGATCACGGTGGTGCATGGCGCCGGCATGACGATGCGCGCCCTCGTCGACGACATCCTCGACGTCGCCAAGATGGAGACCGGCAATCTCACGATCGAAGCCGCCCCGTTCGACCTGAAGGCGACGATCGCCGAATCGACCCGGCTATGGGACGACCAGGCGTCGGCAAAGGGCCTGCGCTTCGTCCGGCATCTCGACGATTGCCCGACGATGATCGAGGGCGACTCGGCCAGGCTCCGCCAGATCGTCTTCAACCTGTTGTCCAACGCGTTGAAGTTCACCGCGGCGGGCGAGGTCGCGCTGACGATCGCGCCGCATGGGGCCGGGCAGTACCGAATCGCGGTAAGCGACACCGGCATCGGGATCCCGGCCGAAAAGTGCGAGGAGATCTTCGAATCGTTCCGGCAGGCCGACGCGGGAACGACACGTCAGTTCGGCGGCACCGGGCTGGGGCTGTCGATCTGTCGCAACCTGGCGCGCGCGATGGGCGGCGACGTCGCGGTGTCGAGCGTGGCGGGGGAGGGGACCGTCTTTACCGTCGACCTTCCGTTGGTGCCCGCAAGCGCGGTGACGCACCCCATCGGCGACACCGACGAGGTGCCCGACGCACTGCTGGTGGTCGATCGCAATCCGATCACCCGGGCGATGCTGCGGACGCTCCTGCTGCCGAGGGTGGGGCGGATCGAGGTCGCGGCGAGCGTCGACGACGCGATCGCAGCGTTGATCAAGGGCGGTATCACGCGCGTGGTGATCGACGATGCGGTCGTCCGCGCGGGAGGCGACCCGCTGCACGACATGCGCCGGATCGTGGCGGCGGCGGAACAGGCGGATGCGTCGGTCGCGCTGCTGTGGCCGGTGACCGCGGACAGCGAACGCGACGAGCTGCTGGCGACCGGCATCGCGCAGGTCGTGGCCAAGCCGATCACCGGTGCGGCGCTGGTCGAGGCACTGTTTCGCACCCCGATCGTTCGCTTGGTCGCTCCGCGGCTTGTAACGCAGGCGGCATGAAGCGTAGACGACTGTCGATGCGACCACGATTTCTCTCTCCCGAACGCTTGCGGCCCCTGGCGTGAACGTCCTGTTCATCGAGGACGACCGGATGAACCGGCGCGTCGTCAAGGATATGCTCGACGTCGCGGGCGCGACGATGGACGAAGCCGAGAGTGCCGAGGAGGGCCTGCAGGCACTCGAACTCTACAATTACGACATGCTGCTGGTCGATCTGCGCATGCCCGGCATGGATGGGATAACGGCGATCCAGCACATCCGTGCGCGCGACGATGCGAAGGCGCGCGTACCGATCATCGTGATCACCGCGGACACCGCGATCGATCTGCGCGATCGCTGCCTCGCGGCGGGCGCCGATGAGGTGCTGTTCAAGCCGGTCGCGATGGACGCGTTGTTCGATGCGATGGGACGCATTCTCGCGCGCGACGGCGATGGCGGCATGATCGCCTGACCTGGCGTGCGTGCCCGACGGCACGCACCTCTCCATGCTTAGTCCCCTATGCGTCGTCTCCTATGCGTCGTCCGGCTCGCGCGGCAGCGCCAGCGCTGCGGCGAGCGACGAGGTCGCGCTGCCGCGCCGTGCCGGCTGCGGCTGGGAATCGTCGGGCGCCCATCCGGTCAGGAAGACGAGTTCGAGCCGTTCGTGCGTGCGGCCTTCATCGTCGGCGCGTGCTGCGAACGCCGTGGCAGTAGCGGACAGGGTCTGCCGCGGCAGCGGGACCCGCGACACCAGCAGATTCGTCGCAGCGGCGCCGCGCAGATCGTCGAGCAAGCCGCCAAGGCTTCGATAGCTCACGCCGAGGCTTTCCACGTCGGCGACGGGCAGCGCGAAGCCGGCGCGGACCAGCAGATCGCCCGCCGAGCGCACGTCGATCTGTGGGTGGAGCCTCGCCGCCGGCCGGTCGCCCTCGGCGACACGCAGCGCGTGGCGCAATGCGGGCAGGCTGCCGGCACCGACAAAGGCGCCGAGGAACAGCCCGTCGGGGCGCAGCGCACGCCGTGCCAGCGTCAGCGCGCCGGGCAGATCGTTGACCTGATCGAGCACACCGGCGCTGACGACGAGATCGAAGCTGCCGTCGGCGAAGGGCAGGCGGTCCTCGTCGGCCTGGACGCCGCCGGCGGCCCGCGCAAAGGCGAAGCCGGCATCGAGCCGGGCGATCCGCACGGCAGGCAGGGTGAACGCCGCATCGAAGCAGCCGAGATCGAGCACCTCGGTGAAGGTGCGCTTGACGCTCGCCAGCCGCTCGTAGATCCCCTCCAGCATCGCGGCACGCAGGAAATCATGCGCTGCATAGGTGGCGGCGGCACGGTCGCGGCGGCCGCGCCGCACGACGCGATCGAAGAGATCGGATTGTTCGGGCATGTCGCGCTTGTGCCCCGCGGCGTGCCGGGCGACAAGCATGCATGGCGCCCGCCCTTGCCCGCAGCATCCGCGCGCTTGCCCGCATCGGCGCGGTGCCGCTGCCACCGCGCTGCCCGGGCTGCGCGGTGCCGGTCGAGGCCGATCACCGGTTCTGCGCGGCCTGCTGGAACAGCCTGCGCTTCATCGGTCCACCCTGGTGTGCGGGGTGCAACGTGCCGTTCGATTTCGAGCGCGGGGAGGCGGCGCGGTGTGCATCCTGTCTGGCCGAACCTCCCCGCCACGCCGGCGTTCGCGCTGCGGTCGGCTATGGCGATGTCGCCCGCCACCTCGCCTTGCGGCTCAAATATGCGGGTCGGACCGGGATCGCGACAACGGTCGCCAGGCAGATCGCGCGGGTCGTGCCGGCGGACCGGGTCGACCTGCTCGTGCCGGTGCCGCTCGATCGCTGGCGGCTCTGGTCGCGCGGGTTCAACCAGGCGGCGCTGATCGCCGACGCGCTCGGTGCCACAGCCGGGCTGCCCTGCGACCGGGGATCGCTGGTGCGGTCGCGGCGCACGCCCGTGTTGCGCGGCCTGAGCGGCGCCCAGCGTGCGCGTGCCGTCCGCGGCGCCTTCGCAGTGATCGATCGCGGCGCGGTGTCGGGACGGGCGATCGGGCTGGTCGACGACGTCTATACCAGCGGCGCGACTGCCGCTGCCTGCACCCGTGCCCTGCTCGGCGCAGGCGCCGCATCGGTGACGATCCTGTGCTGGGCCAGGGTGTTGCCCGAAGCCGCCGACGATTGACAATCGGGTGTGCCGTCCACACGTGGAGCCAATGGCCACAGTCGAAATCTATACCAAAGCCTTTTGTCCCTATTGCGCGCGCGCGATGCGGCTCCTTGCCGACAAGGGCGTCACGCCCGAGGAGTTCGACATCACGATGGGCGGCCCCAAGCGTGCCGAGATGCTCGAGCGTTCCGGCGGCCGCTCGACGGTGCCGCAGGTGTTCATCGACGGCAAGCATATCGGGGGCTCCGACGATCTCGCCGCGCTCGACGCGCGCGGGGGGCTCGATCCGCTGCTGACCGCATGAAGATCGCGTTGTTGCAGATGACGAGCGGGATCGATCCCGCAGTCAATGCAGCGACGCTGGTCGACGCGGTCGAGGCCGCCGGCGCGGCCGGGGCCGCGATGCTGTTCACGCCGGAGATGTCGGGGCTGCTCGATCGCGACCGGGCCCGCGGCGGCGGCAACATCGTTGCGGAGGCGATCGATCCGGTCCTCGCCGCGGTCCGTGCGGCGGCGGCGGCGCACCGGATCTGGGTGCAGCTCGGCTCGCTCGCGATCCGCCGGGACGACGATCTCTACGCCAATCGTGGCTTCGTGATCGACGATCGCGGCCGGGTGCGTGCGCGCTACGACAAGCTCCATCTGTTCGACGTCGACCTGCCGACCGGCGAGCGCTGGCGCGAGTCGGCGGCGTATGTCGCGGGCGAGGAGGCGATCGTCGTCGATACGCCGCTCGGCGGGCTGGGGCTGTCGATCTGCTACGACCTGCGGTTCGCGGCGCTCTACGCTGCCTTGTCGTCGGCGGGCGCGACGGTGCTGGCGATCCCCGCGGCGTTCACCCGCCCGACCGGCGCTGCGCATTGGCACGTGCTGATGCGCGCGCGCGCGATCGAATCGGCGGCCTTCGTCGTCGCCGCGGCGCAGACCGGGGAGCATGAGGACGGCCGCACGACCTTCGGCCATTCGCTGGTGGTCGATCCCTGGGGCGAGGTCCTGCTCGACATGGGCGAGGCGCCGGGGCTCGGCCTGGTCGAGATCGATCCCGCGCAGCTCGCGGCGGTTCGCGGACGGATCCCCGTGCTGGCGCATCGCCGCGCGATCCCTGCGGTCGGTCGCGTGTCGTGATCGTGTTCGATCTGCGCTGCGGCGCCGGCCATGTGTTCGAGGCGTGGTTCGCGTCGAGCGCCACCTACGAAGCGCAGCGCGAGGCCGGCGATGTCCGCTGCCCGCTGTGCGGCGTCACCGAGGTCGCCAAGGCGGTGATGGCGCCCGCGATCCCGAGCAAGGGCAACCGCCGCGCCGCGATGCCCAGCCCGGCGGCGGTGAAGGCGGCGCTGGCGCTGCTCGCGACGCAGCAGGCCGCGGCACTCGAGAAGTCCGAATGGGTCGGGGGCAGCTTCGCCAACCGCGCCCGCGCGATGCATCTGGGCGAGGAGCCCGATGCCGCGATCCACGGGCAGGCGACCGCCGCCGAGGCGAAGGCGCTGGTCGAGGACGGCGTCCCGATCGCGCCGCTGCCGTTGCCGATCGTGCCGCCGAAGACGGTGAACTGAAGCTGGTGGTCCCGGAGGGACTCGAACCCCCGACGCCCACTTTAGGAAAGTGGCGCTCTATCCGGCTGAGCTACGGGACCGGCGCGGCGCGGAATAGCTGCGCACCGTCGGCGGAGCAAGGCTCGAGGCCCGAGCCGCGCGTCGCGGTTCGTGTCGGGAGCACCGGCCGTACCGGCGCGGCGCTCCCGAACGTGGGTAGCCGTCAGGCCTTTACGTGCTGCGAGATGTACTTGTTCATCTCGAACATGGTGCACTTGTCGCGGCCGAAGACCTTCTTCAGCTTCTCGTCCGCCAGAATTTCGCGCTTGTTCTCAGGGTTCTGAAGCTTGTTGGACTTGATGTAGTCCCAAACCTTGCTGATCACCTGGCTGCGCGGCAGCTTGTCGTCGCCGACGATCGCGCCGAGTTCGGCAGAGGGTTGGACCGGGGCATGGATCCCGCCGGTCTTGGTCGTGGTGGCCATCGCATTCCTTCCTGTTCGCGTCCGATCCGATGCCGGACGATCAGTCACGCTTTCTTGAGCGCGCCAGCCTTGTGCGCTGCCTTTCCGCCATTGTCACTCTCTACCACATATTGCGGGTCGTCCGGGGTGGCACGGACTTGATGACCCTTGATCTTGGTGTCGCTGGTCTGTTTCTTCACCACCTTGCCGTGCGCGGTGCCGCCATGGCTTTTCCAGGTGACCTTGTCGCCGGTCTTCACGTCCGCCATCGTTTCTCTCCAGATTGGATAGAACAGGAACCACGCGGTGCCGCTTCGGTTGCATCGACCGCGCCGGGCTGAGTATGGCGGCGCGACAAGAGGAGACCATCCATGAAGACCCGCGCCGCCGTCGCATTCGAAGCCAAGCGCCCGCTGGAGATCGTCGAGCTCGACCTCGAGGGGCCGCAGCCGGGCGAGGTGCTGGTCGAGATCATGGCGACCGGGATCTGCCACACCGACGCGTACACGCTCGACGGGCTCGACAGCGAGGGGCTGTTCCCGAGCGTGCTCGGGCATGAAGGCGCAGGGGTGGTCCGCGAGGTCGGGGCGGGGGTGACCTCGGTCGCGCCGGGCGATCACGTCATCCCGCTCTACACCCCCGAATGCCGCCAGTGTAAGTCGTGCCTCAGCGGCAAGACCAATTTGTGCACCGCGATCCGCGCGACCCAGGGCAAGGGGCTGATGCCCGACGGCACCTCGCGGTTCAGCTACAAGGGGCAGCCGATCTTCCACTACATGGGCTGTTCGACCTTCTCGAACTTCACCGTGCTGCCCGAGATCGCGGTGGCCAAGATCCGCGATGACGCGCCGTTCGACACCAGCTGCTATATCGGCTGCGGGGTGACCACCGGGGTCGGCGCGGTGGTCAACACCGCCAGGGTCGAGGTCGGCGCGACGGTGATCGTGTTCGGGCTGGGCGGGATCGGGCTCAACGTCATCCAGGGCGCGCGGCTTGCCGGCGCGGCACGGATCGTCGGGGTCGACATCAATCCCGACCGCGAGGAATGGGGCCGCCGCTTCGGCATGACCGACTTCGTCAACCCCAAGCACGTCGGCGACGTCGTCGCGCATCTCGTCGCGCTGACCGACGGCGGCGGCGACTATACCTTCGACTGCACCGGCAACACGACGGTGATGCGCCAGGCGCTCGAGGCGTGCCACCGCGGCTGGGGCGAGAGCATCGTGATCGGCGTCGCCGAGGCGGGCAAGGAGATCAGCACCCGCCCGTTCCAGCTCGTCACCGGGCGGGTCTGGAAAGGCACCGCCTTCGGCGGCGCGCGCGGGCGCACCGACGTGCCCAAGATCGTCGACTGGTACATGACCGGCAGGATCGAGATCGATCCGATGATCACCCACCGCCTCAGCCTCGACGAGATCAACCGGGGCTTCGACCTGATGCACGCCGGCGAAAGCATCCGCAGCGTCGTGGTGTATTGATGGAGACGATCAGCGAAACCAAGGCGTTCGGCGGCACCCAGGGGGTCTACCGGCACCAGTCGAGTTCGACCGGCACCGCGATGACCTTCTCGGTCTTCGTCCCGGCGCACGAGGCCGACGCCCGCCTGCCGGTGCTGTGGTTCCTGTCGGGGCTGACCTGCACCCACGCGAACGTCACCGACAAGGGCGAGTATCGCCGGGCCTGTGCCGAAGCCGGGGTGATCCTGGTCGCGCCGGACACCAGCCCGCGCGGCGACGGCGTACCCGACGACGATGCGTGGGATTTCGGCCAGGGCGCAGGCTTCTACGTCGACGCGACCGAGGCGCCCTGGCGCGACCATTTCCGGATGCGCAGCTATGTCGAGGACGAGCTGCCGGCGCTGATCGCCGCGGCCTTCCCGATCGATCCTGCGCGGCAGGGAATTACCGGCCATTCGATGGGCGGGCACGGTGCGCTGACGATGGCGTTGCGCAACCCGGGCCGGTTTCGCAGCGTGTCCGCCTTCGCGCCGATCGTAGCGCCGCTGCAGTGTCCGTGGGGCGTGAAGGCGCTTGGCGGTTACCTCGGCGCGGATCGGGCCGCATGGCGCGCCTACGATGCCTGTGCGCTGATCGAGGACGGTGCCAGGGTCGAGGCATTGCTGGTCGACCAGGGCGGTGCCGACCCGTTCCTGGCCGAACAGCTCAAGCCCGAGCTGCTGGCGCAGGCGTGCGACGCTGCCGCGATCCCGCTGACGCTGCGGATGCAGCCCGGCTATGATCACGGCTATTCGTTCGTATCGACCTTCATGGCCGATCACGTTGCCTGGCATGCGGAACGGCTGGGCTGATCAGCAAGGACGATAGCCTGGATCCGGCCCAATTCCGTCGTCACCCCGGACTAGGTCCGGGGTCCACCGAGCCGCCCAGTCAACGTTGCTTGCGCATCTGGGCAGGTGGATGCCGGAACGAGTCCGGCATGACGGGGTAGAGGATGCGACCGATCAGAACTTGAACCCGGCTGCCACGCCATAGCGCCGCGGCTCGATCGTGAACACGTTGGTGAACAGCCCCGACGACTGGTCGGTGACGTACTGACCGGTGATTGCGTCGTTACCCGTCAGGTTCTGGACGAACCCGCGCACATAGAAGCGATCATTCGGCGCGTTGAGCTGGATTTGTGCGTTGACTACTTCGTAAGCCGGTATGCGGTCGATATTGAGGTTGAAGATGCTGCCATAGCTGTTGCCGGTGAACGCGAGATCCGCCCGCGGCACGATCGAATAGCCTTCCCCGAAATCAAGCGTGTACTGAGCACCGGCCGAAAACTTGTAGGTAGGTGCCTGCGGGAGACGATTGCCACGGATATTCGTGGCAACCCCGTTGCCCAACACGGTGAACGGCAATGCCCCTGTCGGGGTGGCGAACAGCGCGCGCAACGGTGCTGGCGGGTTGGCGGCCGTGGTGGCCAGTGCCGAGCAGATGCTGAACGCGCCTGTCGTGTTGGTTCCCGGCACCGCCACCGGGGCGCGGAGCCCAACCCCCGAATTGACCGCTGCAACATAGGTGTTCACGCCGACGATGTTGCCGGCAGTTGTCGGCACGACGGCACAATTGGATGCGTTCGTGACGTCCTTGATGATCAC
>DATLME010000086.1:0-3974 GCA_035537395.1 Sphingomonas sp. | reverse complement strand
AGGCCCGCGATTGGCGACGAGGTGGATTGGGGCGAGGTGGCGCGGTTGGTGACCACCAGCCGGGCGCTCGACGAGCTCGAGGAAACACGGCTCGTCCCCGAAAAGAAGGTGCTCTACCAATTTTCCGCGCGCGGGCATGATCTGGCGCAGGTGCTGCTTGGAATGCAGCTGCGCGATGGCGACGCGGCGTGCGGTTACTATCGGTCGAGGCCAATGCTGCTCGCGCTCGGGGTGGATATTGCCGACGCGCTGGGCAGCGGAATGGGCCGCTCGGGCGGATATTCCGAGGGGCGCGATATCGGCGTGGTGTTCAATTACCCAAATCCCGGCGGGGCGCACGCGCTGCCGATGTGCGGCGGGGTGGGCGCGCAATATGCCCCGGCCGCAGGCTGGGCTCAGGCGGTGACCTACAAGGAACGGGTGCTGGGCGAGCCAGCGACCGGCGCGATCGGGGTGGTGCTGGGCGGCGACGCAAGCTGCGCGACGGGCGGATTTTGGGCCGCTCTAACAATTGCGACAACACAATCTTTGCCGATGTTATTTTACATCGAGGACAATGGCTACGGCATTTCGGTGCCGTCGGACTACCAGACCCCGGGGCGCGACATTGCCGCCAACCTCGCATCCTTCCGAAACCTCGCGATCTTCAACGGCGATGGGACCGAACCGGCGCAGGCGGCGATGCTTATCGGTGATGCGGTGGGCCATGTCCGTGGCCGCAAGGGTCCGGCGCTGATCCGGCTGACGGTGCCGCGGCTCGAGGGGCACAGTTTCCAGGACACGCAGACTTACAAATCGCAGCATGAGGTCGCCGCCGAATGGGCGCGCGATCCCCTGCCCAAGCTGAAGGCGTTTGCGCCCGATCTCGACTGGGAACGGATTGAAGCTGGCGTTGCACATGCGGTCGAGGCCGCGCGGGCAGAGGCTGAGGCACGCGAACCCTCGCCGCCGGAGCGCGTAACGAGCCATGTGTTTTTCGAGGGCGAAGCGGCGCGGGTCGGGGGTGGTGCCGGGCTGAGCCTCGACGGGACGACTGATATCGCCGCGCCCGAGGGCCAGCGGATCAACATGGTCACCGCGATCCGCCGCGTGCTCGACCAGGAGCTTAGCGCAAATCCGAAGATGCTGGTATTCGGCGAAGACGTTGGCCCCAAGGGCGGGGTCCATGCGGTGACGCTCGGGCTGCAGGACAAATATGGCCGCGACCGAGTGTTCGACACCTCGCTCAACGAGGAGGGCATCGTCGGCCGCGCGGTTGGGATGGCGCTTGCAGGCCTGATGCCCGTGCCCGAGATCCAGTTTCGCAAATATGCCGAGCCGGCGACCGAGCAGATCAACGATTGCGGAACGATGCGCTGGCGCACCGCCAATCGCTTTGCCGCCCCGATGGTGCTGCGCGTGCCCGGCGGCTTCTTCAAATGCGGCGACCCGTGGCACAGCCAGACGAATGAGGTGCAGTTCGTGCACAATCCGGGCTGGCGAGTGGCGGTGCCGAGCAATGCCGAGGACGCGGTCGGATTGCTGCGGGGGAGCCTGCGCGGGCACGACCCGGTGCTGTTCTTCGAGCATCGCGCGATGCTCGACGATAGCTGGGCGCGGCGGGCGTGGCCGGGGGATGCGTTCGTCTTGCCGTTCGGCAAGGCGAAAAAGACCCGCGAGGGCGACCGGATCACGATCGTAACCTGGGGCGCGATGGTGCCGCGGTGCGAAGCGGCGGCGGAGGGGGTGAGTGCCGACGTGATCGATCTGCGGACGCTGATGCCGTGGGATCGCGAAATGGTGCTGGAAAGCGTGTCGCGCACCCGCCGCTGCCTGATCGTGCACGAGGATTTGCGAACCGGCGGATTCGGCGCGGAAATTGCCGCGGTGGTTGCGGACGAGGCGTTCCTCGACCTCGATGCGCCGGTCGCGCGGGTGACGATGCCCGACATTCCCAGCCCGCATCACCCGAGCCTGCTCGCGCATGTTCTTCCGAGCGTGGTGGGGATCCGCGCCGAGATCGACCGGCTGGTAGGCTTCTGATGGCGACCGATGTCCGCGTTCCCGACGAGCAGGAGGGTACCAAGGCGGTCGTTCGCGCATGGTTGAGGCGGGTCGGTGATCGGGTGGCGGTTAACGATCCACTGGTCGAGCTGGAGACCGACAAGGTCACGCAGGAAGTGCCGTCGCCGGTCTCGGGGGTGCTGAGCGAGATCTTGCTGGAGAGCGATGCCGAGGCGGTGCCCGGGGCGGTGCTTGGGCGGATTGACGACGGCTTCACCCCTGCGCAGGCAGGGGCCCAGACCGAGCTTCCTGCCCGACACGACACGGTTGCGAAGGAAGCGCTTCGCGCCACTGGGCCCCTGCCTTCGAAGGGGAACAAGGTCAGCGAAATGCGCCTGTCCCCCTCGGTCAAGCGCGCGATCCTGCAGCATGGGATCGATCCCGCGCGGCTTACCGGGACCGGGCGAGACGGGCGGATCACACGGGACGATGTCGATGCCGCGGTGGCCAGCGCGACGGTCACCCACGTCGGCGAGGCGACCACCGCACAGCCGCGTCATTTCGCCGGAAACGACATTCCCCACGACCGGATGCGGCTCAGGATTGCCGAGAATATGGTTCGTGCGGTTTCCCAGGCACCTCACGTAACCGCGTTGTTCGAGGCTGATTTCTCGGCGGTCGCGGCGCACAAGAATGCGCTTGCGATACGCGGCGTAAAGCTCAGTTACACCGCTTACATCGTCAAGGCCGCGGCGGACGCGATGGCCGTTGCGCCGGCGATCAACGGTCGATGGGAGAACGACCGGATCGCGGTTTCGCCGACGATCGACATCGGGGTCGGCACCGCGCTTGGCGACAAGGGCCTGGTGGTGCCGGTGGTCAAGGACGCCGGGGCGCTGAACCTGGAGCAGATTGGGGCCACGCTGGACGACCTCACGACGCGGGCGCGCGGCGGCAAGTTGACCGGCGGAGACGTGTCCGGGGGAAGCTTTACCATCTCCAATCACGGCGTGTCGGGCAGCCTGCTCGCCTCGCCGATCATCCTTCACGCGGGGCAGGCGGCGATCCTGGGCGTCGGCAAACTGGAGAAGCGCGTGGTGGTGCGCGAGGTCGATGGGCAGGACGCGATCCTGATCCGGCCGATGGCCTATGTCACGCTGACGATCGACCACCGCGTCGTCGACGGACACCAGACCAACGCCTGGCTGAGCCGGTTCGTCGAGATACTCGAGGGCTGGCCGGCCGCCATTTAGTTTCGGCTGCACATCGAAAGGAACGGGTCTCCGTCGAACCGGTTCACCCGGCACGGCGGCGCGATTTCTCGCGCTGCCGACCATCTCAAGGAGATCCGCTCATGGCGCGCAGTCGCAAACCCGACTCCCTTTCCGGCGATTGGAGCGCGGCCAAGGTGGCATTCGGTGCCGGCGCGGTCGCAGCAGTCGCGGGAGCCGCATTCCTGCTCAATCGCAAGTCCGGTGAAGAGGAGCCGGTCATCAGCGACTCGCCGCCATGGACCCACAAAAATCGCCCCGCCGGCGAGCATGGCGAACTGACCGGGCGCAGCCAGACCATCAACCGTCCCCGCCAGGAAGTTTACGACGCGTGGCGCGACTTCACCCGCTTCCCCGAATTTATGGACAATGTGCGGTCGGTCGAGAAGATCGACGGTGACACGTCGCGGTGGACGATCGAGGCCCCCGCCGGGCAGACGGTCGAATTGAACACCAAGACGACGCACGACGTGCCGGGCGAACGGATCGCGTGGAAAAGCACCGAGGAAAGCCAGATCGACACTGCGGGCGAGGTGCTGTTCAAGGATAGCGCGCCGGGCCGCGGGACGATCGTCACGTTGGTGCTGACCTACGCCCCGCCGGGCGGGACGATCGGCAAGCTTGCCGCCAAACTGTTCCGTCGTGAGCCGGCGATCCAGGCGCGGCTCGACCTGCGCCGGTTCAAGCAATTGCTCGAAACTGGCGAGGTGACCACGAATG
>DATLME010000085.1:0-2762 GCA_035537395.1 Sphingomonas sp. | reverse complement strand
GCGCCGAGCGCAAGCTGCCCCATCGACTTGGCGGAATTGCCGCCCGACTGGGTCCAGCTGTCGTTCGCCGCGGGTGCCGGCAACGTCACCTGGATGTCGGCGATCGTCTTGTCGGCCTGGATGCCGTTTTCCGACACCAGGATCGGGATCCGCTCGCCGACCGTCGGGGTCTTCTTCGGCCCGCCCTTGAAGATCCCGCAGGCGCTCAGGGTCATCAGCGCGGCAATCGCCACGCTCGCCCGATACTTCGTCGTCATTGCGCTTTGTTATCCTCGTTCTGAACGACCGCGTCGACGCCAAGTACCCCGGCCATCTGAACCGCGCGTTGACGGATCGAATCCGGAACGTCGTCGTTCCGCGCCATCTGACCGAACATCGCGCCGGCAAGGTCGCGTCGGTTCATCCGCAGATGCGCCATCGCGACCAGCTCGCCGGCGCTCCCGAACCACGGATTGCCGGGTACCGCGAGCGGACGTAGCCGCTCGATCACGGCCTGCGGCTTGAGCCCGTCATATTCCGCGGTCGTCTGTCGCACCAGTGCCAGATCCCGGAACGGCTTGGCCAAGGTCTCGTCCGCCGACACTTCCGCCAGCTTGGCAGCCGCGCCCTTGAAATCGTTCTTCTGCAACAGAATGTCGGCCTGCGTGAACTTGGCGAGCGCGCGGTAGCCGTCGCGGTCCGAGGCTGCGAGCTCGGCCAGCGGCCCCGCGGCCGCCGTGGGATTGTTCGCGCCGAGCGAATCGAACGCCGCCTGGAGGCGCTCGCCCTGCACCCCGGCAGCCTGCTCGGTGCGATGCTGCCAATAGAGATAGGCGCCGAAGACGGCGAGCCCGACGACGACGCCGACGATCACCCAGCGGCCCCACCGCTCCCAGAAGGTCGCGAGCTGATCGCGACGCAGCTCTTCGTCGACTTCGCGCAGGAATGCTTCATTGCTGTTCGGCGTGAGGGCCAAGAAATGCTCCGGAATATCGGGGGTAAGGCGGCGCGGACCTTAGCCGCGCCTGCCAAGAAACGGAAGCGGGCTCGACGCCGCGCTCAATCCTTTGCTGCGTAGATCTGCTCCGGGCCCGGGAAGGCGCGCGATCGCACCTCGGCGGCATAGGCTTCCGCGGCCGTCGACATCCGGCCCGCGAGATCGTCGAACCGCTTCACGAACCGCGCGGTGCGCTCGAACAGGCCAAGCATATCCTCCGCAACCAGGACCTGCCCGTCGCATTGCGCCGACGCACCGATGCCGATCGTCGGGCAGGCAACCGCGCGCGTGATCTCGATCGCGATCGGCTCGACCACGCCTTCGATCACCAGCGCGAAACAGCCCGCCTCCGCGACCGCGACCGCGTCGGCCACGATTTTCTCGGCCTCGGCCGGCGTGCGCCCGCGCGCACCATAGCCGCCCAGCATGTTCACCGCCTGCGGGGTGAGCCCGACATGCGCCATCACCGGGATCCCGCGCTCCGATAGGAACGCGACCGTCGGCGCCATCGCCGCGCCGCCCTCGAGCTTCACCGCCGCGGCGCCGGTCTGCTTGAGCAGCCATGCCGCGCTCTCGAACGCCTTTTCCGGAGAGGCTTCGTAGCTGCCGAACGGCATGTCGATGACGACCACCGCGTGATAGCTGCCACGCACCACCGCCGCGCCGTGCGCCGCCATCATCTCCAGCGTGACCGGTACGGTCGACGGCAGGCCGTAGATCACCTGGCCGAGGCTGTCGCCGACCAGCAGCAGGTCGCAATGCGGGTCGAGCAGTTGTGCGGTGCGCACCGTGTAGGCGGTGAGCATGACCAGCGGGGTCGTCCCCTTTTGCCGGCGGATCGCGGGTACCGTCAGCCGCTTCAGCGGCGCCGGGGTCGGGTTGGCACGGCTGGTCGCGGTGTCGAGCGTGTAGGTCGTGGACATCGCCCTGCTCTAGCGTGTCGGTTGCCGCGCCGCCATCGTCTGCTCAGCCGAGCCAGCCACGCCGCCGCGCCTTCAACGACAGCCAGAGCGAGAAGCCCGTGACCAGCGCGATGAAGAGCGGCGGGCCGAGCGCTATGAGCGGCCCCTTGGCCGCGACGATATCTGTCGTCGCGAAGAACCATCCGAACATCACGACGACCGCGACGAGCGAGATCGCATACAGCGGCACCGCCAGTACCGAGCGGGTCAGCAGCGCAAGTGCCCCGAGTAGCCCGGTACCAACCGCCACCGCATAGATCGCGTTGTACCACACCGGCAGCGCCGCATAGAGCGCCCGATCATAGTCGCTCGCCGGCCCCATTGCTTCGGCGCCGAGCCTGAACTGCTGGAAACAGGCATAGCAGCCCGAGAATCCCCAGAGCAGCAGCAACACCGCTACGATCCGAAACCATGCAGGCACCGTCCGCACACCGTTCGCCATCACACCCTCCCCAGGTTGTCGATCCACATCCTGCGCCGATTGCAGACCCGCTGCAACCGCGCGTCAGGCAAGAGCGACGGCATAGCGATCGGGTGCAAATCCGACCGTCAGCGCACCGTCGTGCACGAGCACCGGCCGCTTGATCATCGACGGGTTGGCCAGCATCAGCGCGACCGCCTTGTCCCGGTCCAGGTCGGCCTTATCGGCCTCGGGCAGCTTGCGGAACGTCGTGCCCGCCCGGTTGAGCAGCACCTCCCAGCCCAGCCTGTCGACCCAGCTGTCGAGCATGGCGGCGTCGATGCCCGCGACCTTGTAATCGTGGAAGTCGTACGGCCGACCGGCGGCGTCGAGCCAGGCACGCGCCTTCTTGACGGTGTCGCAG
>DATLME010000084.1:0-5176 GCA_035537395.1 Sphingomonas sp. | reverse complement strand
ATGCTCGGCGCCAGAATGCCGAGGATCTGCCGGTCGACGAAGTTGAAGGTGTAGACCAGCAACAGCATCGCGAGGACGACCCCGCGATAGACCGGAGAGGGGGCGCGGGCAGGTTCGTTCATCGCATTTCCCTGAAAGCGGACGAGCCGGGTGTCACGGTGACACCCGGCTCGCAAGGTTGGCCGTTAGCAGATGTGGAGGTTCAGAACCGGACCTCAAGCGTGCCGCTCACCGTGCGCGGCGGGCCGTAATAGCCGATGATCGAATTGCCGGTGAAGGCGCCGGGGAAGTTGTACCCGCCGACGCGGTAGCGTGCGTCGGTCAGGTTGCGCCCGTTGACGCCGATCCGGTAGCGGCCACCTGCCGACGTCCAGTTCAACGACGCTTCGACGAGGAAATAGCCATCCTGGTCGAGCGCCGGCGTTGCCAATTCGAACATCTGGATGTCGCTGCGCAGCGACACCGCCGGCGTGAAAGCGAGCGTCCCCCCGGCGAGATCCTCGGACCAGGTGGCCGACGCATTCGCAGTCCACTCGGGCGTGTTCTGGAATGCACGCTGATCGGACACGTCGATCGGCGTCGCGCCGCCGCCGATGAAGGTCAGGAATTCCTTGTAGTCGGCATTGGTGTAGCCGACCGTGACGCCCGCCGAGAAGTGCCGCGATGGTACCATCCGCGTCTCGAGCTCGAACCCGTAGATCTCTGCCTTGCCGGCATTGTCGACGAAGCTCGCAATGCCGCTCGGCAGCGCGGGCACCTGGATGGTGACCTGCTGGTTCTTGTATTGCGAGAAGAAGCCGGCGAGATTTACGAAGAGTGTACGGTCTAGGAACGCGCCCTTCATGCCGAGCTCCCAAGAGTCGATCGTTTCCGGCTCGTAGCCGTTGACCGTCGTCGGGGTGAACACGGCGTCGCCGCGCATGTCGAAGCCGCCCGATTTGAAGCCCTGACCGTAGCTCGCATACAGGTTGAGGTCTGCATTCGGCTGATAGCTGACGCTTACCCGCGGCGTGACTTTCTCGAAGTCGCGATCGTTGGTGTAATCGGTACGGATCAGCCCCGGCACGGCTGCCGCGTTGCCGAACAGCGGGCTGCGGATGCCCGTGTAGTTGCGGCGGAAGACCGTGCCTTCCTTCTGGTCCTTGGTGTAGCGAATGCCCGCCGAGACCTTGAACTGCTCGGTCACGTCGAAGCTCAGATCGCCGAATGCGGCGTAGCTCTTGGTATCGACCATGCCCGAGGTGAGCGTGGTGGTGTTGAGCAACCCGACGACGGTGTCGAACGCACCCTCGGCGCGACCATTGAGGTAATAGGCACCGAGCACGCCCTGCAGCCGGTCACCCTCGAACAGCAGTTGAAGTTCCTGTGTGAACTGGCGGTCCTGATAATAGGCGGGAACGTCGAGCGTCGGCAGGATGGTGTTGTCGAAGTCGATCACCGTGTCGGTGCGGCCGTCGCGCCATGCCGTGATCGACTTGAAGGTCAGCGAATCCGAGAGGCCGATCTCGCCGGTGGCGGACAGGCCGCGGGTCAGCACGCGGTTGTCGTCACCGATGCCGGCGCGGGTGTCATAGACGCTGGCGGTCGGCGCGTAGCGGGGATCGGTGCCGTTGGGCAGCAGGCGCGTGCCGTGGCGCGGGTTCGACTTGTCGAGCGTGCGGTCCGCGGCGACGCGGAAGAAGATGTCGTCGGTCGGCGCGAATTCGGCCGAGACACGCGCGGCGAGCACGTCCTTGTCGTAATGCTCGGCGCCGGTCGTCAGGTTGGTGCCATAGCCGTCACGCTTGTAGCGTGCGACCGCACCCCCGACCGACAGGCCATCCATGATCGGGACGGTGACCTGACCGACGAGGTCGAGCTGATTGTACGAGCCGTAGGACACGCGGCCCATCGCGCGGTAGTCGTTGCCCAACCGGCGCGTGACATATTTCACCGCGCCGCCGATCGTGTTGCGGCCGTAGAGCGTACCCTGCGGCCCGCGCAGCACTTCCACGCGCTCGACGTCGAAGATGTCCAATACGGCGCCTTGCGGACGCGCGACATAGACGTCGTCGAGGTACAGCGCGACACCCGGCTCGAAGCCCCACAAGGGGTCCTGCTGGCCAACGCCGCGGCTGAACGCGATCAGCGTGGAATTCGAACCGCGCGCAATCTGGAGGGTCAAATTGGGTGTCTTGTCTTGCAACGCCGTGATGTCCACCGCGCCGGTCCGCGTAAGCGTATCGCCCGAAATGACCGACATCGAGATGGGCACGTCGATGAGCGTCTCTTCACGACGACGTGCTGTCACGAGGATGTCTCCGTCGGCAGCGGCCTGGTCGGAATCCGCGGTGACGGCGGTCGGAGTGGCGTCGTCGGCGGCCTGTACCTGCGCATGAGCCGGCACGGAGGCGAGCGCGGCGAACGCGGCGCCGGCGAACAAGGCGGCGCGAACGGACGGATTGAATGATAACATTGGTGTGTTCCTCCCCAGGTCGCAACCCGTCGCTCGCGCGGGTTGTAAGCAGTTACCGGACGCTATACTGAAACCTGAACCACGTTTCAACTTGCAACATCCAGGGAGGGATCGCGAATGGCAAGCGGGCGTGGCATGTCGGCCACAGCACCAGCGCTGCGAGGCACGGAGGTCGCGAGTGCGGGCAAGGAGCCGCGCACGGCGCGCGGCCGCAAGACGCTGCGCTCGATCCTCGATGCAGCCGCCGTGGAGTTCGGCGAAAAGGGCTTCCATGAAGGCTCGGTCAGCGGCATCACCCGCCGCGCGGGCGTTGCGCTCGGCAGCTTCTATACGTATTTCGATTCAAAGGACGCGGTGTTTCGCGCGCTCGTCCGCGACATGTCGGCGCAGGTCCGCGATCATGTCGCGCCGGCGGTGCGTGGCGCTGCCGACGGGATCGCCGCGGAACGCGCAGGTCTGGAAAGCTTCATCGCGTTCGTTCGCGGTCACAAGGAAATTTACCGGATCATCGACGAGGCCGAGTTCGTCGACCCCGACAGCTTTCGCCGCCACTATGCGACCACCGCGAACCGCATCGCGCAGCGATTGACCGCCGCGGCGACGCGGGGCGAGGTCCGTAGCGACGTGTCGGAAGTCCATGCCTGGGCGATCATGGGGATGAACGTGTTCCTGGGGCTACGCTTTGGCGTCTGGGACCAGGACCGCACCCCCGAACAGATCGCCGACCTGATGGCCGATTTCCTGAAGAACGGGCTTCAGTGCTGACCCGAGCTCAGCGCCGATCGTCGGCGAGCGCGCCCGCGAGCAGTTCGCGGATTGCGCGCAGTGCATCGATCAGGTCGCCGTCCGCGGACGGGGCGGCATCCGCAATCGGGGCGACCGCGGCCGGCTCCTTGCGCGCGAGCAATTGCTGAACGCCGCGGACGGTGTAGCCTTCGCGGTTGAGGAGCGTGTCGATCCGGCGCACCAGCGCAACGTCATCGGGACGGTAATAGCGGCGATTGCCGGCACGGGTCAGCGGACGCAGCTGCGGGAACCGCGTCTCCCAATAGCGCAGGATGTGCGGGGCGAGACCGGTTTCGTTTGCAAGCTCGCCGATCGTCCTGAACGCCCCGCTCGCCTTCGGGGTGTCAGTCGGCACCCGCTTCAGCCAGCGCTTACGATGCGTTCGCGCATCATGTGGCTGGCACGGAAGGTCAGCACCCGACGGGGCGCGATCGGCACCTCCACCCCGGTCTTGGGATTACGCCCGATCCGTTCGCCCTTGTCCCGAAGCACGAAGGTACCGAAGCCCGAGATCTTCACGTTCTCGCCACGCGACAGCGCTTCGCACATCTCAGCCAGGATCTGCTCGACGATCTTCGCCGAATCCGCCCGCGACAATCCAATTTCCCGATGGAGCGACTCGGCCAGATCGGCTCTCGTCAGCGTCCCGGTCGTGTTCATCAACACGATACCCACTCCTATGCCCAATTCCCCCTGCGAAGCTACATGAGCTTGGCGCCGTGCGGAAGGGGAATGTTGCGTTAGATTAAAACCGTAGAACCGCCGCGCCCCAGGTGAAGCCACCGCCCATCGCCTCGAGCACGACGATGTCGTTGATCTTGATCCGTCCGTCCCGCACCGCGACGTCGAGCGCGAGCGGAACCGACGCGGCCGAGGTGTTGGCATGCTGGTCGACGGTGACGATCACCTTCTCCGCAGGCAGGCCGAGCTTGCGCGCGGTCGCATCGAGGATCCGGGCGTTCGCCTGGTGCGGGACGACCCAGTCAACGTCGCCGGGCTGGAGCCCGACCATCGCGAGCGCCTCGCCCATCACCGCGGCAAGATTGACGACCGCGTGGCGAAACACCTCGCGCCCCTTCATCCTGAGCTTGCCGACGGTACCGGTGGTGGACGGTCCGCCATCGACATAGAGCAGGTCGTTGTGACGACCGTCGGCGTGGAGCTTGGCGGCGAGGATGCCGCGTCCCGTATCGGGATCGCTTTCCTGCGCTTCCAGCACGATCGCGCCCGCACCGTCGCCGAACAGCACGCAGGTGCCGCGATCTTCCCAGTCGAGGATTCGGCTGAACGTCTCTGCCCCGATCACCAAGGCGCGCCGATGCACCCCGCTGCGCAGCATCGCGTCGACGACCTGCACCGCGTAGAGAAAGCCCGAGCACACCGCATTGAGATCGAACGCCACGCAATCGTTGATGCCGAGCGCGGCCTGCACCTTGGTCGCCGAGGCGGGAAAGGTCTGGTCGGGGGTGGCCGTGGCGAGCACGATCAGGTCGATGTCGGTCGCGACCTTGCCGGCGGCCGCGAGCGCGGCACGTGCGGCATCGGCGGCGAGGGAGGCGGTCGTCTCGTCGGCACCGGCGATATGGCGGAAACGGATGCCGGTGCGCTCGACGATCCATTCGTCGCTGGTATCGATCTGGTCTGCCAGTTCGGCGTTCGAAACCCGACGCGCTGGCAAGGCCGAGCCGGTACCGGTGATCACCGAGCGGATCATGCTGCCTTCTCGAAGTTGCCGAGGTCGTCCGCGATCCGCCGGGTCAGATCCGCACGGACCATCTTGGCCGCGTTGCCGATCGCCGTGGCGACGCCGCGAACATTGGCGCTGCCGTGGCTTTTGACGACGATCCCGCCGAGCCCGAGGAATACCGCACCGTTGTGGTTGTTGGGGTCGAGATGATCGCGGAGCAGCTCGGTCGCCGGGCGCGAGATCAGGAA
>DATLME010000083.1:0-3786 GCA_035537395.1 Sphingomonas sp. | reverse complement strand
AGCGAGAACGACAAGCGTTCAATGAGATGATCAGAGCCGGGGCCTTGCGAGGAGAGGGGATTGCCGTTCTGGATTTCGACGCGGAGCAACGTGCCGGCCGTGTACCGCTCGCCGACGGCGTGCATCCCTCCGACGATGGGTACGCTGGCATGAGCAGGCTCGACGTAGCGTTTGTCGATAGGGCGCTCAGCCGACAGTGATCGTCCTTGAATGGGGCCGTAGCTTTGTAAACAGCTTACCACCTCTGCGTAGATCCCCGAGATGGACGTGCCGGGTGCTCGTTAGTCTTTCGTGGCGCCCGGCCGTCAAGCGGCGCTCACTGAGACAGGAACTCTCTTAGCTCCTGCTTCGCAGATTGCCGCCTTTCCGCGGTGCAGATCGGGTGGAGAGGTGGGCTCTATTGCGAGTGATTTAGCACGTCGTCCGTCACGACGGCGGCGGCTAGGCAATCCCGTAAAATGCGCGCCGACTGCACTCCGAGAGTAAAAGCGGCATTCAACTCCCCCGATTAGTACGGTCTCATTCGGCACGAACCCGCTGGCCCTCCCCCAATCCGCGCGGCAGCTCTGCCCACATGCGCACCATTCTTCTCGCCGCCCTCGTCGTGGCTGCATCCACCGCTACAGCCCAGACTGTGACATCGCCGGTCCAACCCGAGGCCATCAAGGAGGATGTCCGCATTCTCTCCTCCGATGCGTTCCAGGGGCGTGGTCCTGGCGAACGCGGCGAAGCGGTGACGCTGGCCTAGTTGAAGCAGCAGTTCGAGGCGGCGGGTCTCCAGCCGGGCGGGGTAGACGGGTCGTGGTTCCAAGAGGTCCCGTTGATAAGCATGAGCAAAAGCGTCGTTTCGTTTGTCGCGACGGCGGGGGGCGAGCGGGTGGCGACGGCGCGGGCGCGGGACTGGTCGATCGGGGCGTCGCACGAGGGGGAAGCGAAGGTCGTGGACGCGCCGGTGGTTTTCGCCGGCTTCGGCATCAGCGCGCCGGAGCTGGGCTGGGACGATTACGCCACCGCCGACGTGCGCGGGAAGATCGTGCTGATCCTGCCGAACGATCCCGATTACGATCGCGCGACCGGCCCGTTCGGCGGGCGCGAGCGGAGCCGCTATGCGGGCGGCAAGGCGGCGGCAGCCTTCGCGCGGGGGGCAGCGGCGGTGCTGACGATCCACCGAGAAGCACTGACGAGCTGGCCGTGGCAACAGCTGTCGAATTCGGACCCGAACCCGGTTTTCCGGCTGGCATCGGCGCCCACGCCGACCGACCCCGCACGGCTGACCGGGTATATCACCAGCGGTCTCGCAGCGGAGCTGATGTCGCGAGGGGGGCTCGACCTCGAAGCGCTGATCCGGGCGGCCAAGCAGCCGGGGTTCAAGCCGGTGGTCGTCCCCGGCGCGACGATCACGGCCGCCGCTACCGTCACCGCAACGCCGACGATCACCCGCAACATCGTCGCACGGCTCGACGGCACGACGCGGGCGCGCGAAACGGTCGTCTTCGGCGCGCATTGGGACGCGTATGGCATCGGTCCGGCAGACGCGATCGGAGACCGGATCCGCAACGGCGCGATCGACAATGCGGTGGGCACCGCCACGCTGCTCGACGTGGCGCGCGCCTTCGCACGCGCGCCGAGGACCAAGCGCACGCTGCTGTTCATCGGCTATACGTCGGAAGAGGACGGGCTGCTTGGCGCGTATCACTACGTGGCCAATCCGCTGCGTCCTCTCGCGACCACGGCCGCGGTGTTCAACCTCGACCCGCATCTCGCGCTTCCTGAAACGCGATCGATCGAGCTGATCGGCGCAGGCCGGGTCGACCTCGAGGACGACCTGGCTCGTCTCGCTGGCGCGCAGGGCCGCCGAATCGAGCCGGAAGTCGCGCCTGAAGCGGGGTGGTACCAGCGTTCGGATCATTACGCGTTTGCACAAGCCGGGGTGCCGAGCCTCTACTTCCGCGCCGGCAGGGCGCTGGCGAGCGGCGGCCGGGCCGACGCGACGGTCGAGCAATATAACGCCCAATGCTACCACCAGCGCTGCGACGAGTTCCAGGAAAGCTGGGACATGGCGGCTGCCGCGCAGGACGGTGCGCTCGTCTACGCGCTCGGCCGCGACCTCGCCGATAGCGACCGGTGGCCGCAATGGCGGCTCGGCAGCGACTTCGCCGCTACCCGCGCCAAGAGCAAGACGGCGCGTCGTTGAAGCGCGTTCTTACTCAACCGCGGGGCGACGTCAGGCGGCGATTCGTCGCCCGAGAACGGGATATTACGATTGACCCTGCGCGCGAACCCAGCGTCGCGCGACTAGTCGGTGTCGGCGGAGCGCATCATCGCCTTCTGCGTCGGGGACGGGAACTGGACCGCCAGCTGCAAGCTCTCGGCGATGCGAGCGGCCTTGGCCTGGATCGTCGCGGCGAACGCGGCAGGCAGCATCGCAGTCGTCGTCTCGGTCCAGAGTGCGAGCCAGCGATCGAACCGTACGCGGTCGAGGCTGGCCGCATGCGGCAGGTGCCTGGCGACCGGATCCCCCTTGTAGCGGCCACTGCCGAGCATCACCGACGACCAGAAGTCGCCGATCCGATCGAGATGATGGTTCCAGTCGTGGACCGCGTGGTTGAAGATCGGCCCGAGGAGGTCGTCCTCGCGCACCCTGGCGTAGAAGGCGCGCAGCACCCCCGGCATTACGGTGTCGAACTCGAGATCAGTCATTCATGTACTTCATCGTGGTGGCAGCTATGATCGGGACGGCATGACATGGCCTGCCTCATGGGTGAGGAAAATGGGATGAGCGATCCGCCGAAACCGCGCAGCACCGCGGCACGCCGTCCTGCGGAAGATGCCCTCCCGGCGCCGCTCTGCCGTCACGAGGAACTTGCCCGACGCGAGAACCGCCTGCGTGCCGAAAAAGGGTCGTCGAACGGCGATGGCGCAACGACGCGCCGTCCCTGACGATCGCGAACGTCTGCCTTCGGTGTAGCGAACCGCGACCGCGGTGGCCAGACAGGCGCGGGCTCGGGCCGGCGTCGGCGTTGACAAGAATGGTCCGGCGTGGCTGATTGGTCGCATGGGGACCGCGATCTCCCCACGAGGCGTAAGCCGGAGCATCGCGTCCAGCCGAACACCGCCAAGGACGCGTCATGCCCGCTTATAATGCGATCAGCCCGGACAAGCTCTCACGCCTGATCGCGCTGCCCGGATCGCCGCACATCGTCGACCTGCGCGATGCGCCGGTCGAAGTCATCCCCGGATCGCTGACCGCATGCCATGACGATCCGAGCCGTTGGGATCGTCGCGACGGCGGCCCCGTGGTCGTCGTCGACGCGGATGGCGGTGGAGCAGCGGTCGCGGCGGCCGCCATCCTTCGCAGCGAGGGCAGGATTGCCGAAGTTCTCGAAGGCGGGTTCGCTGCCTGGCTTGCGGCCGGACTGCCCACGGTGTCGCTCACCCACTTGCCACCGCGCCACGACGACGGGCGAACCTGGTGGGTGACGCGGGCGCGGCCCAAGGTCGATCGCATCGCCTGTCCGTGGCTGATCCGCCGCTTCGTCGATCCCGATGCGCGTTTCCTGTTCGTGGCGCCGGCCGAGGTGCTGACCGTCGCCGCGCGACACCATGCCGAGCCGTTCGACGTGGCGGACGAGCGCGTGTTCTGGAGCCATCGCGCCGAGCTTTGCACGTTTGATATTATGGTCGAGGGGTTCGGTTTGGGCGGGTATACGCCGCTGGCCAAGCTGGCCGCGATCGTACGGGGCGCGGAGACCGACCGGCTCGATGTCGCCCCCGAGGCGGCGGGGC
>DATLME010000082.1:0-2211 GCA_035537395.1 Sphingomonas sp. | reverse complement strand
CGGAGAATGACGACCACGCGCTGACGATCGTTCGCGACATTGTCTCGACCCTGCAGCCCGAGCGCGCGCCCGACGTCAACGTGCAACCGGCGCGCGCGCCCAAGTTCGCGGGGGAGGACCTCTACGGCATCGTGCCGGCGGACGTTCGTGCCCCGTACGACGTCCAGGAGGTGATCGCCCGGCTGGTCGACGGGTCCGAGTTCCACGAGTTCAAGTCGCTCTACGGCACCTCGCTGGTCTGCGGTTTCGCGCACATCCACGGCATGCCCGTCGCGATCCTCGCCAATAACGGCGTGCTGTTCAGCGAAAGCGCGCAAAAGGGCGCGCATTTCATCGAACTCGCGTGCCAGCGACGGATCCCGCTGTTGTTCCTCCAGAACATCTCGGGGTTCATGGTCGGTGGCCGCTACGAGGCCGAGGGGATCGCCAAGCACGGCGCCAAGCTCGTCACCGCGGTCGCGACCGCGAGCGTGCCCAAGATCACGGTGCTGATCGGCGGCAGCTTCGGCGCGGGCAATTACGGGATGTGCGGTCGCGCCTACGGCCCGCGCTTCCTGTTCAGCTGGCCCAACAGCCGGATCAGCGTGATGGGCGGCGAACAGGCCGCGAGCGTGCTGGCGACGGTCCACCGCGACGCGGACACGTGGACCGAGGAACAGGCGGAGGCCTTCAAGGCGCCGATCCGGCAGCGCTACGAGGACGAGGGCAATCCCTGGCACGCGACTGCGCGGCTGTGGGACGACGGCATCATCGACCCGGCGCAGACCCGCGACGTGCTGGGCCTGGCGCTCGCGGCGGTGCTGAACGCCCCGATCGCGGACCGGCCGAGCTTCGGCGTGTTCCGGATGTGAGGGGTACATCGGCCTCTTCAATCCTCCCCAAGCTCCGCTTGGGGAGGGGGACCGCCCGGCGCAGCCGGGTGGTGGAGGGGCAGGCGCGCCAGCGCCGCAGCGACGATCCCGCGAATCACGCCATCAAGATCGCAAAGCACTTCGACAGCGGGTATTCGCAAGGTCTCCACGCCATGCGCCAGGAGCAGCCCATCACGAGCGGCATCGCGCTCGGGGTGGTCGCCGCGACCATGTACCTCCCCATCAACCTCGATCGCGAGTCGAGCAGCGGCGCAGTAGAAGTCGAGGGAATAGCGGCCGGCGGGATGCTGGCGCCGGAACTTAAGGTCGCCTGGTCTGGTCCGAAGTGCCGACCACAATGCGATCTCCGGCGGCAGCAATTCGCGCCGCAACCGTCGAGCGCGTCGCACCGTCTTCCCCGGCTTACCCAGCATCGCCCAAGCCCCTCCACCATGCTTCGCATGGTCCCCCTCCCCGAGACAAGCTCGGGGAGGATTTAGAAGGCATTGCCATGATCCCCATCCTCCTCGCCCTTGCGCTGCAGATCACCCCGGTCGCGCCCATCGTGAAGGGCACCGCGTTGCCGCCCCCCGTCACCGCGGAGTCCGGCCCGTTGGCGGTCGTGAATGCACTCTTCGCGGGCATTGCCACCCGCGACGCCGCCGCGATCGGCGCGACGATGCGTGCCGACGCGACCGCTACGATCGCGACCGAGAAGCCCGACGGCGCCCGCAGCATCGCGCACCTCTCGCGCGACGCCCTGCTCGCCGGCTTCAAGCCCGGCCCCGAACGCTTCGAGGAGCGGCTCTACGATCCAGCGGTCGAGATCGACGGCGACATCGCGATGATCTGGGGCCGGTACGATTTCCTGATCGACGGCAAGGTTCATCATTGCGGCTACGACCATGTCGACCTGGTCCGTGAGAACGGCAGCTGGAAGATCCAGAACATCACCTGGTCGTCGCGCACCACCGGTTGCGGAACGCCGGCATGATCGAATCACTGCTGATCGCCAACCGCGGCGAGATCGCGTGCCGGATCATCCGCACCGCGCGCGAGCTCGGGATCCGCACCGTTGCGGTATATTCGGACGCGGACGCGCAGGCGCTTCACGTCCGAAACGCGGACGAGGCGGTACACATCGGCGCGAGCCCTGCGCGCGAAAGCTACCTCGTCGGCGAACGGATCATCGCCGCCGCGCTGGAAACCGGCGCCGCCGCGATCCACCCGGGTTACGGGTTCCTCAGCGAGAATGCCGATTTCGCCCAGAGCGTGCTCGACGCCGGGCTGATCTGGGTCGGCCCGGACCCCGCAAGCATCCGCGCGATGGGGCTGAAGGACGCCGCCAAGGAACGCATGA
>DATLME010000081.1:0-5396 GCA_035537395.1 Sphingomonas sp. | reverse complement strand
CGCGCACAACCGCCGCGTGATGGTGCAGGGCTATCACGGCACCGGCAAGTCGACGCACATCGAACAGGTCGCCGCGCGGCTCAACTGGCCGTGCATCCGGATCAATCTCGACGCGCATATCAGCCGGATCGATCTCGTCGGTCGCGACGCGATCGTGCTGAAGGACGGCCAGCAGGTCACCGAATTCCGTGAAGGGCTGCTGCCCTGGGCGTTGCAGACCCCGACCGCGCTGGTGTTCGACGAATATGACGCCGGTCGCCCCGACGTGATGTTCGTGATCCAGCGCGTGCTCGAGACCGAGGGCAAGCTGACCCTGCTCGACCAGAACCGCGTGATCCGTCCGAACCCCTATTTTCGCCTGTTCGCGACCGCCAACACGGTCGGGCTCGGCGACACCAGCGGGCTGTATCACGGCACCCAGCAGATCAACCAGGGCCAGATGGATCGCTGGAACATCGTGGTGACGCTCAACTACCTGCCCGCGGCAGTCGAGGCGCAGATCGTGCTCGCCAAGTCGGGCGAATACGACAAGCCGGACGGCAAGAAGGCGGTCGACAACATGGTCCGCGTTGCCGACATGACCCGCAAGGGCTTCGTCAACGGCGACATCTCGACCGTGATGAGCCCGCGCACCGTGATCACCTGGGCGCAGAACGCGCTGATCTTCGGCGATGTCGGCTTCGCGTTCCGGCTGAGCTTCCTCAACAAGTGCGACGAGGCGGAACGGCCGCTGGTGGCGGAATATTACCAGCGGGTGTTTGGCAAGGACCTGCCCGAGAGCGTGGTGAGCAAGACTTGAAGACGAGCGGCTAGTGGACTAACTTAGTCTACTTGGAGGTGCCGGATGACCGCGACTGTCAACATGCACGAGGCAAAGACGCATTTCTCCAAGCTGGTGGAGCGTGCGCTGGCGGGCGAGGACATCGTCGTGGCGAAGGCGGGCAAGCCGTGCATCCGGCTCGTGCCGATCGATGACGAGCCGCTGCCGCCGCGCACGCCCGGCCGCTTCAAGGGCCAGCTGACGGACATTCCCGACGCCTTGTGGTTCAGCCCCTATTACTCTGATGCCGAACTCGACCAGTTCGAAGGCGACGACGCTGCCGTCCGATCCAAGGAATGAAATGCCTTATCGATACGCACGCGCTGATCTGGTGGTGGGATGCCGATGAACGGCTATCGAAAGCGGCACGCGAGGCCATCGCTGCGCGGAGCAACGCGGTCTTCGTGAGCGCCGCGACCGCGTGGGAGATCGCGACGAAGGTACGCGCCGGACGGCTGCCGTCGATGGAGCAACGGATCTTGCTATATGACCGTGACGTGATCGATGATGGCTTCCAGCATCTCGACATTCGTCACGAACATGGCGTGCGGGGTGGTATGCTCGACGGCGATCATCGCGACCCGTTCGATCGGCTGATCGCTGCGCAGGCGTTGATCGAGGGCATGACCGTGATCACGCGAGATCCTGAAATTGGCCGGTTTGGCTGCAAGGTGCTTTGGTAATGGCCAACGAGACCCCGCTCGACCGCTTCAAGGCCGTTCTTGCCGGCACCGCGCGCGCGATCGCCGAGGAGCCTGAGGTCGAGCTCGCCTACACGGCCGACGCGCCGGTGCAGTCGGGCAAGCACATCAAGGTGCCGATGCCCGCGCGGCAACTCCCCGCCGAGCAGGTGGCGGAGGCGCGCGGCTTTGCCGACGGCTTCGCGCTAAGGCTGCGGCTCCACGACACCGCGCTGCACGGCCGCGGCGCGCCGGCCGATTCCGTCGCACGCGCGGTGTTCGATGCGGTCGAGACCGCGCGGGTGGAGGCGCTCGGATCGCGCGGATATGCCGGGATCACCGACAATCTGGCGAGCGCGCTCGACGTGCGGCTCCGCGCCGACCCGATCACGCGCGCGCGGACCCGCGAGGAGGTGCCGCTCGCGACTGCGCTCGGGCTGCTGGTGCGCGAGAAGCTGAGCGGCGAGGCGTCGCCGGTCGCGGCGGCGGCCGGGCTCGCGCTGGTGCGCGGCTGGGTCGAGGAGAAGACCGATCTGGAGGCGCTGAGCCTCGCCCTCGACGACCAGCGCGCATTCCAGAGCCTGGCGATGCGGATGCTCGAACAACTCGAGCTGGTCGAGGGCGATCGCGTCCCCGAGGATACCGAGGATGACGGCGGCAACGAAGACGAGGGCGTCGATCAGGAGGACCAGCAGGACGAGAGCGAAGACGGCGACGAGGAAGGCGGCGAAGGCGAGGGCGAGGTCGAGGCCCGCGGCGAGCAGCGCGAATCCGAGGATAATGACGGCGAGGGTCAGGAGCAGGGCGACGACCAGTCCCAGGACATGGACGGCGAACCTGGCGACGAGGGCGAGGAGGGGATGCAGCCGGTTCGCCCCAACCGCCCCTTCGCCGATCTCAATGCGCAGTTCGACTACAAGGCCTGGACGACACAGTTCGACGAAGTCGTCGCCGCCACCGAGCTGTGCGACGCCGACGAGCTGGCGCGCCTGCGCGGCTATCTCGACCAGCAGCTGGTGCATCTGCAATCCGCGGTGTCGAAGCTCGCCAATCGTCTGCAACGGCGTCTGATGGCACAGCAGTCGAGATCGTGGGATTTCGATCAGGACGAGGGGATGCTCGATGCTGCCCGGCTGGCGCGCGTGGTCGTCAATCCGACCCAGTCGCTCAGCTACAAGATCGAGCGCGAGACCGATTTCCGCGACACTGTCGTCACGCTGCTGATCGACAACTCCGGATCGATGCGCGGACGGCCGATCTCGATCGCCGCGATCTCCGCCGACATTCTCGCGCGGACGCTCGAACGCTGCGGGGTCAAGACCGAGATCCTCGGCTTCACCACGCGCGCCTGGAAGGGCGGCCAATCGCGCGAGACGTGGCTCGGCGCAGGCCGCCCGCCCCAACCTGGAAGGCTCAACGACCTGCGCCACATCGTCTATAAAAGGGCCGACGAGCCGTGGCGGCGGGCGCGCAACTCGCTCGGGTTGATGATGCGCGAAGGGCTGCTGAAGGAGAATATCGACGGCGAGGCGCTGCTCTGGGCGCATTCGCGGCTGATCGCACGGCCCGAGGAACGGCGGATCATGATGGTGATCAGCGACGGTGCGCCGGTCGACGATTCGACGCTGTCGGTGAATTCGGGCTCGTACCTCGAACGCCATCTCCGCCAGGTGATCGGCTGGATCGAGAACTAGTCGCCGGTCGAGCTTGTGGCGATCGGGATCGGGCACGACGTGACCCGCTATTATACGCGCGCGGTCACGATCATGGACGCCGACCAGTTGGGCGGGACGATCATCGAACAGCTGGCGGCATTGTTTGATACCGATTGAGCCGCCGGCCGCCGGATTTTGCGGTCCGGTGAAGCGTTCGATCACGATCGCGGGGCATCCCACCTCGATCAGCCTCGAGCCGCTGTTCTGGCGCGCGTTGGAAGATGCGGCCCGGATCCACGCTTTGCCGCTGAGCGCACTCGTCGCGCAGATCGACGCGCTGCGCATCGTTGCGGCCGACCCTCCCAATCTCGCCAGTGCGTTGCGATCGTGGCTGTTCGAGCAGCATGTCAGCGACAAAGATGAGAATTACTCTCAATAGCGTTGACAGTGCGAACGACTCTCAATAGCGGTTGCCCCAGCGATAAGGGGTTCCGTTTCGATGCCGACCGTTCAGCCGCGCACGCCGCTCGGCCACAGCTTCCTTGCCCTGTCCTGCGTCGGCGCATTTGCGACCGCGCCGGCCTACGCGACCGACGCACCGCTGCCCGTCGCGGCAGACGAGACCGATCAGACGCGCGAGGACATTCTGGTCAACGGCCGGCGGATCAAGCAGGACGCCAATCCCAAACAGGTCGCACCGATCGTCAACACGCCGCGGTCGGTGATCGTGCTGCCGAAGGAGGTCATCGAGCAGACCGGCTCGGTGTCGCTGCAGGATGCGCTGCGGACGGTTCCCGGGATTACCTTCGGCGCTGCGGAGGGCGGCAACCCGATCGGCGACCGTCCCTTCATCCGCGGCTTCGACAGCCAGGGCAGCATCTATGTCGACGGGGTTCGCGATCTCGCCTCGCAGAGCCGCGAGGTCTTCGCGATCGAAACGGTGCAGATCGTCCGCGGTTCGGATTCGACGCTCGGCGGACGCGGCAGCGCGGGCGGTACTATCAACATCCTGACCAAGATGCCGCAGCTCGACACCTTCGGGTCGGTCAGTGCCAGCTATGGCGAGGCGAATTTCAAGCGCGTCGGCGCCGATCTGAACCTCGCGGTTTCCGACATGATCGCGTTCCGCGTCAACGGCGTATGGCACGATCAGGACGTCGCCGGGCGCGACGCAATCTATCAACGTCGGTGGGGCGTCGCGCCGTCGGTAACGATCGGGCTCGGTACGCCCACGCGGCTCACCGCCAGCTATTATTATCTGGAAAGCCACGAACTGCCCGACAGCGGCAACCCCTATATCTACACCATCGGGAATGCGCCCGGCACCGGGCGGGTCGACAGCCAGCCTGCGGTCGGCACGATCACGACGCGCGGCGGGCAGACGGGTACGGTCGATCGATCGGCCTTCTACGGGTTGAAGGATCGCGACTTCCGTGACGCGACGGTCAACCAGGCGACGCTCAGGATCGAGCATGATTTCGGCGGCGTCACGCTGCGCAACACCGCGCGCTATTCGCACAGCGATCAGGCCTATATCTACACGCAGCCCGACGACAGCCAGGGTAACGTCTATGGCACCACCGCGGCCAACACGGGGGCGAGCCTGACGAGCGGCGGCTATGTCTGGCGGCGCGCCAACACGCGCTATGGCTATGCGGAAAGCATCGTCGACCAGACCGACCTGTTCGGCAAGGCGATGACCGGCGGCATCGAGCACAGCTTCTCGGTCGGGACTGAGTTCGCCTGGGAGAAGACGAGGCGCGGGACCTTCGTCGTCGCGAGCGGATCGGGCTCGACGCCGCGTTGCACGACCGCGAGCGTCGCCCGCTACAATTGCACCAGCCTTTTCGCGCCGAACGCCAACGATCCGTGGGTCAACTATGCCAGCGACACGTCGAGCGTGCAGGCACCGGTCGTTCGCGGAGTGGCCAGTACCGAGACGCAGAACGATGCCAACACCCGCAGCGTCTATGCGTTCGATTCCATCACGCTGGTGCCGGCGCTGATCCTCAATCTCGGTGCGCGCTACGACCGGTTCACGTCGACGACGACGTTGCCGACCGCAACCGCAGGCGCCGCTGCCGCGAAGCTGACGCGCACCGACAATCTGTTCAACTGGCAGGCCGGTCTGGTGTTCAAGCCGACCCCCGAGACCAGCCTCTATGCGAGCTATGCGACCGCGGCGACCCCGCCGAACAGCCTGCTCGGCGAGGGGCGCGAGGACAATGCACTGCCGACCGC